>NZ_JBDKWD010000003.1:264748-434569 GCF_039680845.1 Psychrobacter halotolerans | reverse complement strand
GAAATGGCTTGGATAAGAGTTTTTATCAATTATTTACCAATAAAAGTATAGAGTTTATTGAAATATTGTCAAGTCTAGAGCTTGATAATGAAAAATGTACTATCAAATATTAAAACTAGGCTGACAAATTGAACTGAAAAATATATTTTTAAAGTCAATTTGTTAACTGGGAAGAGCATTCCATCAAAGCGTATCCTTAATTTAATTAATAGTCATATAAAGGGATGAAATTTTCCTCACAACGTCAAATAGCACAGCAATATCTTGATAATATTCTCACTATTTTTCTTGATTAATACTGATCTATCTATCTTTTGCTTTTGTCTCCTCCTTTTTCAAACACCCTCTAAGAGCATGAGAATTAAGTTAAAATATTAAGGCTTATAATTTAAATAAGAATAATTATCATTAGTATTTGTATTTACTAAATAATGTTGCTAAAGTGTGCATACTTTATTGCCGAATCGTTAACTACTTTTCGGTTTGTTTTTTTTGAGATGTGATTTGCATCAATATCTTAACCAGTCAGATTGATAAAGCCCATTGATACCACGGCTTTGCAAAGTCGAAACATTAGGGTTCAAAGCCATATAACGCTTTTTTTATCACAAAAACTGAAAGGTATTGATGACACTAAGTGCTTTTAGGATTGCTATTTATGCCAACGTTACCAACCCCTTCTACTTATAAAAAAACCGTATATGCTCAACAACAGCAACGTTTAATGACCAGTAAAGCGCTGCTTAGCCTAGCAATTGCCTCTATTCTTAGTACAACTGCCGTTGCCGCTGAGAATAATCTGACTCAAAATGTTGATCAACAAAGTGTTGACCAGCAAGACATCGATCAACAAGGCATCAATCAACAAGAAAGCATCGAACAAGACGCGCTACCAAGTACCACGCTAGATACCATTGTTGTACGCGCGGCAAGAGACGAGCTGACACAAGCGCCTGGTCTGTCTATTATTGGCGAAGAGGCGATCGAAAAAGCGTCACTATCGAATGACATCTCAGAAATCGTTCGTAAAATGCCGGGTGTCAATCTGGCAGGAACGTCTACCTCCGGTCAGCGTGGCAATCAACGTCAAATCGATCTACGCGGTATGGGCCCCAACAACACACTTATTTTGATTGATGGTCGTCCCGCCACGTCTCGTAATGCGGTGCGCCCCGGCCGCGGCAGCGAGCAAGACACGCGCGGTGACTCGCAATGGGTACCGCCAAGCGCTATTGAACGTATCGAAGTGCTGCGTGGTCCAGCAGCGGCTCGTTATGGTTCTGGTAGTATGGGCGGGGTGGTCAATATCATCACCAAGGCCCCAACCAAAAAAGAGTTCTCAGTGACGGGCCACTATGAGATGCCAGAAAATGATCTTGAAGGTAAAAACTGGCGCACCAACATCAATATGGCAGGCCCATTATCGGACAAGCTGTCTTTTCGCACCACATTGGGCTATCACGACAGTGAAGGGGATGACCCTTATATCAATGCAGAAGATGCGGTGATTGTCGATGGTCGTGATGGACCATCTGCTTCTGTGGCGGCAGGTCGCGAAGGGGTCGAAAATATAGACGCACGCCAGCTATTTGAATATGCCATGGATGCGATGAACACCATTGGCTTTGAGGTCAATTACAGCAATCAAAGCAACCGCTGGGCGGGCGACTCACAGTTTCAAACGGTAAACGATGACTTGGTTGATGCGCTCGCCGGTCAAGAAACCAATAAGATGGAGCGTTATGGCGCGGCCTTCACTCATCGCGGTGAGTATGACGATGCTAGTAGCAACAGTTATCTTGAATATACGCGTACCATAAATGAACGTCTCAATGAAGGCACCGCTGGTCGTAACGAAGGGCAAATCTCACAACCGGAAGGTGAGATGGAATATACTCGGACAGAAGCGACCTATGATACATTGAATGCAAAATCTGAATGGGACATCTACTTTGATAAGCACACGCTAACGGCTGGCGCTGAGTTCCGCGGCGAAAGATTGGATAATCCATTGGTGTCTGCCTTGACGTTTGATGAAGGCTTTGACTTCGGTGAGACAGAAGCAGACCCTTCTAAACGCGACTCAGAGACAGATTCTTATCTTATTGGTGCCTATTTAGAAGACAACTACCAAGTGACGCCTGATTGGTATATTACGCCTGGCGTGCGTTTTGACTATCATGATCAAGCCGGTAGCAACTGGTCGCCTAGTGTCAATACCACTTGGAATTTTAGTCCAAACTGGTCAGTGAAAGCAGGTGCCAGCCGTGCATTTAAAGCGCCTTCGCTCTATCAGCTGGATCCAAACTATATTTATTACACCCGTGGTAATGGCTGTCCTTCTAGCGTACCCACAGATCAACGCGGCTGTTATGTTTTAGGCAGTCCTGAGCTGGATCATGAAACCTCTTGGAATAAAGAGCTAACCTTTACTTATCAAGATGACACTGGGCTGAATGCTGGCCTGACTTACTACCATAACGACTATGACAATCGTATTGGCGCTGGCGTAGAACGGGTAGGCGTGGTGGGTGTGGTTGCTGATGGTATCGCCGCTGATCGCTCTGTTTTTCAGTGGGAAAACCAAGGCGATGCAATCATCGAAGGTCTTGAAGGGTTTGTCAAAGTACCTGTCACAGATACCGTCACATGGTCGACCAACCTGACGGGCAATATCCGCTCAGAGCGTAAAGATACAGGGGAGCCATTGTCGCTGATTCCTAAATTTACCATGAACTCAAATGTCGATTGGGACATCACGCCGCGCTGGAACACAGACTTTGGGGTGAGCTACTACGGCACCATCGAAGCACCTGCAGTATCTGTTACCACGGGGGACGCACTAGAAACCGCGCAACTCTCGCGTAAGCCTTATGCCATTGCCAACGTGAGTACACGCTATAATCTAACGGACGATATCACGGTCGGCGCAGGGGTCAAAAACCTGTTTGATAAGCAAATCAAAAGAGAGGGGACGACAACCAATGCGGGTGCACGTACGTTCAATGAACCGGGTCGTTACTATCTGTTCGATGTCAGCGTTGATTTTTAATTTTTATTCAATTTGATAAATAGCGTTATTGCTAAAATACAAAGGTCTGAGTAAGCGCTCAGACCTTTTTTGCTATATTTTTTGATATAAAAACGAGAGTTAGATTTACAAATAGATAAATTAAAAACGCTAGCACCATAACCTCTCAAGCTTAATTGTATCAAAACGGATACAGCGCCATGGCTTGCCTTGACAGTGACCAGAGGCAAGTATATTTTGAAGAGGCTTGTTTTAACAATGTTTACTTCAAAGACGACTGTTTTGAACAAGACTTTCTTAACAACAGGCTCTCTTAAAACAGCTCATAAAAACAACCATGACCTGCTAGCAAACCCTCTATTTAGAATAAAAAATTTCGGGTCACAGGTGTGGATTTTTATAGACAATACTGAAAAATCTAAGGGTAAAAGTAGCCTAAGATGATTGGCAATGCCTATTAAGTACAACCATGCATACATGATAATTATCTACAATATTAATTGTCATTAGACCCAACTACCTATAACAAAAAAGGATTCATCTCATGAGTACAACAGAATACACCTCGATAACCGCCGCCGTCACACGAGAAAAAGAAGGCCCGTTCACACTAGAAGAAGCCAAAATCCGCGACCCCAAAGCAGACGAAGTATTGGTAAAAGTCGTCGCAACGGGTATGTGCCATACCGATATGATCGTCCGAGATCAAGATTACCCTGTGCCACTGCCGCTAGTACTGGGTCATGAAGGCGCGGGCATTGTCGAAAAAGTAGGGCCGTTGGTCAAAGATATCGAAGTTGGCGATCACGTGGTATTGTCTTATGGCTACTGCTCAAAATGTAGCTCGTGCCACTCAGGTCATGAGCCATATTGCCAAGAGTTTTATCCGCGCAACTTTGGTGGTAGCGACATGGAAGGCAACAATGCCATTCAAGATGCGGATGGCAACCCACTGCATGACCATTTCTTTTCGCAGTCTTCATTTGCAACTTATGCGCTCAGCCTTGAGAGCAATACCATTAAAGTATCAAAAGACGCACCGATCGAATTGCTGGGACCACTAGGCTGCGGTATCCAAACAGGCGCGGGTGCCGTAATAAACTCCTTAAAGGTTAAGCCAGGTTCAAGTTTTGTGACCTTTGGTGCAGGCGCAGTAGGCCTCTCAGCGGTACTCGCTGCCCAAGTGGCTGGCGCGACGACCATCATTGCGGTAGACGTCGTACCATCGCGACTTGAGCTTGCCAAAGAGCTTGGCGCGACTCATGTTATCAATAGTAAAGAAGAAGATGCGGTCGAAAAGGTACGTGAAATCACAGGTGGCGGTGCACTATTTGCGTTAGAATCAACGGGTATTCCTGCTGTCTTACGTCAAGGTGTTGACTCACTTGCCACGCTAGGTACTATCGGTGTAGTGGGCGCGCCTGCTTTGGATACTGATGCCAATTTTGATGTCAATGATTTGCTACTGGGCGGCAAATCTATACAAGGTATCGTTGAAGGCGACTCGACCACCAAAATCTTTATCCCGCAGTTGGTCGAGCTGTATTTACAAGGCCGTTTTGCCTTTGATAAGTTGGTCAAATACTATGACTTTAAAGACATCAATCAAGCGGCAAAAGACAGCGAAGATGGCATTACGCTAAAACCCATTATTCGTATCGCCGATAATGCGTAAAAGCTAATTTTATACAGTTAAAAAATTAAACATATTCGTCCGAGGGCATGCCTCTGTTAGAAGTTATTTTTCTAGTAGGAGCATGCCTTTTTTTGAGCCAGTTAAGACTTAATTTCTTAGTCAAATCAAACTGCGGTTGTAGAGCAGAAATAGGAACATAAGATGTTTAAGTGCAGCGTGACTCTTGGCATTATTTTTTTATTTCTAGCAGCTTGTACCGCAAATTTGCAAGAACAAAAAAAAGGCATCATTGTCATCAACAATAACAGCGCTTATCGATTATCTGATGTCAAGATTATCTATGAAAGCGCTAACAGCATGGATATGTTGGGTGGTTTATCTGCACATACAACCTATGAGTATGAAATTCAATATTCAGATTTTGAAGATTCTATTACTATCTATTACACCGACCACGTGCAGCGCCCGCGTTCGATAAACGCTGTTCCTTATGCGGGCAAATACGACAAACAACATTATGTGGTCAATCTGAACTGATTGATAATCATTAAAATTACTTTCGTTTAGTAAGATACAACAGAGGCTTTTACCAAAAGGTAGAGGCCTTTTTTTATTGATGAATAACGATAAAAGGGCTGTGAGCTGTACAGCTTTCCAAAATAAATAAGTATTATTTTCAGAACCCCTGTTTACCTTTATATGCTTTCGTTATAACATAACGCTTTTTTTGAAATGTTATATTATAACGGAATAATTTTATGAGAAAGATTGCTTTAATTGGGGTCTTAGTCGCATTGGCAGGACTGGCATGGTATTTCATCGCAGGCGCAAAACCAGCGACAAATCTAGCAGCTTCAGCGTCTACGCCACTAGGCGCTAACCAGCAAGCATTGATCGTGGTCACGCCTTGGGAGCTCACGTCCATTGATCCAAGTAAATCCGGATTTATTTTCCAGCGCTTGCAACTTGCTGAGACGCTGGTTGATACGGCACAAAATGCCGATTTACAGCCCATGCTGGCACAAAGTTGGTCTGCCAATGACAAAGGCGACGTTTGGACGTTTGTCCTACGCGATGGCGTCAAGTTCCATGATGGATCGATGTTAACCGCGGATGACGTGATAAAAAGTCTGGAGGTTGCGCTAACCAAACCTACCGCTTTGAAGTCGGCGCTTATCTCACAAATTAAGGCGATTGATAGCCAAACGGTTGAGATTGCCTTAGAAAAACCATTGATGTCGTTCCCTGCCTACCTTGCGCATGCCACCAGTATTATTTTGGCCAAATCCTCATTTGACGATAACAATGAAGTAAAGGAGCTGATTGGGACAGGCCCGTATTACGCGACCAAAATCGAGCCACCCCAAAAAATCGAGCAAAAAGCATTTGCGGACTACTGGGGCGAAAAAGCCAAGATTCAAGACGTCACGTATCTCGCCAATAGCCGTAGCGAAACCCGCACCTTATTGGCGCAAAGTAAGCCAAACTATCTCGTCTTTACTCTCGATTCCGCGAGCCTTTCGCGCTTGCAACAAGATCCCAATATGCAAGTCAAATCAAAATCGCTGGCACGTACCATTCAGTACAAAGTCGATGCCAAAAACCCATTGTTCAGTGATGTTAACGTTCGCCAAGCACTTAGTGATGCGATTGACAGACAAGCCATTGCTGAGTCGGTGATGCGTGCAGACAATGCTGTGGCTGAGCAGATATTGCCGCCCGTCTTTAAAGATTGGCAAATCAAAACCACCACACAAGCGCCTGATCCGCAAGCCATCAAACAGCGTCTTTTAAGCTTGGGCTTTACAGAAGATGCTAATGGCATGCTACAAAAAAATGGCAAGCCATTTACATTCGTTTTACGCACGTTTTCAGACCGTCCAGAGCTGCCTATTATTGCGACGGCGCTACAAGCCCAGTGGAAAAAAATCGGGGTGGATGTGGATGTATCGGTCGGTAATTTTTCAGATATTGCGGCCGGTCATCAAGATGGCACGTTAGAGATGGCGCTCTACGCACGTAACTATGGCATGACGCCTGATCCTGTTGGTTCCCTCATCGAAGACTTTGATCCAAAAGGCAGTGATTGGGGCGTCATGAATTGGCAAAATTCTGAATTGACCGAAAATTTATTAACGCTTGAAACGACCAAAGGCAATGACATAGCCACCAAACAGCGGGTCTCAGACATTATTTTTGAAGAACGTCCGATTGTACCTGTGGTGTATTACCAACAAAATGCTGCGGCTCACAAGTCATTAAAAGGCTTAGAGATTGACGGTTTAGAACGCAACTTTTATTTGAACAAACTGTCTTGGTAATTAGGGCCTATCTTCAAACCCTAGCTGTTGCCGTAATTCGCTTTATAAATTTGAAAATAGTGACTCATCGTTATGTTTAAGTATATCTTGCAGCGTTTATTACAACTGATCTTTGTCATATGGTCGGTTGGCACATTAACTTTTGTTTTGACTCGCAGCTTGCCAGGGGACATGGCGTATCGTATTGCGGCCAGTCGCTACGGTTATGATCAAACGGACGCGGCGGCGGCGGCAATGGTACGTGCCGAGCTTGGTTTGGATCAGCCGTGGTGGCAAAGCTATTTTGATTGGTTGGTGGATTTGGCACAGTTTAATTTGGGGCATTCACTGGTGAGCGGTGAGGCGGTATGGACTGAGATTGCGCATCAATTTGGCCATACCTTGGCGTTAGCACTTGCTGCACTTGCTGCCTCATTAATTATCGGGCCGCCGTTGGGTTTACTTGCGGCGCAGCGACCTAGTGGCATCTTTGATCGCTTGACCTTGGTGGTGAGTACGGTGCTGCGTTCTGTCCCCGTGTTTATTATTGGTATTGCGTTGATTACGCTGCTTGCTGTACAAGTCAAATGGTTACCCGCCGCCGGATATGGCACGCCGCAGCATTATATTTTGCCCGCGCTGACGCTGGCGATTGGGCTGGCAGCCGTGTCAGTTCGAGTGAGTCGTCACGCGATGGTTCAAGTGCAAACGTCGGAGTATTACCAGTTTGCGCAGTTAAAGGGGCTTAGTAAATGGACGGCGTTTTGTCGACATGGCCTACGCAATGTGGCCATTCCAATTCTAGCTTATCATTCAGTACAGCTGGTTTATTTGGTGGAAGGGGTAGTGATTGTGGAGAGTTTGTTTGCATGGCCGGGCAGTGGTCATGCCTTGGTACATGCGATTGTTGCGCGTGATGTGCCGATGATACAAGGCACTGCGCTCATCATGGGTGGTATGTTTGTGGTACTAAACATGGTGGTGGATCTGATAAGTGGCTTGATTGATCCACGTATTGATCTTGCGCGCTAACTCTCATTACGTTAGCGGTTATCACAAACAAATCTACCTACAAATTAGGAAAGCCTGTGTCATGAATATTTATAACTCATTTGGCAAACTACAACCTGCCCAACGTTTTGGGGGTATTTTACTCCTCTTATTATTAGTCTTCGCCTTCTTGCAGCCCATTTACTATCCGATAGATGCCAATGTCCAAGATTTGGGCGGTATGTTGCAGTCATCGAGTGCCAGTCATTGGTTTGGTACCGACCATTTTGGCCGAGATATGCTGGCAAGGGTCGCTTCTGCCATTCGTCTGTCTTTCTCCTTGATTATATTGTCAGTGGGTTTTGCTTTATTTTTTGGCTTACTCATGGGCGTATTGAGCGGTTATTTTGGTGGCTGGATCGACTTTGTCTGCCGGTTTTTGTGCGACATTGTCATGGCGCTACCAGGGCTACTGTTTGTATTGTTGTTTGCCGCCATCGCGCCCAATAGCTTTTGGTCGTTGTATCTTGGTATCTCATTGGTGTTATGGGTCGAGTTTTTTCGTATGGTGCGCGCCATGACCCAAACCATTGCTAGCAGCCGCGAGATTGAATCCTCACGTCTGATGGGTATGGACTTTTTTTATTGCTTTAAACGCCATTTTTTACCAAAGATTTTACCCGTTGTCGCAACCCTTAGCGCGTTCGCCGCAGGCAATGCGGTATTGGCGCTCGCCACACTGGGATTTATCAATGTAGGCTTACGACCACCCACGGCTGAGCTTGGATTGATGATGACGGAGTTGTTCCCTTATTACTATCAAGCGCCGTTTGTTTTTCTCCAGCCTATTATTGCGGTATTTATATTGGTACTAAGCTTACAACTGATTTCAGGGAAAACAAAATGATAGAACACTCACCAATAACAGAGCCATCAGTAAAAGAGTCGTCGGTAAAAGAAGCGTCAATAAAAAATATCTTGGTACAAACGGATAATTTAGCGGTATTTACTAAGTTGGGTCAAGACTTAGTTGAGCCCATCAGTGTGACGCTGCATAAAGGGCAAAACGTTACCATTTTGGGCGAAACAGGCTCAGGTAAAAGTTTACTTGCTCAAGCCATTATGGGTGCGTTGCCTGATGAATTGGTTGCGCAAGGTGACATCTTGATTGAAAATAAAGCCCTAACTAAGCAGCAGCTATGTGAATATTGGGGCAGACGTATGGCAATGTTGCCGCAAGAGCCAAGCCGTTCGCTCAATCCAACCATGAACGTAATCGATCAGGTGTGGGAAAGCTTATTTTTTGTGGCGAAAAAAGACAACAATACCAGTAAGCAGCTGGCAAAAGACAAAATCGAGCGTTTGGGGTTGGAGAAATCAGCAGAGTATTACCCGCATGAGCTGTCGGGCGGTATGGCTCAACGCGCCTCTTTTGCCATTGCTACTTCAGGCGGTGCCTATATTGTGATTGCAGATGAGCCTACTAAGGGCTTGGATGAAGCCAACAAACAAGCAGTCATCTCGCTGCTAAAAAATGTTGCTAAAGAAGGCGGCACGCTGCTAACGATTACCCACGATATCGATGTCGCCAGATCACTGAGTGGGGGTGCCAATGATCGTATGATGGTCATGAAAAAAGGCAAGCTGTTGGAGCAGGGTAAGGGCGAGCAGGTGCTCAATCAACCCACCTCTGACTATGCCAAACAATTAATCGCCGCCGCACCGCATAATTGGCAGAGTCAAGACAGAAGCATTATTGAAGACAGACATTTACTCAGCGTAAAAGATTTAAGCTTGGCTCGCGGTAAGCGGGTGTTGTTTACAGACTTAAATTTTAGTCTGCAAAAGGCCGAGGTGTTGGGCGTCATTGGCGGCAGTGGTATTGGCAAAAGCTCATTGGGTGACACCTTATGCGGCCTATTAAAACCTGCCAGCGGTACTATTACGTGGCAACAAAAACCAAAGAGCCATCAAGTGTTAAAGCTTTACCAAGATCCACCAGCCGCTTTTGCTCCGCATGTGCCATTACAAACTTTGCTTAATGACGTGATTAAGAAACATCGCTTAGACGACAGTCGCGTGCCTTATTTGTTAGAGCAATTAAAACTCGATGAGCGAATTTTGACTCGTAATGCGTTGAACGTGTCGGGCGGTGAGTTGCAGCGCGTTGCTATCTTACGGGCGTTGTTGTTTAACCCTGTATTGTTATTTGCCGATGAGGTCACGTCCAGGCTCGATCCCATCACGCAAAAGGAAACGCTGGATTTGCTGGTGACGCAGTGCAAAGCGCAAGATTGTACATTGATTATGGTTAGTCACGATCACCACATCATGCGTCATTACTGTCATCAAGTGATTGATTTGGAGACATTAGCTGTATAAAGGGTGCTAAGACCATTCTTTAGATCAACGATATTCTAATAAAAAAGTCCAAAAACGTTGGTTTTTGGACTTTTTTATTAAGGGTATGTTAAGGGGTAGTGCGCTTAATTAATTCAGCGCGTGCTTTGCTTGATAGCGGCTATAGTAATAAATCGCCAAGCCCGGTATATAGAGCAATAATGACAATAACAGATTATCAACGCCTGCCGCATAAATCAGCCAAACGCCGTACACACTTGCGCCCAAACCAATGGCTTTGATATGCCAGCGCTCTGATTGGGCAAATGAGACTTTTACCAAATACGCTCCCACCAAAAAGTAAGGGATAAGAATCATAGAGGTCGAGAGGATGACCAAGGTGTTATAACCTTCACCCGTCAAAAAGATCATTAATAAGCACAGCTGCACGGTCGCACTGGTCAGCATCAGTGAGGCAGTCGGCGTGCCTTGCTCGTTTTGCTTAGTAAAGATACGCGGAAACGCATTGTACTTCGCAGCGGTAAACGGCACTTCTGCTGAGTACAGAATCCAGCTTAAGTAAGATGCCAGTACCGAAACAATCAGCCCGATGCTAATGACCCATTTGCCCACACTACCCGTCATCTGTGCCATGATGCCTGCCATCGAGGGGTTACTTAATGCGGCCACATCCACGCGACTCATGACCCCAAGTGAGAGTAGGGTAATGGCAATATAAAGCACCAGCGCCAAAAGCACACCGATGTAGGTGGCGCGCCCAATATCAGAGCGTTTCTTGGCACGTTGTGATAAAACAATCGCACCTTCTATACCCGTAAACACCCACAAGGTAATAAGCATGGTGTTTTTTACCTGATCCATAAAGGGGGTATTTAAGGTCGCCCCTGTACGATCAGCGTTAAAGGTTTGCATATCAAAGGCATAGTAGGCAAACACAATAAACGCAATCAGTGGTAAGCTTTTGGCCAAGGTGGCAAGCAAGTTAATAAAGGCGGCTTGTTTGACGCCGCGCAGTACCAAATAATGCACCAGCCACAAGATGACAGACTCGCCCGCCAGCGCCAATAAGGTATTGCCTTCACCAAAAATGGTCTGGTCTGGTGTATCCACAAAACTGCCTAAGGCTGCGAACGCCACCACCAAATAACCCACCACGCCAATGGTGGCACATAGCCAATACCCCCATGCCGAAAAGAAGCCGGCCAAATCACCAAATCCTGTCTTGGCATAAGTATAAATGCCGCCGTCCAGTTCGGGCTTGAGACGGGATAGATGCAAAAAGCAGCCAGCGAGAAACAAGATCCCCACGCCTGTGATCACCCATGCAGCAATGATGGCGTTCACACCTGCCACTTCTGCCATGTTTTGCGGCAAGCTAAAAATGCCAGCACCAACCATCGAGCTGAACACGATGGCAGTGAGCATGGTTAGCCCAATCTTTTGTCCATTTTGCATCGTGCTATCTCTGTGTTGTGGAAGTACCTGTAAAGTGCTGGCTTAGTGCCGCGATATGCTCAGGCCCAATGCCGCAGCAGCCGCCAATGAGCGATGCGCCTTGGGTTTGCCATTTTTTTGCCCAGACCAGATAGGCGGGCGGCGTCAAGTCATCACGCACCTCATCAAGTCCATCATTGGCAGTGGCGTCTTTTGGCTGCGGCGGGAAGGCGTTGGCATAAGCGCCAAGCTTAATGTGCGGAGCATCTTTTTGCTGCAATGTGGTTTGCGCCACATCGAGCGCTTGATCGATGACCTCAGGCTGACAGCAGTTAAATAAAATGGCGGCAACATTCAGACCAGCTAAGGTTGCGACCGCTTCTTGCACCGTCTCTCCTGAGCGTAGACGCGGCACATCCAAATGCTCACTGTCCTCCAGCGTAAAAGACACCCAAAGTGGTTTGTTATCCGTGTCTAGCGTGCTCAACAGATCATGAATCGCAACCGATTCTGCGATTAAGCTTTGGGTTTCAGCCAACCAAAAGTCTACGTGCGGGCTGAGACCTTTGATAAGCGGCGTGGCGATATCCTCTACATGATCCGCATCGAACAAGTCAGCACGGTATGAGCCAAATAACGGCGGGATAGAGCCTGCTACCTTGGTGGTTGTACCTTCTAGCGCCACTGCTGCCCGTGCCATTTCTCCAGCTGATGCTGCTAAGTCTTGCGCTTCTTGAGCAAAGCGCTCAGCACCAATATGAAAAGGCACGAGCGCATAGCTGTTGGTGGTGATAACCGCTGCACCGCTTTGGATAAAATCACGGTGTACATCACGGACGATTTCTGGCGCTTCGATCATCGCAAGCGCCGACCACTCAGGCTGGCGAAACGGTGCACCGCGTTTTGCCAATTCTCGCCCCATACCGCCGTCAATAATTGTGATTGAGTCAGTTGACATAACGAACCTCGCTTTATAGTAAATATTTGAGAAGTGATTTTATTTAAAAGGACGAAATACTAGGCGCAATGGCGCATAGATGCAACCATAAGTTTGGCGGTATTGTTCATTTATCGTGTTTATCACTGCATTCGACAGAGAGATATAGTCGATTCTAAATAAAACAGATACGTTATTTTATGGCGCGGAACTAATATAAATTTGATGACCATAAAAGCCAAAGGTTTGACCGTTATCTTGGACCCTACCGAAGTAGATTTAAAAGAAGAAGTGATGAAAATCACGGACAATCGCGGCGTAGATGTAGCATTCGAATGTACCAGTGTCAATGCCGTGCTCGACTTATTGGTTGAGCTGACCAAGCCTGCTGGCGTGGTGGTGATTGTCTCGATTTGGAACCATCCTGCAGAAATCAGCGTTCATAGCGTCGTCGTAAAAGAGTTTAACAATATTTGGCTGGGGGTTTGGAGAGCATGATATTCATATATTGAAAAGAATAAAATACTCAAGCGTTAAAAGAATAGCTGTATCTGTATATGGTGATGAACAAGCTTACTGTAATAGGGTCGCTCAAATGATATATGACAATATTGGACGTGATATCGAAGTCAGTTTTTTCGACTGTCAAAGCAAAGGTTGTTGGAATCAGTCAGTTGCTTAATATGCTGCTATAAGTTATTACAGAGCTATACCTCTTAACAAGGGAGCTGTCCTCGTTATTTTTCTATGGTATTAAAGATTATTCTAGCCAACATTACTACCCAAGCAACGGAAATTGATACATATTGGCAAAAATAAACGTAGCCACAAACACTGTGATGACGCTCAGCCATACCAGTGAGATTTGTCCTTTTGACCATAACACGCCCCAATCGATTTTACCTCTCGCGGTCAGCCATTCCATCATACTAATCGCGATGATCAGCCATAATGTCCCCACCAAAAATCCACCCATCACATCGCTAAGATAATGCTCATTTAATACAATTCTGCTAAGCCCAATCAGTAAACACAGCAAAATAGTGAGCGATAATATCCGCACTTGGCGAATAAAGCTTTGGCTAAAGCGAATCGCCATATAAGCAAGAAATCCATAGAGCGCAATACTGATGGTCGCATGACCGCTGGGAAAAGAGTAGGTGTGTTCCATCAGTAAAATATCGATCGGTCGCGCCCGCTGAAAAATCATCTTGCTCAAAAATGTAAAAGTGGTACTGCCAATGGTTGAGATCAGCAGTCCAATCAAGATATAGGGCTGGCGCACCACCGCGCAGAGAATAGCTGTCAGTAGAATGATGACGCAAGTAATCGGCGTAGAGCCTAAGCTGGTGATAAAAACAAATGCAGGGACGATGGTCGAATCTTGTAGCACGCTCATATGCTGCGACACAAACAGATCGGTGGTCACAATAGAGTCGGCCTCTACGACATCCTCAATCAAGCCTGCAAACAGCGCCAAAATATATATGTTTAAGAATGTCAAAACGGTGAGTATCAGGCCAGAAAAGTGACCACGGGCAAAGCGCTTGGTGATAAAGCCAAATAGCGCTGGGTATTGATGCTGTAGACGTACCATCAGTGGTAGACGTGCGATATGTTCGCGCAGCCAAAGATCGCCGCGAGAGAGCAACGCCAATACGCACTTACCGTAGCGAATCAACAGATACTGTATCAGCCATAACAGTGCCATCGTTAAAATAAGCACCAGTCCCAAGCTGATGAGCTGAGGATGTTGTTCAATGAGCGCAATCATGGATAGCTTATTCCTTTATTGGGACTGATAGGGCACTAAATCGTGTGCTTCTCATCATGCTTACTATAGCGGTTGAATGTTATGATTGAAATTCAAGGCATTTTCACTAGCGCTCAGTCTGAATAATCGGCTGATACTGTAGCAAACCATATACGCATTGCTGTTTGATTTTCTTTTCGGTATGTCGTTATTTGAAAGTTTGACGCCATTTATTACTGTTGTTGAATAATTAGAAAGCGGATATCAGAGCCAAAAATATAAAAAATAGCGTAATAAATAATGATTAAAACTGCTACCTTTGATACTCATCTTCCTCACGTTATTTCCTAAATGATATAAGTAAATAGACAATGACAATATCAATCCAAAAAAACCTAGCCCAACTTGCATTTAGCCTAGTCGTCTCGACCTTCGTACTTTCTGGAAACGCTCAAGCGGCAGACTTTGATAGGTCTGATGAGCGCTTACAGCAGAAAGTCGATGCGCAAGCTGAGCGCTTGATGACGGAATATCAGATTCCCGGTATGGCGTTTGGCATAATCATCGATGGCAAGTCGCATATTTATAGTTATGGCTTGGCCGACACACAGCGCAAGATACCCGTATCAGAGGACACTATCTTTGAGCTGGGATCAGTGAGTAAAACCTTTACGGCAACCCTTGCCAGTTATGTTGAGTTAAATGGCACATTGGCGCTCACTGATACCGCGGACAACTACATTCCTTATCTAAAAAACAGCGCCATTGGCAACACGGCACTCATCAGCCTTGCAACTTATAGTGCGGGTGGATTGCCGCTACAAGTGCCTGAAAATATTAAAAACGAGAAGGAGCTGCTACGCTATTATAAATCTTGGCAGCCTGCCTTTCCTGTCGATACAGCACGCTTGTATTCCAATAGCAGTATCGGACTGTTTGGGCATATCGCAGCACTCAGTATGGATGCCGACTACACAACGCTAATGGAAAGCACTGTATTGCCGTCATTAAAAATGGACAATACGTTTGTGAATGTGCCTGCTGATAAAATGGCAGATTATGCGTTTGGCTACAATAAAGCAGGCGAGCCGATTCGAGTCAATCCCGGCTTGCTGGATGCAGAAGCCTACGGCATCAAATCAACCAGCACCGATATGACGCATTATATGGCGGCGAACATGGGACTGGTGTCATTAGATAAGCCAATGCAGCAAGCACTAGACAATACTCGAAAAGGCCATTATCAAACCAAAAACTTCACACAAGGGCTGGCATGGGAGATGTACCCTTTTCCTACGACGCTAAAGACACTGATTGAAGGCAATTCGACAGAAGTTATTCTAAACCCGCAGCCTATCAAAGCCTATGAGTCACCAACGCCCGTGCTAGAAGACGTTTGGGTCAATAAAACGGGATCGACCAATGGCTTTGGCGCTTATATGGCTTATGTACCTGCCAAAAAAACAGGCATCGTCATTTTGGCAAATAAAAACTACCCCAACACCGAGCGTGTTGAGGCTGCTTATACGATTTTAGAGAGTGCGATGAGTCATTGATTGAGGATTAAGAGCAGCCTTCAACCAAGTAGATGGCATCTGGAATGCCGATATCGATGCTTTCTACTTGACCTTGTAAGGCTCGTTTGGTTTCTACCGTCCAATCGGTTTCAGTAATGGTATTGGCGCTCAGTTTTTGTCCACCTTTTAAGTGGTACTCAATCTGGATGGGTAGGGTGTCGTTGTCATTGTCATTGTCATTGTCTAGCTTGATGTTGTCTGCTGTTAAAGCTTCGCCTACATTTTCGTCATCGATTATGATGAAGTTGACATTTGCAATTAGATTATAATAGTCGCCGCCAACGGCATACTTATCCACGGCATAAGTGAGACTGTCATCATGCGCGTCCATCACTGCTTGTACAGAGTCCCCAACCTTGATATCGGTATAAAAAGGAATGCTTGGATCACGAATGGTGATGAGCGCTACCTTGCCGTCTATAATTTGATAAAGGACGCTGGCGCGTTCGCCGTAGGCTTTATCCATATACTGCTGTTTTGGATCACTGACATAGTAGCATTGGTCATTGTCACTCGCTTGTTTGGTCAAACCCAAGTCCGCTAACCGCTCAGGAGTAACCACTTCTCCAAAGCTTAGTTTTTGATAACCCGATGGACTCACCACTTGATCGTCAGGTAGGGACGTTGCCGCCGTATTTGATTCTTTGTTTGTTGTCATCGCATCAGTCTCAACAGACGCTGATGAATCGCTTGGTACAGACGCTTCTGTGTTTTTATCAATTTGCGCGGCATTATCGTTGTCAGCGGTGGACGAGGACGGCGAGTCGCAGCCTATGAGTAGCTGTACCCCTCCGACGAGGCAGGCAGACATTAATAGCGTTTTTATCTTTTTAGATAGTAAGCGCTGATGAGAATTAAACATGGTCGTACTCCTAAATATAAACGGTCTGTCGCTTATTTAATCTATCGCTTATTTAAATAGCGTCACAACATATTGTAGCGGATATCAATTTTATTTGTGAATGTTCAACACGCCTTAATAGCCAATATAATATTCTGGTTTGGCCGGATAATCTTGGACTTTATTATTGACTTATAACCAATAAATGTTACCCTACTTACCTCTTTGGGGAGTAGCCTGCTTTCGTCCCATCTATACTACGAAAGCGTTCGTATCAACATACTTGGCCACATGCCATGGTGCGAACACCTCTCGGTTGGCGAGACCATAGATATATCCACACTGCAGGTCGAGGGTGTGCGTATGTCGTGGACTCTATACTCGACCTGAGAACCTCAAATGAACCCTATTGCTCTACTATTACTTGCTTTTTCTATGTCTACTGATGCCTTCTCTGTGGCTATTAGTAAAGGCGCAATTCTTAAAAATCCTCGTTTTACCGAAGCGCTAAGAATGGGTGTCATCTTTGGCTCCATCGAAGCGATCACTCCTATCATTGGCTGGTTAATCGGCCGCTCTGCCACTTCTTTTATCGATGCCTCTTTTGTTGAAGCATGGGATCATTGGGTCGCGTTTGTTATTCTGGCAGGTTTAGGACTGCATATGCTCTATGCAGGTTTTCAACCGGACGATGAAGAACAAGAAGCCCCTTCAAGACACTCTTTTGTCAAACTTGCGATTGCTGCTTTTGGTACCAGTATTGATGCGATGGCGATCGGCGTGAGTCTGGCATTTATAGAGGTGAATATTTTACTCGCCGCAGGTCTGATTGGCTTGGCAACGACTATCATGGTGACGATTGGCGTGCTGCTCGGAAAAGCGCTTGGCTCACTTATCGGTCATAGGGCTGAAATATTCGGCGGCTTAATGCTCATCGTCATCGGTGGATGGATATTGGCAAGTCATTTGTAGAGTTGGTTTAAAAAAATAAATGCCAAAGAAGTAACTTCAACTGAAATAAATTACGCTCATATCAGGATTTTTACCACTTTTAAGATTTCAAAAAATAGTTATAAAGAATATAATTCAATTATTGTTTCATTTAAAAGAGGATAAGGGCGATGGATTATGCAACTTGGTTGGCTTTTACTATCATGGCGACTTTGATCGTTATGTCGCCGGGTCCGAATGGCGTTATTGTATTAAAAACCTTAGGTCAGCATGGCTATAAGCCAACATTGGCCATTATTTCTGGTCTGTTTTGTGCCACGTTTATGCATGGACTCTTTGTCTTGTTTGGTTTATCCGCGTTATTGATTTATGTACCACAAGCATTTATAGCTATTAAAATACTAGGCGCTTTATATCTATGTTACTTGGGGATCAAATCACTCAAACAGTTTTTTAAATATAACCAAACTAAGAAAAGTGTGGATGTGCAACCTGTCTCTCAAATCACTAATCAAAAGAAATCAGGCAGACAGTTTTGGCAAACAGGATTTATTACCCAAATTTTAAACCCCAAAGTGTCCGCGCTTTATCTGGCCGTTATACCAAACTTCGTTGATTTTACGTCTGCGACAGCCACAGCGGACACGTTGCTCCTCACCTTTACTCATGCAACTATTGTAGGAAGCTGGTTTATACTTTTAGCCACGGTCAGTATGAAACTTTTGCCTTATTTTAAGGGCGGCTCTATTGGCAGATGGTTAAATGGATTGGCAGGTATTGTCATGTTGTATTTCTCTGCCATGCTACTGACTTATGAAGCGAAAAAGGTATAAGGCTTACTTTAGACTTTTATCGTCTCTGTTTTTCTTAAATGCTTTTTTAAGACATAATCGAATATAAACGGGCCAAATGGCAAGAACGATCCAAGCACACCTGCAGGTATGGCCCAAACGGGCATTTTGATTTTAGCAGCCGCGTATATCAGTATCACAATATAGGCAATGAATAATGCACCGTGTGCCATGCCGACGTATCTCACCGCTTCTGGAATGCCCATCATATACTTTAGTGGCATAGCAATGCAGAGTAATAACAAAAAAGACGTACCTTCTAGATAGCCCATAATCATAAGGCTCTTGAAGGTGATGTTTTGTCCTTTATTAAGATGAGGCAGCGGTTCGAGTGTTGATGGAGCCTGTGACACGGTATGTTCCTTTTTGGATGATAGGTAAATAGTAAGAGCAAGATGACAGCTATCTAACGTACGAGTTAAGGGAGGTTGAGTATAACGCGCCTGCTTTACGGGTGGTGTTATCCAATCACTAAATTATCAATAAAGTATCAATCGATAGCGAGATAACCTGCATCGACAAAATACTGTTGTCCGGCAGGCGAGCGCAAATAGTTAGAAAAATCAGTGGCCGCTGCGGTATCACGGATTACAATACCGTCTTGCAAAATAGCCGGATAAGACGCTGGCGCTAATGTATAAAACTGGTCAGGCGCAGCTTTGATCGCTGTCAGTTGTGACTGCGCGACAAACCCATAATCGACGCTACCGGTATGCGCATATTGAAACGCTTGTCCGATATTTTCAGCTTGAATAATGCGTTTTTGTTCAGTAAGCGTGTCATAGAGATTCTGCGTTTGTAGGTAGGATTTTGCCGATTCGCCATAAGGGGCAAGCTTGGGATTGGCAATAGTAATCTTTGTATCAGAGCGAGCCGTCAGCAATTCGTTCAGGGTTGCTGGATCGAACCCCTCTAAAGACTGACTAACGCTATAAAGTGCTAGTTGACCTTGGGTGTAGTTAAAGGGCTGCGGCCATTTTCCATTAGCCGTCAGCTCATTATTCAGCTTTTCTTTGACAAGCTTAGCGGGAAAGTCTTGGTTGGCGGCCAAAAAGATATCGTAAGGCGCGCCAGAGGCGATCTGAGCATAGAGCTTGCCTGACGAGGCATAGGTGACATCGATCTTTTGCGCTGGCATGTTTTTGTCTTTTTTATAGCCTGCGATGATCTTAGGCAGTACGTCAGACAAATTGGCCGCCGCTGCGATACGTAGCGTTTGCGTCTGTGCGGCGTTGTTATTGGGATCTGAGGTGTTAGGCTCGGCGATCGGTTCTTTGGTACAGGCCGTTAGCATTAATGCCAAGCAGACCGATGTTGCAGTTACTGATTTAGTCATCGTTTAACCTTGTTTTTATATTGTTCGCTTTTACTGTTATTCATTGTCATATATTTGACCAATTCACGCGTCACAGTATAAAACATTCATAGATTTCGTGGTGTTCGTTTTCGGTTTACGCGCATTGGTCTAGGTCAGGCGACTTTTCTTTAAGCGCATCAATAAAGGCCTGCGCTGATGGTGATAAATAGCGATAGCTCAAGACAAGGTCAAACGCAGACTCAGAACCTAATAGAGGATGATAGCTGATTTGATCGCCGCGAAAGCCGCTCATGCTCTGCGGAACGATTGAAACGCCGGCGCCAACAGAAACCAAAGACAGCACGGCATGCATTCCGTGCGCTTCTTGAGTGATCATAGGTACAAAGCCTGCGTTTGCACACAGACGAATAACTTGAAGATGAAAACCGCGCCCTTCAACCATTGGCCATAAAATGAAAGGCTCATTTGCCAGATCGGTAAGCGTTAGGTCTGATCGCTCATTGAGCGGATGGTATTTAGGAATAGCCATACATAAGCGATCATGGTCAAATGGTATCTGCTCGATATCTTCAGCATGCATAAGCGGCGGTATCAATACGCCTATGTCCAGCGTGCCCTCTCTTAATGCGTTCACTTGCGCGGCAGTGGTGACCTCCCTTAGCTCAAGACGCACGTTTGGATGGCTTGTCCTAAATCGGCGAATCACATTGGGCAGGCGGCCATAAAGCGCACTGCCAATATATCCTACACGCAGCAATCCCGTTCTACCTGCTGCCATATCTACCGTTGCAGTGATAGCCTGTTCAGCTTGACGCAGTATCTCACGCGCTTCACTGAGAAATTTTTCGCCCGCTGGCGTCAAGCCAAGTACGCGGTTGCCACGCTCGATCAAGGTAACACCGATGGTATCCTCTAATTTACGTATGGCACTGGTCAGCGGCGGCTGCGACATATTGAGTCGCTCTGCTGCACGGTGAAAATGTAATTCCTCCGCCACTGCGATAAATTGCTCCATTGCCCGCAACGTGATTCGCGTCTGAATGTCTATGCTCATGTACGGCTCCATGTCTGTTCAATTATCTCTGTTCAATCAGTTGTCTCATTTGTAATATTGTCCTTACAATACTGTCTTCACGATACGATAAATGTATCGTAGAGGCATTTAAACAGTATTTTACAGATTACACTCTCAACTTTATGCTGTCTTTTTAATCATTTCTAATAAGAGAGCAACATGATAGATTTTAAAGGACAAGTAGTACTGATAACGGGCGCGGCGCGCGGACTTGGTTTTGCCTATGCCAGATGTATTGCCGAGCTTGGTGCAACCGTCTTAATTCAAGATATTGGTGCTGATTCGGATGGCAACGGAGTTGATTTTCAAATTGCAGAGGTTGCAGCAAAGACACTGCAATTAGAAGGACTAGACGTACAAGCCATTACTGGAGATATCAGCACGCGAGCAGGCTGTCATAAACTCTGTCAGGATGCGCTACAAGTTAAAGGGCGGCTCGATGCACTGATTCATAATGCTGGCTGGGTTGCGCATGCAGAGGTTGAGTCGATAACAGAAAGCGCTTTTGATCATATGATGGACGTCTCTGCTAAAGCACCACTTTGGCTCGCACAAGCGGTTTGGCCTTCGATGAAAGCAGCGGGTTATGGTCGTATCGTTATGACGACTTCATGCCGAGCGCTTTATCCTCAGTATGTGCAGCATGGTCTTGCCGCCTATGCGGCGGCTAAAATGGCGGCGGTGGGTATTACCAACGTCCTTGCGGCTGAAGGTGAGAAGGATAACATTATCGTCAATGCGGTCTCTCCCGTTGCCAAAACCCGTATGTGGGGCGTAGAAGGGGAGCCTGAAGAATTACGCGCCTCTGAGGTAGCCGCAGGGGTCACGTATTTGGCATCGGTCGCCTGCAGGGAAGGCGGATGGATACTTCGCGCCGCCAATGGCCAGTTTCATGCAACGCGCGCGATGGAAGCAGAAGGTGTGGATTATCCGCGAAACCTTCGAGCGGTTCAGGCATCAACGGCGCAAGAGGTCGCGGACAATTGGTCGTCGATTGCTATCGTTAGTAGAGAACCGCGCGCATGAATAAGGTGATAGCGGTAGTTGCAGGTAAGATAGATTTAAGGGAGAGTTTTTTACACTGCTATTTTTGCGCATAAACGACCAAACGCAGATGGCGATCGGCGTCCACCGTCATTGAGGTATGTTCGAAGGTAGCAACCTGACCATTGATATGCATCTGTCTTGTACCTTGACATGGGGCATCGACATCATGGCGCTGCCACCATTGTTTGAATTCTGGCGAGACTTTTTTTAAATTAGTGACCAAGGCCTGTATATCTGCTTCTTGGGTGGCATGAGCATAATCTCGCCTAAAACTGGACAACATTTGCAAGGCTTGGTCTTCCCAATCGACGAGTCGTTCTCTAAGCGCAGCGTCAGTGAAGAGTATCCAAAGCAAATTGCGCTCCTCATTGGTGTAACGTCCAAAGCCGAATAGCTGATTCGCTGGTTCGTTAAAAGCGAGGATATCCCATCGAAGGTTTAGGATGTAAGCCGCATGAGGGGACAAGTCTTTCATGATTCTTAAGACGAGCGGTGGCACTTGACAAAAGGTCTTGCCGGGTTCGGCGGGAAGGCGATCATGAGCGAGCAAAAACAAATGCCTGCGTTCAGCCGCATCTAGCTTTAATGTTTGCGCCAAATTATCCAAAAAAGCGGAGGAGGCATTAATATTGCGTCCTTGCTCAAGCCACATATACCAAGTCAGTCCCACGCCTGATAGAGCCGCAACTTCTTCGCGGCGCAGGCCCGGGGTGCGCCTGCGACCGCCACTGGGCAAACCCACATCGGCAGGAGATAAGCGCTCTCGCCGAGTTCTTAAAAAAGTCGCCAGCTCTTTTCGCGTACGTTCTAATTTTCCCATAAGGTTCCTGTCTTTTTATAATTGCCGAGCGCTCTTATAGCCGAGGTATAGTCAATCCAATATAAAAAAGGCACAGCGAGAATGGGACTTATTTTTTGATGCCTCTGTCGGCGAAGGCACAGCAAGCAAGAAAAATTGGTTCCAGTCTCGCTCTATCCTTTCTTGTATCCACTTTATTTAGAATCAACTATACATAAAATCGATACAGTGCTGCTGAGGTAAGTATTTTGCAGCTTTATTTTGAACTAACTATAGTGTTTGCCTAGTACTATTAGTAATAGTATAAACGGTTAAATTGTAACACTATTGCGCCACTTGTAGAATGAGGTTTTTTTACAACGAGAGCTTCTCTATGAGCACACACCATAAAACTTACGAACCTAAAAACGAAGCGACTGCAACGTCTCAGACCAATGCACTTATGGTGTATTTGATTGCACTGGGCGCTTTTGCATTGGGGATGGCATCTTATGTCACGGCTGGACTTATTCCCATGATCGAGCCTGCCTTTGGGGTTTCTGCTGGCGTAGCAGCGCAGCTTGTCACGGCGTTTACCTTGGCTTATGGACTTGGATCTCCAATCGTGGTGGCTTTGCTGCCGGGGCAGGCTCAGCGTAAAGGATTGCTGGTGGCGCTTGGTCTGTTCGTACTCGCCAATGCAGCCAGCGCCTTATCAACCAGTTTTTCTTGGTTACTTGTTTTTCGAGCATTAGCAGGTATTGGGTCAGGGGTCTACTTAGCAGTCGGTATTGCGGCAGTGGCGACCATATCGCCATTTGGGCGAGCAAAAGCCATCTCTATTATTATGGGCGGCATGGCAGCAGGGACAGTTTTAGGAGTGCCGTTGGGTCTGGTTCTCGCTGAGCGCTTGGGCTGGGCGTCCGCGTTTTGGTTGATTACGTTACTTGGCATTATTGCCTTTGTAGGATTGTTTTGGCGATTACCCACATTGCCTATTTCAGAGAGTATTCCTCTACGCAAAAAAATGTCGTTGCTACTTGATCGTCAAGTCATCATGATTCTGTCGGTGTCCTTGCTTGCGGCCATCGCCAGCCTTGGTATGTATACTTTCTTAGCGCCTTTGATGTCGGCGTCTGCATATGGCGGGGTAGATTCGATTACACCTTATCTTTGGATTTGGGGCGTGGGCGGTATCGTCGGTAGTTTTTTAGTGGGGCCTTTAACCGATCGTATCCGAGCGCCTTTAACGACGCTGTTTATTATGCTGATATTGGCATTGTCTTTAATGTTATTACCTCTCATTGCCTCTTGGAATGCTTGGTTTGCCATGGTTCCGATTGTTATTTGGGGCGCGGTTGGCTGGGCATTACAAGTGCCGCAGAACAATCAATTAATCGACGTTAGAGAGTCTAAAGGTGATGGTAATCTTGCTGTCGCCTTAAATGAATCTGCGCTTTATCTGGGCAGCGCAATTGGAGCAGGAATAGGAGGTATGGTGTTGGTATTAAACCTTCCTGTATGGACGTTGCCAGTAGGTGCAGGCATAGTGGCAGCTATAGGAGCTTTTTTGCAGCTTATGGGTATGAGGTATCATAAGGCTAGTTAAGAGTAATAGCAGATTACAAGAGGTTTGCAAGGATACGGGTACTATAAATTATACAGCTAAAGACATTACCAGTCTGGTATAAACAGAAACGGGCGTTGCCGCCAGAATGAATAAAGTAAACACCGTGACTGGTAAAAATGCCGAAACGCCTAAGTTCTATAAAGCACCTTAACCACATGCCAGCCAAATTTGGTCTTTACCAAATGTGGGGTGAATAGCTCGCCGCTGAAGCAGACTTTATCAAATGCGGGTACCATCTCGCCTTGTGTGAACTCACCTAAATTGCCGCCTTTTTTACCTGAGGGGCAGGTTGAATGTTTTTTAGCCAGCACATCAAACTGAGCGCCTTTTTTAAGCTTGGCAAGAATGTCTTCTGCCTGTTCTTTGTGTTTTACTAAGATGTGTGATGCGCTAGCGGTACGAGCCATGATGTAAACCTTTTATAAAATGTTGATGATCGCGGCATTATATCACGGCTTATCTGGGTTGTTAGTCTCACTTGAATGCTGTCAAGTTAATTATAGTCGATCAACTTTAAAAGCGTGACAGGACGACTGAGATGAATGCTCTAATCCCTTATATTCGCCACAAAATCTGTCAAAGGCTGCTCAATTTTTTGTTTGAGGTGCGTATCAGCGTCTCCTATCAAACGATATTGATAGCTGGGTAACATAGGGAACCCTTCGTCTTTGCCGAGCAGCTCAAGATTGGCGGTACGTGTTATAAAGGCTTTACTCAATATCCCTATGCCAAATCCTGCCTGAATGGCCGCGACTTGGTGCTGTAAATGGTTGGCCAAATAACTAAAATAATAACGTTTGCCGCTGTCGTTTAAGGTGTCTTCTATAATATGACGCACAAAACAGCCATTATGCGCAGAGACGATGGGC
Organism: Psychrobacter halotolerans; assembly: GCF_039680845.1. Taxonomy (NCBI): domain Bacteria; kingdom Pseudomonadati; phylum Pseudomonadota; class Gammaproteobacteria; order Moraxellales; family Moraxellaceae; genus Psychrobacter; species Psychrobacter halotolerans. The sequence goes on along the minus strand of NZ_JBDKWD010000003.1, from coordinate 409,190 downwards.
AGCTTATCTACTTCATCGAAAGTGACTTTTTGGCTGCTCACCCAGCCAAAGGGATGAGTGTCTTCTACCCTGTCCACTGTCATCTTTATGATGCCGTATGACAGTCTACCGCTTACTACCATGTCTTGGATGCTGTGCGAAAAGTCACAGATGACGCGAACACGGCTATCGGTGAGCTGGCTCACCATTTTTTGTACGGCCAGCTGTACCGACATGGGCAAATCATCGCATATCCCAATGCTAATCGCGTTTTTGTTTTCAACCTCATCTATTTGACTGAGCAAATGCCCCAAGGCAGGGGCAACCTGCTGGTAAAACTGATGGCCTTCTTCGGTAAAGCTAATGGCTTTGCCGCGCTCGCGTTTGATTAGCTTTGCGCTCAGCTTCTCCTCCAGCTTGCTAATGTTATGACTGATAGCGGGCTTGGGTTTTGTAGGCAGCCTTTGCCGCAAGAGAGAGGCTACCCAATTCATAGATAGCAATATAGTTTTTGATTTGCTCCAAAGTAATAGAATCATTACGCCGAAAAAAATCATTGTGGTTGTTACTTTTTTGCTGATGCTCAAAACCCATCTTATCCCTTCCTTTTACGCTCACACTAAAAAACTCAACCAGTCATCGATAAGTCATAAGTTTTGTTTATATTAAATACAATTTATCTCATTTTACCCGTTTTGTCATTCTACGGTATAACTACTGCTCTACTTAAACAATACAGCATTAGGAGTAGCGAATGACTGACTCTATGACTCAAGCAGACTCAAGCACGTCCTCACCCAACAATCGCACACTTGCTGCGACACTCGCTATACTTCCGTTGTCCATCTCCGCCATACCGTGGGGTGTGCTTTGTGGCACGCTCGCGGTTGAAGCGGGACTGAGCGGCTTGCAGGCGCAAATGATGTCGTTGACGATGTTTGCAGGCACCGCTCAGCTGTCAGGCATCACCATTTTGGGAGCAGGCGGTAGTTGGCTGACCTTGATCAATAGCACCAGTATGGTCAACGTGCGCTATATATTATATTCTGCGGTGTACAAAGAAGAGATCACCAAACTGCCATTATACAAACGCTTGTTGTTTGCTTTTACCATGAATGATTTTATGTTTGCCGTGTCAGAAGAGTCACAATTAAAAAACGGATATTTTGATTATGCGTATACCGTGACCGCAGGCTTGGTCTTTTATGTGATTTGGAACCTCTCAACGTTTTTAGGCATTTTTTTAGCAAGGTTTTTAAGCGATATCGATTCGCTTGGGTTTGATTTCGTGATTGCTGCCACGTTTATTACGATCATTTTACCGATGATAAAAACCAAGGCATTGCTACTTAGTGTCGTGACCAGTGCTGCATTTGCTTATGTATTTGAGTATTTCCATATCGGCAATGGACTGATATTTTCTGCATTAATTGGCATGATCGTCGGTACGTTGTTTTCAAAGTCGAGCAACGATGATGATAAGGCGGATGATGCGACGATTGACGATGGAGTAACTGATGAGGAGGGGAATACACTATGATCACCGCATCTTACTTTACGGCCGCTATCGTCGTTATGGCTGTGATTACTTTTATCAGTCGCTATTTCTTTTTTACCACCTCTTTTCAGATTCGCATACCTCCTCGCATTGAAGCGCTGTTTGTATTTACCGCGCCCTGTATTTTAATCGCACTGGTCGTGCCTATTGTTTTTCAAGCGGGCTTAGCAGAATCTGGCGAGATTGGGCTGCTGAGTAGCAGCTATTTTTGGGCGGGATTGTTGGCTATTGGCTTGAGCGTCGTGATTCGACAAACGTTACTCGTAATTATACTGAGCATGGCCGGGTTTTATGCCCTGCGTTCTTTTGGCTTGAGTTGATGATCTGATATGGCTCATTGAACATTGTTATAAAGGAACGTAATATGAATCATTGAATGCACCTATAAAGACGACTTAAAAAAGGCTGAAATAATGAATATTGAAAACTCAACCATATTAATAACGGGCGCGTCGTCTGGTATCGGCGAGGCGACAGCGATTGCTGCTGTAGAGAAGGGTGCACGCGTGGTTTTACTTGCTCGCCGTGAGGACAAGCTCCGCGATCTAGCAGCTCTGCTTGGCTCTAATGCATTGGCGCTTCCTTGTGACGTAACCGATGCCGCGCAGATTGAAACCTGCATTCAAAAAGCCTTGGAAAAATTCGGTCAGATTGATGCGCTAGTGAACAACGCGGGACGTGGCTTATACTCTCCGATAGAGAATATCGATATTGAGGCTTATCGTGAACTTCTTGAGCTCAACACCATAGCGCCTCTGGTCATGATGCAGGCAGTGATTCCGCACATGCGTCAGCAAGGGTCTGGTGCTATCGTTAATGTAAGTTCTGGTGCGACTTTTGGCATTCTGCCCGGTGCGTCAGCCTATACCAGCTCAAAAACTGCCTTAAATACACTGTCTGACGTAGCTAGGGTTGAGTTGGCGGAAGCTGGAATTGTTGTCTCGACGCTCTATCCATTTGTGACCGATACTGAGTTCTATGGGGCAGTCGAAAAAGGGCAAGACGCCGCCGAAGCAGAAATAAAGGGTATCGGCGAGGCGGCTCATTCTCCCGAACGCGTAGCAGAAAAGATCCTTGGTCTGATCCGGACAGGTGAGCGTCAAGACGATCTGGTTCCTAAAGAATATGGTGGTAGTCTTGATACATAAATCAGTTAGCGCCTTAGCTCAATAAGCGATGATGCAAAAAAAACAGGGTGTCGCATAAATACTAAAGTCTAAGGCTACTTGCAACACGGAGTTCAAATGTCAAATCCAAATTTGCCAAAAATGTGTGGTGTTATACGCTTCGAGGACCATTATGAGCAGTAAAATAGCAAAAGCCGAAAACGCGATTTCACAATCTCGAATAGTAGAAATACTTGAAGAGTATTCACCACAGATAATCAGCACTATTCTCGTGGAATTCGATACAGACCAAAGCGATATTGATGTGGTCTGTGAGTATCATCAACAAAGCGCGTTTGTGTCGGCAATTTCAAACAGCTTTCAGAATTACGAATCTTATAGCCTTAACGTATATGCGGAGCGTGTCATTGGCCGTTTTAAAGTAGCAAGCTTTTTGTTTGAGGTTTATGGGACGTCAATTCCAGTCACGCAACAATTGGCATATAGGCATTATCAAGTAATGCAGAGGTTGGCTCGGTTAGGTGGCGCGCCAATCAAACAAAAAATTCGCTTTCTTAAGCGTAGCGGGTTAAAAACCGAGCCAGCAATTAGTCAGATTTTGGGGCTGAAAGGCGATCCTTATAATGCGGTTCTCGAACTAGAGTCGTGGACAAATACACAACTTAAATCTCATGTTCAAAATTGTATATAACATGGAGTTGCACTCTGACACATACTGCTACGCTTGTTTATGTGTATGTCGCTGCGCTCCATTTTCACACACGAATACTTTCCGCAGTATGTGCATGTGAGCTTGGCGTTAGCTATATAAAGGAAGTTTAGTTATTTGACATCATAATGGTAGCGCTGGCTTTGAATTAAGCTAACCCACGAAAGCGGAGGTTAATGTCGTGTGAGAGTTATTACATCTATATGCTTAGGAGTACCAATGTCGGTTATCGCTAATACACCTAAACCTCCATATTTTGCTGTTATTTTTACTTCCATACGAACAGAAGGTGATAATGGTTACGATGATATGGCAAGTAGAATGGTAGAACTTGCAAAGCAGCAATCTGGTTTTTTGGGCATAGAATCAGCAAGAGAAGATGTCGGTATAACCGTTTCTTATTGGGCAGACTTAGATTCAATTAAAAATTGGAAAGCTAACTCCGAACACCTAGAAGCTCAAAAAATTGGTCGTAAGTCTTTGTACAATTCATTTAAGGTTCGTATATCCAAAGTGGAACGTGATTACGGCATCTAACAAGCCATTCAAGAGGGAAAATTTACAGTTGGCTGTTTTCTCTCTTCTCAACATTTTAGCCAACTATAGGTTTCCCCTTAATAGAGCATTATATGCTCATCACTATTTGGAGGTATCGTGGAAATAATAAAAAGTAAGCAATTCAAGTCTGAACGCGCTTGGGGCGCAAAAGATATCGCAAATATGAATGGAATAACTACGCGCTTACATTGGACTGATCAACCTTATAAGTGGCATGTAAATGATGGTGAAGAAGTCTTTGTTGTTTTAGATGGAACTGTTGAAATGTTATTCAAAGAAAATGGAATTGAGCAATCAGCAGTCCTAGAAACTGGTGATATATTTTATGCTTCTATTGGAACTGAGCATGTTGCGCATCCTCGCGGTGAAGCAAGAATCTTAGTCGTAGAATCAGAAGGAAGCATATAACAAGCTAATCAACGACTCCATTTATAACAACAAGGCTCAACTGGTTTCAACCAATTGAGCCAGTATGCCTATACGGTTATTCTATTGGAGAGGGTTTACCGTGTGGGCTTGAGCGCAGATATTGTTTAGGCGCTTTTACTTTTGCGCCAAGCTCAGCAGCGGCATACCAAGGCCAATGCGGGTTATAAAGGATGCCGCGTGCCAATGCAACCGCATCAGCTTGCTGTTCAGTAATGATGCTTTGCGCTTGCTTGGCTTCGGTGATTAAGCCCACTGCGATTACTGGTATTTCTACCGCTTCTTTTATCGCTGTGGCAAAAGGCACTTGATAGTTCGCTTCCACAGGGATTTGTTGTTCTGGGCTCAGCCCTGCGGTGCTCACATGAATATAATCACAGCCCAACGCCTCTAATGCTTTAGCCAGTTCAATCGTTTGTTCAAGATCCCAGCCGCTTTCGACCCAATCGGTAGCAGACACACGCACACCCACTGGCTTTTCACTTGGAAACTCAGCTCGAACCGCTGTAAATACGTCAAGTAACAAGCGCATTCTGTTCTCAAGGCTGCCGCCGTATTGATCATCACGCTTATTAGAAAGTGGCGATAAAAACTGATGTAATAGATAACCGTGCGCGCCATGAATCTCAATTAATTCAAGACCTAGCGCATCTGTGCGTTTTGCCGCATTCACAAAGTCGCTTATTAGCGCATCAATGTCATTTTGATTCATTGCTTTGGGCACGCTCGAGTTCTCGTCATACGCAAGTGCCGACGGTGCAACTGTTTGCCAGCCATTTGTTTGATCAGGCGCAATCGAACCGCCGCCGTCCCATGGTTTTTCGGTTGACGCTTTACGTCCCGCATGCGCAAGTTGTACGCCTATTGGCATCGGGCTGTACTGTCTGACGGCTGTTAGTGTCTTATCCAGTGCTGTTTGCGTCCTTTCATCCCATAATCCTAAATCAGCATAACTGATACGTCCTTGTGGGTTGACCGCAGTGGCTTCTAAAATAAGTAGTCCTGCGCCGCTCAAACTCATTTGGCCTACATGGATTGTATGCCAATCGCTTGCCGCGCCATCATTGGCAGAGTACTGGCACATGGGTGCGATGATGATACGGTTGTCTAATGTTAGTTGCCCAATTGTCAAAGGCGAAAAAAGCTGGCTCATGATGAATCCTTAAAAAACGCGTCTAAAGGTACGAGAAATAAAATGCAAAGCGATATAAATGGTTTATGGTTGATTCTCTTTAAAAGAGACATATTTTAAAAGAGACACAGTGAGACTGGGATGAATGTTGCGCAGCCTCTGTATTAACAGTACGCAAGAAAAGTTTATACCAGTCTCACATTATGATTAATTCTCTATTTTATTGAGAACTGACCATATATGATGACCGCTTGATTAGATGATGGGGATGAATGGTTATTTTTATAGGGCATATTTAAGTAAAGGTCATTATGTTTAGAGCTAAGTCGTTTAAAGTTTTTTAGCGGGTATGTCTTCGTATGACGTTCCACTACTAAACTCTTGCTGCAAGGCTTTTGCAAGATGGAGAGCAGCTGGACCTGCGCCATGCAAATTTTTATGTACCAGTCTAATTAGGTGTGTCCGAAGTGCTCCTTCAGCAAGATTCAAAGGCACTAATTGTTGATTTTCAAGTTCACTTTGAATCATATGCTCAGGTACCCAGCCATAGCCTAATCCCGCTTTTATCACCTCGATCACCATGGAAAAACTATTGAAGGTCCAATAGCTAGCGGAGAAAGTGTCATGGGCGTAAGCCATGTCTTTAGCCGTTTCGTTACTCTTACACTTAATAGCATGCGATAACGCTAAATCTTTACGGGTTACGGCCTTGTCTTGGACGGCTAGCGGGTGCATTGCGCTGGCAACACAAAGCAAAGGAAGCGGCCCAAGCTCTTGGCTAAATGAGCCATAGGGTGGCTCACTTAATAGATAAATATCTGAGGCTCGCTGCTCATAGCGTTCATGCATGGTGCTTAAACTAGCAAATTCTACTTCTAACAGCGTATCAGGGAAATAGGTACGAAAATCTGCCAACACAGCGATGATCGTTTGTTGCGAAATGATATTCTCTACACATAAATGCACCTTTAGCTCATGTCCGCGAGCGAGTGATAGGGCGCGCTCTTCAATATTTATCATGCCACCCAGTATGGCATTACCATCTTGAACGAGTAGTTGGCCAATTTCGGTTAGTTTGGATTTCCGACCTTCCATCTCCATTAGAGGTACCCCTAATTGCTGTTGCAGTTTAGCAATAGCGTAACTCAATGCCGATTGGCTGCGACCCATGTATTCTGCTGCTTGGTGAAAGCCGCCTTGCTCGACCACCGTTTTAAGTACAAACCAATGATCGAGCGTCGTCTTAGGTTTCATAAATAACTCTATTGAACAAATTTTTGAATCTAATTAAGCCACTATTTGTATTTCTTTTCAAACTTTTAATCAGTATCGTAACCAATAATTGAGTTGAAAAACATAAAAACGATTTGGTCTAAATATTCTATTGATACAGAGGTGCCAAACACAAAAGGAAAAAAGATGACTAAGTTGATAACGCGTATTGAATGTATTATTGCGATTTGCTTATGCTCGCTAGTTAGTATCACGCATGCTTCAGAAAATCCTACATTCATTCAACAAAACACTGAAGGAGTTACCCGAACCTTAGGTATTCCTTATGCTAAGCCCCCTGTAAATAGCCTACGTTGGCGAGCACCTCAGACACTAGAAAGCACTGCACCGATTCAAAATTTAGGTCATTTTTCTGATTCATGCGCCCAAAGTCATATGGCTGCTTTAGGTGATAATAATGTTGACGGCGCTAATACGAGTGAGGACTGCCTTTACTTGAACGTATGGGCCCCTGATGATGCGCTTGAGCATCCTTATCCCGTATTAGTATGGTTGCACGGCGGCGGTTTTCGTATTGGAGGTGCCGCCATGCCGCTTTATAATGCGCAACATTTGGCGGCTCAAGGCGCTGTCGTGGTGACTCTAAATTATCGTTTGGGTATATTGGGCTTTTTTGCCCATCCCGCTATAACAGAGCAAGGTAAGTTATCGGGTAACTTTGGTTTGCAAGATCAAATTGCCGCATTAAAGTTTGTGCACCAACACATTGCAAAATTTGGTGGTGATGACCGTAATATTACTTTAGTGGGTGAGTCCGCTGGCGGTTCCTCAGCACTATATTTAATGGCATCGAAGGAGGATAAAAAAATAGAAGAAAAACAAGCAACCGTACCCCTTTTTGATAAAGCAATTGTGCAGTCAGGGGCGCTTGATTTACCTGAGTATGACAGGCAACGTATGGAGAAAATCGCAGCCACTTTTGCTCAGCAGGCGGGGCTAAATCAAGAAAATCGCTCTGTCTCAGCGCAAGCGTTACGCGCTTTACCATTATCAAAGGTTTTGGCGGCTGAGCCTCAGGCTCGCTCAGACACAATGCCGTATATTGATGGTACTGGTATCGGACGTAGTGTTTATAAAACGTTTCAAGATGGTGAGCAACTAAAAGTGCCACTTATAATTGGCAGCAATAATTATGAAGCTGGATTTTTCGATAAAGAGTTTAGTTTACGAGTTATAAATAAGATGTCTGCAAAACAATGGCAACAAACGTTGCGCTACACTGATGGGTATAATCGCGAAGGCAAGTATTGGGATGCTGCCCAAGTAGCCACTGACTTATTTGCAACACTCGGCACGCGCCAAATCGCACGCGCCCACGCAGCCAGTAATACTGATACGTTTCGTTACTACATGCGTTATGTGCCTAAGTCTAAACGCCAACAGACGCCGGGAACGATACACACTGCCGATGTTAATTACCTATTTGGCAATGACATAGAGTCAGATTCAAGGCCATTTTCACAGCGTCTGCAAAAACAATGGATCCATTTTGCTATGACTGGCAACCCTTCTTTGCCTGAGGAAAATCTAGATTGGCCAAACTACAGCGTTAAAACAGAGCGATTATTAATAATGGATAATGAACAAAACCATGTTGGCCGTGACCCTGCCGCTGATCGTCTGAACTATCTTGAGTCTCTGGGTAGTTTTGGCATTAATTAATTAAGCTCATCTAGCCCGTGCTCTTAATAACTAGCCGTAATAAGTGCTCATAATAACTACCTATAGTTGCTCCTAAATAAAATGGATACAAGAAACGATAGAGCGAGACTGGAACCCATTTTTCTTGCTTGCTGTGCCTTCGCAGGCAAGGGCATTAAAAAACGAGTCCCATTCTCGCTGTGCCTTTTTTATATTGGATTGACTATATAATAATTACCGATGCCCCAGCTTTTTTGTTGTCCATGAGATGTCCCCAGCCAAAAGATCTAAAAAATTGATTGAATTGCCGAATTATTTGTATTTCTAATCGATTAATTAATAGATATCATGCTGGCGAGAGTTAAGACATACCAATGAAAAAGAGAGAATCATTCATGTTTAATCGCAATACTATTATGACTATTGCTGCCAGTTTGTTATTTTCAACAATCGCTTCAGCCCAAGTAACGCCTTACCCAGAGACGCCAGTTGAATTGCTACGTAAAGGCAAAACGATTAAGGCTGACATCCAAAAAGTCGTGCCAAAAGAAACGCTGCCAGGTGAGAAAATTCCTTATATATCACGTTCAGACCGCGGCGAGCGCTATTTAGTTAATGGCACTATTGTTAATTATATGGCGCGTGCAAAAGATACAGGCGATATGTATGAAATTGCCACGATTACAGGCGGTAAAGGGGCAGGCCAGCCTGTGCATCATCACTGTGATCATTTTATTGCTTTGTATTTGATGGAAGGCGAAGCGGATCTTTGGCTAAATGGCGAACATTTTTTAATGCGTAAGGGCGATTTTGCAAGCGTTCCTGCCAACACTGATTATGGCTTTCGTTTTAACCGCCATCGCACCAAAATGTTAGCATGGTACTCGGGCCCAGGTTTGCTTGATACCTACAAAGCATTAGGTGAGCCAACGGATCTTTATATCCAACCTGATCACGCTAAGGTTAACTGGTCGGCTGAAACGATTAAACGTGGTGAAGCTGCCGGTGATATAACGTTTGCAAAAGACGCTTACCCACAAGGTAAAGCTAAAAAAATAACGCGTAAAGAGTTACCTAAAAAGGTTATACCATATACGATCGCGGCAGACGAAGGGCGTAAATTCGTTGGTGGGCCTGAGTACTTCTCTATGCTTGCTTCTCAACAGACAACAGGCGGACGTTTCTTTGTCGTCATCACTCAGGCGCCGCAAACGCCAATGGTTCCTCGCCATTACCACGCACTGCACTCTGAGAACTTCTTTGGTTTAGAAGGCGAGGTTGACCTTATCGTAAATCATTCAAAAGCGACTTTAAAAGCGGGTGATCTTGCTGCCGTTCCAGCAGGAACCATCCATGCTTATAGTATGACGCAACCTTATAACCGCTTTATTGGCTTCTTAACGCCCGGTCTATTTCAAAACTTTTTTGAAATATTAGGCGATGCTGGTTATGATGCAAATGTCTACCCTGCAAAGCCACATGAGTTACGCTTTGATCGCGTGATCAAGGAACTTGAAAGCTTAGACTTACATATTGTTGAAGATGATATGCGCGCAGAAGAAGCGGCTAAAAAATAATATCAGCGACTAACAACATATAGTCGATCCACTATAAAGAAAAAAAGCAATACTGGTGTACATTTTGCGCCCCCTCTGTCAGCAACGGCACAGCAAGCGAGGAAAATGTATGCCAGTCACGTACTATAATATTGTGTATCGTTTTTCTTAAGTATCGACTATACCATGCCCTAGCTAATGTATAGATTGTCCTCAATGCTGTTTTTCATGTGCAGCAGGCGAGGGGCAATGTCTTCTTCTAGTTTGTCACGACTGAGCACAAAGCTTGGCGCGCCGCAGTTAAAGGTCAGCAGTCCTTCAGTCGGATGCATCATCGCAGTGGCAACCGCATTGACGTCTTTTTGCCATTCACTGATTGAAAAACAATAGCCATAATCGTCATAGTCTCTAAACGCTTTGTCGAGTCCGCGTCTGATTTTTAGCCAGTCCTCTTTATACTTACTGCGAATGGCATTGAGGATGAACTCCTGCTCAGCAGGCAGCATACTTGCCAAACACGCCCGTCCCATTGAGCTTAAATGAATAGGTAAGTAAGAACCAACGTTGCGGCGCATGGTCGTGGCACCAGCGCCTTGCACGACGTTGAGATAGACCATCATCAGGCGGTCGCGGGTGGCCATCGCGACCGCACTATTGGCATAATCGGCCAGCTCTTCCATGTATGGCGTGACCAAGTTATTGGTCGAGATGTTGGCCATCATCGTATAGCCAAAACCTAACACACCGACTGAGAGCTGATATTTGCTACTGTTGGTTGATTGCTTTAAATAGCCAAGCTTGACCAAAGTATAAGTCAGGCGCGTGATCGTGCCTTTAGGTAGTCCTGTCAATTGACTCAATTCTTGATTGCCAAGATACGGCCGCTGCGGGGTAAAACAACGAAGCAATTCCAGACCACGAGCCAGCGCTGTGACAAACTGCCTGTCATTTTGATCCCTCATCTCTGCAATCGGCTCTAACAGTTCGATATGGGCAGGATTGTTCGTGTCGTTGTCCGCATCAGCTTTAGTTGTCATAGGGTCTTTTTTAGTCTCAATTAAGTGAAGGTAAGTAAAAGGGTACACACACTACTTGTAAGGCTGTTTGTACAATCAGGTCAATATAAAACAAAGACGGCGTGGCTGGGAATTTTTTTCGTAGCCTCTGTCGGCCTAGGCACAGCAAGCAAGAAAAACTTTTACCAGTCACGTATTATAATGTCGTGTATCCATTATTTATCAATATACATTCAGATCTTTAATATAGTCATTATAAGCTATTTCGCTATGCGGTACATACACTGACTAATATTTCATCTATCGGTGCCTCATTTATTAATATTAAGCCTGCTGGGGATCATACTGCTTTTCTTTGATGAACAAGGTTGGAATCAGACCGCATAAGAAGTACGCGCCTGCCATCAGCAGTAAGCCTGCACCAATTGAGTTGTGCATGGCCATATAACCAATAGCCACAGGCGCGATCACTGAGCCGAGTCGGCCAATGTTGAAAGCGCCGCCAATCGCCGTTCCACGAATAGCAGTCGGGAAACTCTCGGTCAAATAAGTGGCGTTGATGGCATAAGGAATACCATATAAAAAACCAAAAGTAATCATCAGCCAGCCGATATTCTCCGGCGTGTGCATATAGACCAATATGGGTATAAATAGCGCAGTGCCCATGGTACCAAAGGCAAACACGATCTTGCGACCGATTTTATCAGCGACGAGGCCCGCAACGACTTTGGCAAACATCATGGTCAAATAAGTGCCTGCCATATATAGCGCCATCTCTTTAAACTTGATACCCAGTTCGGTTTCCAAATAAGACGGCAGCCAGTTACTGACGCCAAAATAACCAAACAATAATAGTCCTGAGCTCATCGACCATAAGATAAACATCAAGCGGTGTCTTGGGTTGTCGAATATGGCTTTATACGGGTTTTCAGGTTTTTCAAGTGAGTTTTTTTGTCCGCTAAGCTTAAGGGCGCGCGCTTCTTTCCAAGACTGCGGCTCAGGTATTAAAAAATACATAGAGATTGAGAGAAGAATCGGTATAAAAGTTAACAGGTATAAGGTGCGCCAGCCATAGGTAGGAATGATCCACGCTGAGATGCTGGTAATGACCAATGACCCGAGCGTAAAGCCTGTCATCAGTGCGGCAAGTACGGTCGTTCGATGCTTAGTGGGTACCATCTCAGACATCAGGGTGTTGGTGGCGATATATAAACTACCAAGACCCAAGCAAGCGAAAAACCGCAAGCCCACAAACTGCTCATAACTCTGCACAAATCCGCTAAAACCAGATAATACCGAGAAGATGGCGGTTGCAATCACGATAATACGGACGCGGCCAAATCGATCACAGGCCCAGCCGCCAAACACGCCACCGATGGCCATACCAAATAAAGACCAACTGCCCAAAGCACCAGCTTGGACATTGGTCAATCCAAACTCTTGCTTGAGACTTGAGAGGGTAAAGGCGAGGATGCCAATATCAGCCCCATCACATAACAATACCAAAAAACAAAAAAAGAACGCCAGTTTCCAAGGTTGTTTTTGAGCAGCACTCAAGCTTGAATTCGGCGCTATCGCGGCACTTTTCACAATGAATATCCTTATTGTTGTGAGAGTAAAGGAGGGTCGTTATCGCAACGCGGTTTGAGTATCTGCGTCCGAGCAAAACCTAAACACGCTTTAACCACCCTCTGTTAGCCATCAAATAAACAGTTACTCGCTCGCTTCTTTGATCATATTGCGGGCAATAATAATTTGCTGAATTTGGGTGGTGCCCTCGTATAAGCGGTATAAGCGCACGTCACGATAAAAGCGCTCAATGCCATAGTCTGCAATATAACCAGCGCCGCCATGAATTTGCACCGCTCTGTCAGCCACGCGGCCACACATTTCCGTGGCAAACATCTTGGCGCATGACGATTCTGTGACCACATCTTTACCCTCATCACGCAGACGCGAGGCATCTAATACCATGGATTTGGTCGCATAAATTTCTGCTTTAGAGTCTGCTAGCATGGCTTGAATCAGCTGAAAATTGGCGATGGGTTGACCGAACTGTTTGCGATCTACGGCATAGCGTAGCGCGTCGTCTAACATGCGGGTAGCCGCGCCCGTACTGGCAGCCGCGATATGTAAGCGACCTTTATCAAGTACCTTCATGGCGGTTTTAAACCCCACGCCCTCGACACCGCCTATTAATGCACTCGCAGGAACGACGCAGTTATCAAAGATGACATCGCAAGTGTGTGCGCCTTTTTGTCCCATTTTTTTGTCAATTTTGCCAAGCGTAATACCAGGAGTATCACTCTCCACGATAAAGGCTGAAATGCCGCCAGAGCGTTTGTTTTTCGGGTCAGTACGCGCCATGACGGTGAATACACCGGCTTGCGGGGCATTGGTGATATAGCGCTTAGTACCATTGATTACATAGGTGTCGCCATCTTTGATCGCAGTGGTGCTTAATGACGCAGCATCTGAGCCTGATTCTGGTTCCGTCAAACAAAACGAGCCAATAATCTCACCGCTGGCAAGTTTTGGCAGATATTTTTGTTTTTGCTCTTCAGTACCATCGATGACCAGACCGGAGGAGCCAATGCCGTTATTGGTTCCTATTAGTGAGCGAAAAGCAGGAGAGGTACGACCCAATTCAAAAGCCACAATGACTTCTTCTTCCATCGTTAGACCAAGCCCGCCGTAGGCTTCAGGAATGGTCAATCCAAACAGACCCAGCTCGCGCATTTGGCTAACAATATCGTCTGGTAGACGATCATTTTCTGCGACCCAATCTTCTTTCGGTATCAGTTGGTTATTTACAAATTGACGAACGGTTTGGACGATATGGTCGAGTACTTCCTTATCTCTAATCATGGGATTCTTCCTTGTTTAAATAATAGCTAATATGGATTGACGAGGACGTTAGGAGTCAGTCGAACAACCAGCATAATAGATAATTTATCCAATTACAATACTTTTGGTTTTAAAAACCGCAATGCGATATTTTTATAAGTGAAGATGATTATTTAATGTTAAAACCTCTAAATTTAATCCTATTTTCTACTTCACAAAAGAAAATAAACCGTATATATTGGTATTAAATATCGCTATGCGGTATTAATAACTACCATTTATCGGCGTTCAATTATCGGGTTTTGATTAGTAAACATAGCGTTTGTGGTATGGATTAAAGCATCCAGCCGTTTAACTCAGACCTCTTGTGAAGAACCGTATTTAAAGGACAGCATCATGGAAGAGCAAGACGAGCAAATTGTTATTTGTGAACAGCAAGGAAGTGGCGTCAGTGTCATCAGGTTGAATCGACCTAAGGTTCGTAACGCCTTAAACGGTAAGTTGCGTCAAAAAATGGCCGATATTTTTATGCAATTAAACGATGATCCTCAGACGAAGGCGATTGTACTGACGGGCGGTGACAAAGTGTTCGCGGCTGGGGCAGATATCAATGATTTTTTGACCGCAACAACAGTGGATGTTTATCTGCGTAACAGCGAGCGCTACTGGGACGCCATCACCAATTGCCGCAAACCAATTATCGCAGCGGTCAATGGCTATGCCCTAGGCGGCGGCTGTGAGCTTGCTATGCATGCCGATATTATTGTCGCTGGCAAGTCCGCCAAGTTTGGACAACCAGAGATAAAAATTGGACTGATGCCAGGTGCAGGCGGTACGCAGCGTTTGTTTCGTGCCATTGGTAAGCACAAGGCTATGAAGCTGATTTTGACAGGCGACATGATAAGCGCTGATGCAGCCGACCAAATGGGACTGGTGTCTGAAGTCGTTGACGATGAAGCAACCATCCAGCGTGCCATCGAAATCGCTGAGCAATTAGCAAACTATTCACCCATCGCCTTAGCTCAAATCAAAGAAGTTGCCAATCTCGGCGTGGACATGCCGCTGCAAGCTGGATTGGCATTGGAGCGTAAAGCCTTTCAGATTCTATTCGATACCGACGATCAAAAAGAAGGGGCCAAGGCCTTTTTGGAAAAACGCACGGCCGAATACAAAGGCCAGTAGCTTGTTTAGGTGTGGTCAGTTAGCGTGATAGTACGCAACTGGTACAAATTTTTCTTGCTTGCTGTCGCGTTGCTGACAAGAGGCGTCGAAAAATTTATCCCAGTTACGTGGGCCTACTTTGATACTGAACGGATGATAAAAACAAGACCATATAAAATAAAGGATTATTATGACTGTGAACACATTGGCCATTGTTGGCACGGGTATTATGGGAATGGGCATTGCTCAAATCGCCGCTCAAGCAGGCATCGAGGTGCTGTTGTTTGATGCAAAGTCAGGCGCCGCTGAGAA
Organism: Psychrobacter halotolerans; assembly: GCF_039680845.1. NCBI lineage: Bacteria > Pseudomonadati > Pseudomonadota > Gammaproteobacteria > Moraxellales > Moraxellaceae > Psychrobacter > Psychrobacter halotolerans. The sequence continues at coordinate 393,875 of NZ_JBDKWD010000003.1, read as the reverse complement.
AGGCCGCCAATCACTCAAAGCCACGCTCGAAAAGCTCGCTGCCAAAGGTAAATTTACTGATGAAGAATTACAAGCAACCTTGGACAATCTTATAGTCATTGATGAGTTGAAATCGATTGCTAAAGTAGACGTCGTGGTTGAGGCGATCATCGAAAATTTGGAAATCAAACAACAGCTTTTTAAGCAATTAGAGGAGGTGGTGTCTGCTGAGACCATTTTGGCCACCAACACCTCCTCACTATCAGTGACAGCAATCGCTGCCAACTGCCACCTTCCAGAGCGCGTGGTTGGCTTTCACTTTTTTAATCCGGTAGCGCTCATGAAAATCGTTGAAGTGATTCCGGGGCTTTCTACCAATCCCTCCGTCGTCGATACACTGACCACATTGGCCAAGCGTATGGGGCATTTGGGCGTGGTGGCAAAAGACACGCCAGGATTCATTGTCAATCATGGTGGCCGAGCTTATGGTACAGAGGCATTAAAGATATTGGGCGAGGGCGTCGCAAGTTTTGAGCAGATCGATCGTATTTTGCGCGATGGCGCAGGGTTTCGCATGGGGCCGTTTGAGCTGATGGATCTGACTGGTGTTGATGTGTCGCATCCTGTCATGGAGTCCATCTATGAGCAGTTTTATCATGAAGCCCGCTATCGTCCGCATCCACTCACTCGTCAAATGCTCCTTGGTAAAAAACTTGGGCGCAAAGTAGGCGAAGGCTTTTACCAGTATAAGGACGGGCAAAAATCAGTCGTGGACACCTCTAATCAATCAGCGTCCAAAACCGCACTGTCTACTTTAGAAGCTGATCTATCAAACGTCTCGATTTGGATTGGTGCAGATCTGACCGCCGACAAACAACAACTGCTTGATTATCTAAAGACGCGTGATATTAGCATTGACGATAATGACGCACCAAACCCCGATAGTTTGGTATTGCTGGCCGTTTATGGTGAGGATACGACCAATGCTGCTAAGCGTTATGAGGTAAATCCCGCCCAAGCCGTTGCCATTGATATGCTGACGGACTTATCTAAGCATCGAACGCTCATGCCAAGTATTGTCACAGAAGAGAGTTTTATCGCTCAAGCTTATGCGTTATTTGGTAGCAATGATAATGAAGCAGATGATCAGGCAACAACCACTCAGATAAATGCCACACTGATTGCTGAAAGCACAGGTTTTGTGGCGCAGCGAGTGATGGCGATGGTGATTAACTTGGGCTGTGATATTGCCCAGCAAGGCATTGCCACACCTCGCGATATCGACAATGCCGTCAAACTGGGACTGGGGTATCCCTATGGACCTATCTCGTGGGGAGATGAGCTTGGGGCTGAGCGGATTTTACTTATCCTAGAGCGACTCTATGCGTTAACAGGTGATCCGCGTTATCGCCCAAGCCCATGGTTACAACGCCGTGCAGCCCTCGGCATCTCGCTATTTACTCAGCAAACCCAATATTCGTAATAATAGCCGTTTCACTTTACTCAACCATATATTTTATGACTGCTTATATAGTCGATCCACTATAAAAAATACAGCAATACTGGCATACATTTTGTGCCGCCTCTGTCTGCGCAGGCACAGCAAGCAAGGAAAATGTATGCCAGTATCGCATGACCATATGCGTATCTTTTTTATTTGGGACTGACTATATTCGGCAGACAGCTTTTTAGAACAACACTTTATAAGACAAGCAATAAAAATACGACCACTAAAAATACGACAAGGAAACGTTATGTTAGATGCCTACATTTATGATGGATTAAGAAGCCCTTTTGGTCGCCATGGCGGTGCATTGGCAAGCGTGCGACCTGATGATTTGATCGCAACCGTAATAAAGGCTTTGGTTGAAAAGCACCAATTGGCCGCTGACACTTTTGATGAGGTGTTGATTGGTAATACCAATCAAGCGGGTGAGGACTCACGCAATATCGCCCGTAACGCGGCCTTGCTGGCAGGACTGGATGTCAAAACGCCCGGTCAGACGGTCAATCGTCTGTGTGCGTCAGGATTATCAACCGTTATCGATGCCGCTCGCAGTATTACTTGTCATGAGGGCGATGTGTTTCTGGCGGGCGGTGTGGAGTCCATGACGCGTGCGCCTTTTGTCTTTGCCAAGACCGAGCAGCCCTTTAGCCGTGAGTTTAAGGTATTTGATACCACCATTGGTAGTCGCTTCCCCAATCCTATTTTGACCGAAAAGTTTGGTAGCGATAGCATGCCGCAAACCGGAGACAATGTTGCGCGCAAATACAATATCACGCGTGAAGAGGCCGATAAATTTGCGGCAGACTCACAAGCGAAGTACCAAGCGGCAAAACAAGCGGGGTTCTTTGAAGATGAGATAACGCCTATTACGGTCTCACAAGGTAAAAAACTGCCACCCAAAGACATCACAGATGATGAGCATCCTCGCGCCAGCTCCACTGTTGACGCCTTACAAAAACTTAAGCCGTTAAACAATGACGGCGTCGTGACGGCGGGCAACGCCTCAGGTATCAATGATGGCGCAGCCGCTTTAATCATTGGCTCGGCGCAAGCAGAACAAACGCTAGGCTTTAAACCGATTGCCAAGATTCTGTCCTCTGGTGCCGTGGGCGTTGAGCCAAATATTATGGGCGTAGGTCCAGTTGAGGCCATCAAACTGGCATTAAAACGTGCCGATCTGACCCTTGATGATATGTCTATTATTGAGATCAATGAAGCCTTTGCCTCGCAAGTACTGGGCTGCCTAAAAGGCTTGAATCTTGATTTTGACGACAAGCGTGTCAATCCCAATGGTGGCGCAATTGCGGTCGGGCATCCGCTTGGTGCATCCGGTGCCAGAATAGCACTCAGTACCGCGCGCGAGCTCCAGCGTACTGGTGGCAAATATGCGGTCGTCAGTCTATGTATCGGTATCGGGCAAGGGCTTGCCATGGTGATAGAACGCGTGTAAATCTTCTGCACTATCTTTACTACTACAGTTCTCGCCACATTATTTTATGATCAAGGACGACAATAATGACTTCTATACTTAACCAGCATGAGGATTATCAGCAAGCTCAAGACGCTTATGGTTTTCCTCTAATCATCAAACAGCTGTTAAACCGCGCAAAAATCGCCTCTAGAGATCAAACCATCAGCTATGCCGATAAGGTAACTTATACGTATGCTGAGTTTTTTAAGCGCGTGAATCGCTTGGCAAATGCACTTAAAAATATGGGGTTGCAAGCAGGTGATGTGGTGGCGGTCATGGATTGGGACAGTCATCGCTACCTTGAGGCGTATTTTGCCGTGCCCATGTCTGGCATGATTTTACAAACGGTCAATGTCCGTCTGTCTGAAGAAAAAGTGCTATATACCATCAACCATGCAAAACCCAAAGCGCTGTTGTTAAATGCTGAATTTGAGCCAATGGCCAAAGACTATCGTCATGACGCACCTTCTATTGAGCACGTGGTTTGGCTCGACGATGATATAGAGAGTAACAATACTGTCCTGCCAGACTATGTTGATGGTGAGTATGAAGCCTTGCTGGCTGCTGCCAGTGATACGTTTGATTTCCCCGACTTTGATGAAAATACCATTGCGACTACCTTTTATACCAGCGGTACGACGGGCGACCCAAAAGGAGTGTTTTTTACCCATCGACAGATCGTATTGCAGACGATGGCGAGTACCTTAGCATCAGCGCTCAATGCTGAAGGTCAGGGCGCACGCTATAACGATGTCTACATGCCAATGACGCCACTATTTCACGTCCATGCTTGGTGCTGGCCATATGGCGCAACCATGATAGGACTCAAACAAGTTTACCCTGGGCGATATCTGGCACCAACCTTGGTGGACTTGATTGAGGAGCACAAAGTCACGCTATCACATGGCGTCCCCGCCATATTACAGATGCTACTCAAAGAGATGGCCGCGCGCGGACGTAAGTTTCAGAATTTCAAACTGTTACTTGGCGGCTCAAAGTTAAATGAAGGGTTGGCCAAAGCAGCGATTGAAAGCGGTATTGAATTTATGTCAGGATTTGGGATGTCAGAATCTTGCCCCGTATTATCTAGAGCGGTATTTGATGACAAGACAGACTCAATGGAAACCAAGGAGCAGCTTAATTATCGCTGCCTCTCAGGATCTCCCATCATGCTGGTATCGATGGAAATTTGGGATGAAAACGGTAAACCGCAACCGCTGGATGGTCAATCGACGGGTGAGCTTGTGATTCGAGCGCCTTGGCTGACCCAAAGCTACTTTAAAAACCCAGATGCCGGCAACGAGTTATGGCGCGGCGGCTGGATGCACACGCAAGACATTGCCTGTATTTCCTCTGATGGTACATTAAGCATCACCGATCGGCTCAAAGACGTTATCAAGTCGGGCGGCGAGTGGGTATCCTCGCTTGAGGTTGAAACCATTTTATCCTTTCACCCAAGTGTGTCCGATGTGGCGGTGATTGGTGTGCCAGATGAACGGTGGGGCGAGCGACCCTTAGCACTGGTCGTATTAAAGCCTGAATATAGCGAGACCAAAGCAGAAGACATATTAGCGCTGGGTCATCAAGCCGTAGAAAAAGGTCATTTGCCTAAATATGGCGTGCCAAGTGAGATCCGGTTTTTAGTCGATATGCCAAAAACCAGTGTGGGTAAGCTCGATAAGAAACGAATGCGAACGATGGTTGCAGAAAAAGTAATCTAATCCCCAGCAGATTATCGATGACCATAAAAATCAGCATTTGAGCTGACTGTTAACGCTAATAACTGATACTTTAACGCGTCTTTGTTGGTATGACTAAAAGAGAAGACTATGAAAGATTTTGCGATATTACCAGAAATACAAGAAACCCTCGATCAACAAAGTGATCATCCTTTGCACGGCTTTGCGGTCGTCTATCCACAACAAGTGGCATGGGGCGATATGGATGCTTTTGGGCATGTTAATAATGTCGTTTATTACACCTACGCCCAAAACGCGCGTATCCATTACAACAGTCAATTAAATCTATTTAATGAAAAGACATTTTCGGTTATGGCCGCGTCATCCTGTCAATATTTTAAACCGGTTACGCATCCTGATACTTTATGGATTGGGGTTCAGGTCAAAAAAATTGGCAACGCCAGCTTGATCCATGAATACACGTATTATAGTACGGCGATGAATACGGTCGTCGCTCGCGGCGAGTCAGTACTGGTGTATCTTGATAAAGACAGCGGTGAGAAAAAAAATATCGATGAATCAAGAAAAGCGGCGATTGCCGCTTTGGAAGGTTTGGAATAAAAAGGTTTGTTTATTTTTTAAGTGAGGACAAGTCCTAGAAGTTCTGGGAAACGAGTTTTTTCTTATAAAAATATTTGCCAGACACGCACTCCACTTCTGGAAATGAGCACAAATAAATAGATGTGCTTGCCCCCTGTTCAGGCCCTTTCAAATTTTTAACAATCAGCCGCCTAACCATTCCAATAATTCCTTTCGAATCAGGCCCGATATTGCTTGCCACTCCTCCCGGATGTAACGCATTCACAGTCACCTTATGATCACTTAAACGCGCAGATAACTCTTGAGTAAAATATATTTTTGCTAGCTTTGAATCAGCGTATGTGGCAAGCCTAAGATAGGGTCGACGCTTTCTAAATGAGCACCCATTTTACATAACGAAATGGCAGTATATTTCCAATTCTAGAGTTTGAACCAGTAATAATGACAGTTTTATTCGACATCAACATATGAAGCTTTTCCCCAAAAAAACTATTCAATATAGGGAAAGCTTAAAACTAGATCAAAGAATCCTCTATTTTTATCTAAGGTTACACATTTTAACCATTAGATAATGGGGGGAGACAATCACTTTATATTGGTTAGTATAGAGCATGCTTAGAGTCTAAAAAGAAGACATGCATTATTAATCATGCTCGATTTTACACTAACCGCAATTATTTTTTCAGCAAACCCTAGATCGAATACTTATTAACTTCTAAGCTTGTGCTGTTGGACGAACAACAATATCACCCACGTCTACATTTTCTGGTTGATCAATAGCAAATACAATCGCTCTCGCAATAGCATCAGGCGACATCCCCATAGTATCCATAGCGGTTTTGACTTTTTCTTGCGTGGCTGGATCTGTCATTGAATCCGCAAACTGTGTTTTTACAAAGCCAGGCGAAACACCTGTCACCCTCAAGTTTGCTCCCGCTTCTATGCGCAACGCTTCGTTAATTGTTCTAACCGCATTTTTTGTCCCTGCATATACCCCTTGACCAGCAACAATCCGAAGCCCCGCTGTAGAAATGACACTGACAAAATGCCCAGTTTCTTGTTTTCTAAAAACTGGCAAGGCCGCCGCAACGCCATAAAGATAACCTTTAAGGTTTATGTCTATCATCGCCTCCCAATCTTCGACCCGTAGTTCATCCATCGAAGAAATTGGACCAACCCCTGCGTTAGCAATTAACACATCCAGTCGACCAAACGTCGAACAGGCCAAATTAACCAAACTCTCCATATCCTCTTTCCTACTCACGTCGGTCACTACGTAAGTCACTTCTGGAGAATAAGCAGAAATTTCATTAACCAGTACTTTAAGAGGTTCTTCTCTTCTTGCTCCCAACACCAACTTTGCACCTTGCTTTGCCAACATAATGGCGGTTGCCCTACCAATACCACTGCTCGCTCCAGTAATAACAACGACTTTATTTGCAATGCTCATCAAATAGCTCCTAGATATGCTTTATGGAAGTCATTGACTATAGTGGCAAACAAGGAATATCATATAATGTATAAATCCATTTATTCATCTAAATCGTCCAAATCATGCTTGATATACTGACAGAAATTTTTTCAATTGTGGATTTGAAGTCCACTCGTTGCACTCGACTTGAAGCTGGTGGTGACTGGTCTTTTCAGCTACCCCAAAGAGACATTATAAAATTAGTAACTGTTTTATCTGGGGGCTGTTGGATGGTTCAGGTTGATGAATCACCGGTTTGGATGTCGGCTGGCGACACTTTTTTACTTTGCTACTCTCCATCCTACACACTTGCAAGTGACCCAAAACTTATTCCGATGGAGTCGGCAAGTGTATTTGATTGGAAGCATAACAATGTTGGCCATTACAATGGCCGTGAGACCGTATTGCTTGCCGCCAACTTCGAACTGGATACTGAGAATGCGAGTCTCTTAATTGATGCTTTACCCAATTTTTTTCTCATTGCCATGAGTAATCCTACTGCACAAAAATTGAAAAATACGATTGAGGCTCTTGATCAAGAACTGCAAACATCTGAATTCGGCTTTGATTTAATCCGCCAACATTTGGCTGAAATATTGCTTATACAATTTCTGAGGGCTTATTCATTGCTTAATGGACAAAGTGATAACCCCGTTAATTGGCTGGGAGCATTAGGGGATTCAAAGATAGCGGCTGCATTGCATTTAATGCACAACCAAATAGATCATAAATGGACAGTAGACAGTCTTGCTCAAGCAATAGGCATGTCTCGGTCAGCATTTTCAGCACACTTTAAAAAATGTGTTGGAATCCCACCACTTCAATATTTACTTAGGTGGCGTATGCAAATTGCTCGTAAAAAACTTGTTGCGGGAGAAAGAGTCGCAGGGGTTGCAGAATCAGTAGGTTACGCATCCGAAAGCGCATTTGGTTATGCTTTTAAAAAAGTATTTAACCAGTCACCAACGGGAAAAGCTAAAATAACAGATCGTCATCATTGAGGCAAAAGAAAGGGAGCAAGACTGCTCCCAAACACTATTAAACGACAATTAACACTGTATTAAAGGCAGCATGCTCCACTCATTCCATTTGAGTTAATCATTACAAAGCGCACACAAAAATCGCCTGCCAATAAAGTCCACCGCCTACGCACATAGCAAATGCACCGATAGCTAAAGGGCTGATATCAGGTGCTAACGCAGATACCGTACCCGTTGTGCCCCAAAAAATGCTGGCAATTACCACGCAGATGACAGCGCTCAAATTGGATTTAACCTGCAACATAATAGGTACTCTGTTAGTTATATTGAACAGTACCATTATAGGTGTCTATTAATATCAGATTTTGCAGATTGGACGGTTTTATCGATAGATTATGAGATAGATGGCTATTGATATAATCTACCGCCTCTCTGATTCTATGATCGTATTGCACGAATGGCTTTTGTTCTTCTAAGAGCTTATAAAAAGTAGTGAACATCAATGCTTCGATGTCAGGATGGATTTGGTGTTTTAGCTGACTTTCAGCAAACTCTAAGAATAACAATAAGGTTGAGCTGATTGAAAAAACAATCTTGTTTGAATGAAGAATGTGAGCCGGCAACGATGCAGTATCGGCGACAATAAACTTTGCGTTTTCTTCAGCATTAAAGTAGTGCGTTTCATGTGATTTTACGATGACGCATTCTTTGGGTGTCACTTTGCCGCTATAACTCTCAACCTCAATATTGATAGCACCTCGCAGCGGTAAGACAATTTGATGAAAGTCATGAGCATGGTCTTTGGTTTGACGACTATATGACCTAACCGATAGCGTATTTATCATCTGTTTTTCTCTATAACCGTTTTTCTGTACTAGTGGTCGGATTCGAACCAACACGCTTTTAGAGACGCGGGTTCAACTCCCGCCATCGCCACCGAGTAAAAAGTCCGACCATATTATAGGGTTGGACTTTTATTTGTCTGAAATTTACTGTAAATGACTCATAGCTTGATTTATTTTCTTGATAACTACCAATCAAACATAGTTCGTCACTAGAAAAATAATAGGAATTGAAGTCGTATTGTAATCTGAAAACCATTCTGTTAAATTCGAATAAGGACTAAGGACAGCGCATTTATTAATATATAAGATAATCTATGAAAAAAATGCCTCAATTTGGATTCTAATCAGGTATTTTTGTCTGATATAAACCACAAAAGCAAGAGGTTATCACAATGCTGGATTTAGCAAACATGATGCCACAAGAGGTAAGGGCATTAATCGGAAAAAACGACATTAATCAGCCCACTTCTGGTATGTGTAAAGGTCACATACAAGCAAATGTAGTCATAGTACCTAAAAGTTTGGCGTATGATTTTTTATTATTTGCACAAAGAAACCCAAAGTCATGCCCTATATTGGACGTAACCGATGTGGGTAGCTCAGAGCCACGGTTGATGGCAAAAGGTGCGGATTTAACGGTTGATGTCCCAATGTATCGGATATATAGATTCGGCAAGCTAGTGGACGAGGTGCCAGATCTAAGGGACTATTGGCGCGACGATCTGGTTTGCTTTCTTTTGGGTTGCAGCTTTTCTTTTGAGTCCGCCTTGGCGAATGCCGCCATTCCTATCAGACACATCGAAGACAATCATAATGTACCCATGTATATCACCAATATAGAAACTGAGCCTGCCGGACAGTTTCATGGAAAAATGGTGGTAAGCATGCGGCCGATACCTTATCAGCTCGTAACGAGAGCAGTGCAAGCCACTTCTCGGTTTCCTCAAGTACATGGCGCGCCCATTCATATAGGCGATCCAAGTCTAATCGGTATCAAAGACATTCATTCACCTGACTTCGGTGATCCATCAATCATAAAAGAGGGCGAAGTTTCTGTGTTTTGGGCGTGCGGTGTCACGCCGCAAAGTATCGCCATGACTAGCAAGCCTGAACTTATGATCACCCATGCGCCAGGGCACATGTTTATCTGCGATCCCAAAGACGAAGACTTGGCGGTTCTGTAATTTTCAATGACTTCGCTAGTTTTGACGGTTTTATTACCTTGTATTGAGGGTTTTATAAAAAAACCCTTCTCCGCCTATCCTATATTAAAACAATCAGGAACAATTATTTAGCTCCTCAACATAACGCCTTTACGACAAATTATTTTTACTTTAACGGAATAATCACTCATATGAATATTAATTTCACGGATTTAGAAAAGCTCATAAAACTGGCAGAAGGCTCAGACATAAAGTCTTTAGAAGTGACGGATGGCGATATGCGTATCTCTATCGTTTGCCAGCCTGATGATCAGAACGATGATAACAACGACAACAACGGCAACAGCGTGCGTAACTCTAATAGCAATGCCTCTACCTCAGAACAGCAGACAGCAAGTGCCTCTACGCCGAAAACCAGTGCTAGTGATGACAAGATGACAAGCCCTGATGTGACTGATGAAACAATGGGCAGTGAGAGCGCACAGAATAAAGTAACAGCGCCAATGCTAGGTACTTTTTATCTGCGACCAGAGCCGACAGCCGAGACCTTTTTTAAAGTCGGTGATCAGATAGAAGCAGGGCAGACGCTGTGTATTATTGAAGCCATGAAAATGATGTATGAGGTTAAAGCAGAGACGAGCGGTACGCTTAAAGAGATTCTGGTTGAAGAAGGAGATGTCGTAGAGTATGAGCAACCTTTGTTTGTGATAGTACCAAACAGTTAAGGTCAAACAATATCGCGCCCATAACAACGCATAACTACTGTATTTGACACCATACTTTTTAGGAAAACCGACATGTTCTCAAAAATCTTAATTGCCAATCGCGGCGAGATTGCCTTACGTATTATCCGAGCTTGCAAACAGTTGGGTATTCAAACCGTCATTGCTCATTCTGAAGCCGACAAAGACTCACTACCGGTACGCTTGGCTGATGAAAAAGTATGTATCGGGCCTGCCAACGCAACGAACAGCTATCTGAACCAAAGAGCGATCATCTCTGCGGCTAAGATAACGGGCGCGCAAGCCATTCATCCGGGCTATGGTTTTTTATCCGAAAACGCAGATTTTGCCGCCTTAATTGAAGAGTCAGGTCTTATATTCATTGGGCCAACGGCAGACAATATCGGCAAAATGGGTGACAAAGTCGCGGCAAAAGAGCAAATGAAAATCGCTGGCGTACCTTGTGTACCCGGTTCTGACGGCGCGTTACCTGCCGATCCAGATCAAGTTATCAAGATTGCCAAAGACGTTGGCTATCCGGTAATCATCAAGGCGGCAAGCGGTGGCGGTGGTCGCGGTATGCGCGTGGTCGAAAAAGAAGCCGATTTACTCTCCGCTATATCTATGACGCAAACAGAAGCCAAAGCCAATTTTGGCAGCTCAATCGTTTATCTTGAGAAATACTTACAAGTGCCGCGCCATATCGAAGTACAAGTGCTGTCTGATACGCATGGCAACGCTACCTACCTAGGTGAGCGTGATTGCTCGATGCAGCGTCGCCATCAAAAAGTCATTGAAGAAGCGCCAGCACCCGGTATCACGGACGAGCAGCGCCAGCAGATTGGACAAGCCTGCGTAACGGCTTGCCAAAAAATGCAGTATAGAGGGGCGGGCACGTTTGAGTTTTTATACGAAAATGGCGAGTTCTTTTTTATCGAGATGAATACCCGAGTTCAGGTAGAGCACACCATTACCGAGATGATAACGGGTGTTGATATCGTTCAAGAGCAAATAAGAGTTGCTGCGGGGTTGGCACTTACGCACAAGCAAAGCGATATCAAAATCAATGGACATGCGTTTGAGTGCCGTATCAATGCCGAAAATGCTCAGACGTTTTTGCCAAATGCAGGACGTATAGACTATTGTCATATGCCCGCAGGGTTTGGTATTAGAGTGGATAGCCACGTCGAGTCAAACTATACCGTGCCACCATCTTATGACAGTTTGATCGCCAAAATATGTGTGCATGACCAGTCAAGAGAACAGGCGATAGAAAAAATGCAAGCCGCTTTATCAGAGGCACAAATCACAGGTATTGATACCAATATTGGTCTGCATCAGCGCCTATTCGAAGACAAGGTGTTTTGTGACGGTCAAATGAGTATTCATTATCTGGCCGAGTGGATACAAGACAATATATAAGTTAAGAATAAATACGAGCGCTAATGCTGAAATAAAGGCTGACGTTGAAATAAAGATCATGGAGCGCGTACAAATGGAACTACAGTGGCAACTATGCAGTGAAACCAATCTGGCTTTGTTCTTCCCAAAGCCGATTACCTTAGATAAGCAGCGACAATGTTGGGCTTTGGCTGACATCATAAACCAAATGCCAGAAGTCACAGAAGTAGTGATTGGCATGAATACGCTCAGTGTGTTCACACTATCATTGACATGGACTGAGCTTCAAACCTTCGAGAAGACACTATCAGCGCTCCTTGATGACATCCCATCAAAGACCATAAACGGCAAGCATGTCGAGATCCCTGTACATTATGGGGGCAAGTATGGTCCTGACCTTGCTGCCATGGCGAAGGCATTAAATATCTCGGTTGAAGACGTAGTAAATTTACATACTGAGGCGACTTATACCGTGTATTTTATTGGTTTTCAGCCAGGGTTTCCTTATCTTGGCGGCTTATCCGAATCCTTATACTTTCCAAGACACGCCATACCCCGTACGCAAGTACCAGCAGGCTCAGTCGGTATAGGCGGTGAGCAAACAGGGGTGTATCCGTTTGAGTCACCGGGTGGTTGGCAGCTGCTCGGTCAAACCGATATGGCGTTATTTGACTTAACCAAAGACTCTCCAACCTTGCTGAGCGCAGGCGATACCTTAAAATTTACCGCGATTGATATTCATGAATAAAGTTAATCCAGAATAAAAATGGCAAATACAGTCAACAGGTTCTACTGGTATAAATTTTCCTTGCTGGCTGTTCGCAAGCGTGACAGAGGCTTTGTAAAATTTACTCCAGTAGAACCGTACTCTTTTTAAAATGGATCGACTATAGAGTCATAGCTATAAAGGTAATACGAATAAAAAATATAAATAAATAGGTGGTATCAATGAAAATTTTAGACGCAAGCGCTCTTGCTAGTATCCAAGATTCGGGACGATTGGGCTATCGAAGTATGGGCGTGGGCAGAAACGGAGCAATGGATAGCTGGTCGTTGCAAGCTGGCAACGCTTTGATAAAAAACAAGCTTAACGAGCCGGCCATTGAAATTGCTTTGGGTAATTTGACCATAGAGTTTGAAGAAGATGTCAGTTTTTGCTTAACGGGCGCATTATATGAAGCCTATTTAGACGATAAGCGCATTCCTTGTTATTGGCGTATTAATGCCAAAGCCAAGCAAATACTTAAACTCGTACGTCCGCTACAAGGTATGTATACCTATTTATGCATACACGGCGGCTTTGATATTGAACCAGTACTGCAATCGACCAGCACCAATACCAAAGCAGAGTTTGGTGGCTTTGAAGGTAGGTATCTTAAAGCCGACGACGCATTAAATGTGAGAGTCGCTTCAAGCTTGCACATTATCGGAGTGACTCGCCTTGCACCAACCCAAACGATCAGAGTGATAAAAAGTAGCGAGTATGACTGCTTTACCGCAGCTTCTCAAAAAGCGTTTGAGGCGCAGCAGTGGAAATTGCAAACGAACAGCAATCGTATGGGCTATCGCTTAGCTGGCGAGTCTGCGCTTGAACTTATTGAGCCTGTACAAATGAGCTCGCACGGCGTAGATATCGGTATGATTCAAGTACCACCGCAAGGGCAACCCATTGTTTTGATGGCCGACGGACAAACGACGGGCGGTTATCCTAAAGTTGCTACCGTCATCAACGCAGATATCGGACTGATGGCACAAATTCGGTTTGGTAAAGCGTGTCAGTTTACCGTCGTAGATGTAGAACAGGCTTTATGTGAACAACAAAAAAGACACCATTATATTGAGCAAATTAAGGAGTACGCCCATGAAAATTGATTTGAATGCCGATGTCGCCGAAGGCTGCGGGCAAGATGATAAATTATTAACGATAGTCAGCTCCGCGAACGTCTGCTGTGGTCTTCACGCAGGTTCTTATAGCGAGATGTTAGCTACCTTGCAATTGGCTAAAAAACATAAAGTGAGAGTCGGCGCTCATCCGGGGCTAGACGATAGAGAAAACTTTGGCCGTATTCATCAGCCTTTAGAGGAAGCCGATTACCGCGCCCTATTGTCGTATCAGTTGGGTGCGACCAAAGCGCTCTGTGATTTGGTTGGCGTGCCTTTAGCATATGTGAAACCACATGGTGCGTTGTATAACCAAGCAGCCGTTGATGAAGACTTATCGGATATCTTGGTGAGCGAAATCAAACGCTTTGATCCAAACTTAAAAGTGATGGGCTTATCAGGCGGTCATCTTGTAAAAGCAGCAAAGGCTCATGGTCTAGAGGCAATCTCAGAAGTATTTGCTGACAGAAACTATGAAAAAGATGGCTCATTGGTGTCTCGTAGCAAAGACAATGCGCTAATAAAAGACACGGATGAAGCAGTTAATCATGTATTGCAGATGATTACGGAAGGGACTGTGACCAGTATTTGCGGCGCAAAAGTGCCAGTAGATGCCCAAAGCATCTGTTTACACGGAGATGGCGAACATGCCATTTTATTTGCTCAGAATATAAAAGAGCAGCTAGAGCGTAAAGGTATAATAATATCCCCCTAATGCTAGGACATACCTTAGTTTTATTGACCTATTTTGTATCACACAAGGATGTTTATGAGTGCCTTAAAAAAACACAATACCGCCATTTTAGGCGCCGCCTTTTTGATGGCGACATCAGCAGTAGGGCCAGGGTTTTTGACCCAAACAGCGACTTTTACCGAAAGTCTCATGGCAAGTTTCGGTTTCGTTATCTTAATCTCTATCGTTATGGATATCGGGGTACAGCTTAACGTTTGGCGCGTCGTTGCTGTCTCCAAAAAACGCGCACAAGAGATTGCTAACTTAGTGTTTCCAGGCGTGGGTTATTTGCTTGCTTTTCTAATCATTGCAGGCGGGCTTGCTTTTAATATTGGTAACATTGGCGGCGCAGGACTTGGCATGCAGTCCATGTTCAATATATCGCCAATCACTGGCGCATTGATCAGTGGTGTCGTTGCGGTGGCTATATTCTTAGGCAGAGAAACTGGCCCCATGATGGATAAATTCGCTCAGCTCATGGGCTTTATTCTCATCATCTTGATTATTTATGTGGTGTTCAAATCTGACCCACCACTGGCAGAAGCGGTTACGAAAACCATCATGCCCGACAAGATTGACGCAGTTGCTATTGTGACTTTGGTGGGCGGTACGGTTGGCGGCTATATTACGTTCTCAGGCGCGCATCGCTTGCTAGAAGCTGGCGTCAGCGGAGAAGAAAATCTAGGCGAAGTGACTCGCAGTTCGGTCACTGGTATTTTAATCGCTTCTATTATCCGCGTATTTTTATTCCTTGCAGTGCTCGGAGTGGTGTCTCAGGGTTTTGCATTGGACCCTGCCAACCCAGCAATGTCGCCTTTTGAATATATCTTAGGAAATGCCGGTAAGGTGATTTTTGGCATGGTGATTTGGGCGGCTTCTGTGACCTCTGTCATTGGTGCAGCTTATACTTCTGTGTCTTTTATGACCAATTTTCACCCGTTCATTGAAACGTACAAGCGCTATTTTATTATTGGTTTTATTGTGATCTCAACACTTGTGTTTGCCACAATTGGTAAACCCGCTCAAGTGCTGGTGCTGGTTGGTACGTTAAATGGTTTGGTATTACCGATTGCCATGGTCATTATTCTTATTGCCGCCTACAGAAAAAATATCGTGGGTAATTACAAACATCCTATTTGGATTGCTGTATTTGGTTGGATCATCGCTATTGCGATGAGTATTTTAAGCGTAATGACGATCGCTAAATATCTTGGTATGAGCTGATCATTAAGTTAAGGTAAGTTAAGGAATGTATGATGGATATAGAAAAAATAGCGCGTGTGGTCAAACTGGTTGAGGGTAGCCAGTTGCACGAAGTCACAATTGCAGAGGGTGGACAGTCTATTAAAGTGGTTAATAATTTGGACTCACAGAGCACTACTAACTCAGTAGAGAACATACCGAACAACGAGCCTGCGCACAAAAGCAGTGAGCCGTTACAAGTACGCGCAACACATGTGGGAAAAGTTTACCTAAGTGAAGACGATGCAACCGATAACTTAGTCAAGGAAGGGGATTACATCGAAAAAGGTCAGACGATTTGCTTCATTGAAGAGCTGACCCGTTTACTACCGGTCGTTAGTGATAAGGAAGGCATCGTTGAAGCTGTCCTCGTTGAAAATGGACAAAATATCGAATATGGACAACCTATTTTAGCGTTGACGGTTGGCACGTAGTTTGGGTGAGTAATCATCATTTAACTAAAAACCCCACAGCATAAGTATGTGGGGTTTTTTGGTATAAACCATTTTAATAAGGTTCAACGTGATTTTAAGATTGTAAATTGGCTATAACTAATAATAGCTATTATAGGTTTCTTAATTGATCAATTAACCAACGATGTATACCACTGTCCTTAGTACGTGGATGCCATGCGGCTATGACCTCAAATTTAGGGGGTAATGCTTCAACCTTGAGCTCTTTGAGCTTAGGGCTTGGCAACAACCGCGAAGGATAATACGCAATCATATCGGTTGTGTGCAAAATATTTGGTACGGCTGAAAAGCTAGGAACTGACATGACGATATTTCGTTTTAGACCTCTTTCTAAAAACCATTGATCATGAGAACCGCGTAAGTTAGCACGCGAAGGCGATACGACCAGCTGCGGATGAGCCGCAACTTGTGCTAGGGTTAATACCTCTGTTGAAAACTCATTTTCGCACCCTGTCACGCATAAATGTTGTTCTTCAAACAGAGTCACATACGATAAATTATCAGGGATAAATTCAGGAAAAGTAATCAGTAAATCAAGCTCACCTGCCGCGATCAGCTGATTGATATTGTCTGAGGCAAAGTCGCGTACGATCAACTTTAAATCGGGTGCGGCGCGTCGCGTTATATTAAACAATTGCGGTAATAATGCCTGTGTTGCATAGTCGGTCGCACTAATCGTAAACACGCCTTTATATGTTTGTGGGTTGAAAATATCCGGCTCTAACAGGGTTTCTAACTGCTTTAATATATGATCAATGGGTTGTTGCATCGATAGCCCCTTTGGCGTTGCCACCATGCTATTCCCTTGACGAATAAACAAACGGTCATCAAACAAATCACGTAACTTACGTAATTGCTCGCTGATAGCCTGTTGGGTCAGACCCATTTTGCGCGCGACTTGTGAGAGGTTTTTTAGATCAAGTAAAGCTTGTAGTACTCTAAGCTGCTTAATATCGAGTCTGTTCATACCATTTATAGTTTGTACCATTAATAGTTGTACCTTAAACAATAAGTGGTTGTTTCTAATTGTACCTTTAAAACGCTATGCTTACCAACACTGCTTAAACAGAGAGTTAAACCTGACAGCAGGTCAATTGACTCAAAGAGTAAGCCCATCCGTTTGTTTAAAAAGAGAGTGTTATGAAACAACCTATTGCAAATACGAGTGCATTATTTTCTTCTGTAGAACTTGGGCCTTATACGCTCAAAAACCGTATCGTAATGCCACCATTAACCCGTTCTCGTAGCACGCAACCTGACAATATTCCTAACGACTTAATGGCAAGCTATTATGGACAGCGTGCGACAGCAGGCTTTATGGTTACCGAAGGTACGCAGATTGAGCCAAGAGGTCAAGGTTATGCATGGACGCCCGGTATCCATTCACAAGCACAAATTGAAGGCTGGAAAAAAGTCACACAAGCGGTACATGCTAAAGAGGGTATTATTTTTACTCAGCTATGGCATGTGGGACGTGTGTCTCATACCAGCCTGCAGCCGCAAGATGCTCGGCCTATAGCTCCATCAGCGATCACTGCTGACAACGTCAAAGTATTTATTGAAACAGGCGTCGGTGAAGGCGCGTTAGCCAATCCAAGTGAACCGCGTGCACTTAGCACTGAAGAAGTTGGCGAGCTGGTAACGATGTATGCCCAAGCAGCGCGCAATGCATTGGAGGCAGGGTTTGATGGGGTAGAGCTGCATTGTGCCAATGGCTATTTGGTGAATCAGTTTATTTCTGAGCATAGTAATACTCGTGATGATGAGTATGGCGGTTCATTAACCAATCGTCTGCGTTTCTTAAAGGAAGTGGTCGCTGCTGTCAGTGAGGTGGTCGGAGCAGATCGCTTAGGGGTACGCTTTGCGCCTTTGTTTGCGAGTACTGATGAGACTCGTGTGTATTTAGGGCTGGTAGAGTCAGATCCCCATCATACGTATATTGAAGCGATCAAAGTGCTCGAGCAAGCGGGTATCGCTTATTTATCAATTGCAGAGGCCGATTGGGATAATGCGCCTGATTTACCAGAGTCTTTTTATCAAGCGGTAAGAGCTGAGTTTTCAGGATGTATCATTTATGCGGGTAAATACACCGTAGAGAAATCGATCGATATGTTATCTAAAGATTATGGTGATTTATTTGCCTTTGGTCGCCCCTTTATCGCCAATCCTGATTTACCAGAGCGCATCGCCAATAATTTACCACTGAATGAGGTAGATCCTGATACGATGTATGGTGGCACCGAAATTGGCTATAACGATTATCCACGCTATTAATATTAGTTAAGAAATCAAACAGTGAATGAGATAAGGCCATTAATGGCCTTATTTTTTTTGCTTATAAATTTGGTACTTTCTAGAATCAAGCAAAGGTTACATGGGATTTTTTATGAAGAACCCTATAAACAATCAATCCCATATCTTACCCAGCACCCTAAACCAGTTTTCTGACGTGACTTTTTCAATAAGCGCATCAGAGAAGTGTCGTTGTTGCATCCGTTCAATCAGCATAGAGATTTGGCTGATATCCGATAATTCGTCGGGCAGCAGGCAACCATCAAAATCAGATAGTGCACTTCTACCTCCCTTCTTTATTATTTATCTTCATAAAATAAACATTTATCGTGAAAATATATTGTATGGCAAGCGCGCTCAATACATAATACGCGAAGCATAAAAACTTGTGCAAACTTCCAAGATTAAAGACAAGTTGATAAATAAAACGGCTGTAGGTTTATGAGCTACCAAGTAATGGATGATCATAAGTGAGCTTAGATAACTGGCTAATAAGAGGCATAAAAGTATGATTATAGGTATAGACCTTGGTACGACTCATAGTTTGCTTGCGATCTGGCAGGACGGCGCGGCAAAATTGATTCCCAATGCTTTAGGGTCGTTATTAACGCCCTCAGTCGTTAGTGTGGATAAAGACGGGTCTATCTTGGTTGGGCAGTCTGCCAAAGAGCGCCTTATTAGTCATCCTGAGCAGACCGCCAGTGTCTTTAAGCGGTTTATGGGCAGCCAAAAGGTATACCGCTTAGGTACGCAGCGCTTTAGTGCGGAGGAGCTATCGGCGCTGGTGTTAAAATCGCTAAAAGCTGATGCTGAGGCTTATTTGGGTGAGCCTGTCACCGATGCCGTTATTACAGTACCTGCTTATTTCAATGACCATCAACGTCATGCAACCAAACATGCGGCACAAATGGCGGGTCTAACGGTACGACGCTTGCTGAATGAGCCGACAGCAGCAGCGATGGCCTATGGCTTACATGAGACAACAAAAGATTGCGAGTTTCTCGTATTGGATTTGGGCGGAGGCACCTTCGATGTAACCTTGCTCGAATTGTTTTCAGGCGTTATGGAGGTGCGCTCAAGTGCAGGTGACAATAGCCTTGGCGGGGAGGATTTTACAGAGCTGTTGGTACAAGGGTTTATCGGGCGTTGTCAGCCAAGTAAGCCTTCTAATGAGTTTTGGCAGCCTTATATCTCACTGTTATATGGGGAAGCGGAAACGTGCAAACGCACATTGACACATCATAAGCAGGCGTCGATGACCATGACGGTAAATGAGGTGACGTATACTTGGACTGTGACCGAATCGGCATTTGAAAAACTTTGTGAGCCTCTATTTCAAAGGTTCCGTGACCCTATTGAGCGCGCTGTTCGCGATGCCAAATTACGCATTAAGACGCTGGATGAAGTGGTCTTAGTGGGCGGAGCCACGCGTATGCCAATCTTTCGTCAATTGATGACACGGCTACTTGGTCGCTTCCCTTCGGTACAGATGAATCCTGATGAAACAATCGCTATTGGTGCGGCGATCCAAGCAGGTTTGGTAGCAGAAGATGCGGCTTTAGACGAGGTTATCCTGACTGATGTTGCGCCGTATTCGATGGGAGTCGATACCACACTTGAGATTCGTGAAAATCAATACCAGCACGGTGTTTTTGCGCCTATTATCGAGCGCAATACGGTGATTCCAACCAGTAAGGTGCATACCTTTTCTCCCATGAGTGACCAGCAAAACAAGGTACAGTTTAATATTTATCAAGGGGAGGCGCGCCTAACACGTGACAATATCAAATTGGGCGAATTAACCGTCTCGCTACCGCCAAGTTATCGCGGTAAAGCGACACAATTGTCTATTGAGGTGCGCTTCTCTTACGATATTAATGGATTACTGGAAGTTGATATCGATATGGCAGACAGTGATGAGCGTTATAATTTAGTGATTCAAAATGGTGCTAAGCAGTTGTCACATGAAGAGATTGAGCGTTCAAAAAATCGCCTGTCCAGTCTAAAAGTACATCCGCGCGATCAAGCACAAAACCGCAGTTTGCTGGCGCGCGCTGAACGTCTGTACGCCCAGCGTCTCGGCTTTGAACGTGAGCAATTAGCACGTTTGATTGGCTGGTACGAAAATATCCTTGATGGTCAGAATCCACAGCAAATTCGTCAAGCGAATACGGATCTAGGACAAAGTCTAGAGCAATTTGAGCGTGAGGATTGGTTCTAGTCAGAACCCATTGATATTACTTTATAAAAACTAAATTGCTCAATATAGTTGATCCTAAATAAAATGGATACAAGAAATGATAGAGCGAGACTGGAACCAATTTTTCTTGCTTGCTGTGCCTACGCCGACAGAGGCATCGAAAAATGAGTCCCATTCTCGCTGTGCCTTTTTTATATTGGATCGACTATACCCTGATAAGAGATTAGATTATGGAAGACCGTTGTTGGGATCGCTTAGGGATTGATCCAACTGCTGATATCGCTGCCATCAAAAAAGCGTATGCCAAGCAGCTAAAGTTTAACAAACCTGATAAAAACCCAGAAGGCTTTCGGGATTTGCGAGCCGCTTATGAGCAAGCGTTGGACGAAAGCTATTGGTATGAAGACGACGACTTTGTGGAGGGTGACTTAGTAGAAGACGCATCTTCGGCGACGATGGATGATAACAACCTAATATTCGTAGAAGGCGATATTGAAGGTAATAGTCCTGTTGATTGGTACGACGATACGCCGATTGATGATATTTATTACGATAATGAGGACAACGCGGCAAATGAAGAAAGTGCTGAGAGCGAAGTAGATTTAGACGAGGCAGAAGTTGTCCCTTTCTTTTTTGAATATTCTCCATGGACAGAAGAGTGGGAGCGAGCTGTAGAAGATACGGACGCAACCTCAGACAACAGTGATGAGCATCTACAAGTACTTTTGCAATCGCAGCTTGATACACCGCGTTCCTTAGACGAGCAAAAGGACTTTGAAGAAGCATTGTTGGTTTGGTTTTCCGAAAAACCTTCTATATTTGTTCTTAGTTATCAATTAGTCAGAAGTCATTTTCGTTGGGACAAACGCTTAGAGCATTGGTCGCGCAATGATTATCCGTGGTACATACTTGAATCTCTTGATGAGCGCTACCAACACGTTTCCTACTTTCAGTCACCGACGGCTTTTCGTGGATTTTTGACCCAGCATTTCTCTACGGTAGCAAGCTATTTTCCGTTAGAAAATTCTGATGAAACGAAGGATAACGAAGAAATACAAAAGCTTGTGAGAGTCAAACGCAGCGCTATTTTTAGACAGCTTTTCTTTCCTTTTCGTGTCATCGAGCTGGCGCAAGAGCTAAAAACGTTAGACGCAGAGCTCGACTATCATATACATGAACATCCAGCGGCAAGCGAAGCAGATGGGACAAACACTGAAAATAACAATGCTTTTACTGCGCGCTACTGGCAGCAGGAGTCGCCCTTAAAGACGCTTAACGACTGGGTACTTAACCGTTTTATCGAATTTGAGGATTTTGGTTTGATTGCCATTATCGTGGCAGTCGTTCTAACGATGTTCTCTCTACTTTTTGACAAATCGTGGTTGAGCTTCTATTACGATGGTATCGGCGTATTTGTAGTTGTATCCTTGTATTATTTATTTTGGCAGCTACAGTTACGTTTGTTTTCGACACCAGACAAGTTTGTCTCGTATGAGCCTTGGGCGACCGGTTGGCGCAATGCCAGTATTCTTTTGTTTATATTGGGCTATATCAGCTGGCTAGATATCTCCAAACTGGATTCTATCAGTATGCCAACGTCGCCTGTCTACTTCTTGACTCATTTGGCTGGTGCCAGCTTGTTTACTGCTAACAGTATACGGCAGAGTAATTTTGTAGTGAAAGCAGTATCTTGGCATGCTAGTGTGCTGTTACTTCTAGTAGCAGTATTCATTCCACTCTTCGTCCTTACAAAAGGACAGTCGTTACAAAATACTCCTAATATCTTTCATATTAGTCCATTATTCTGGCTATTATTGGCAGCCCCTGCATTTCTCATCAATCTTGGCGATACTTATGTGCGATTAGAATGGCTAGCTAATGCGAGTTATAAGTTGATTAAGGTGTGGAATATTCTAACTCTAATGGGCAGTCTCCTATTATTCACCTATTGTGCTGACATCTTGCCCAAAATGGACTTTGGCTTTACGGCCATTACTATTGCGTCCATCATTATTATTATGGCATTAAGTAAGTCGATGATTTTAAATAGTTATGATGATATTTAAAGCAAGTCCATGAGATGAGTCTTTGATCCATATACGAGGTCTCAGATTTTAATGTATGGCATTGAATGGCTATCATACAATTGTTAATCAAAGCTCAATCCCATATCTTACCCAAAACTCTAAACCAATTTTTTGACGTGACTTTTTCAATAAGCGCATCAGAGAAGTGTCGTTGTTGCATACGTTCAATCAGCATAGAGATTTGGCTGATATCAGACAATTCGTCGGGCAGCAGGCAACCATCAAAATCTGAGCCAAAACCGACATGATCTTCGCCTAGATGATCAATGAGATACTCAAGATGATCGACGATCACATCAAGTGAGGTTTGCGTATTCCGTTGTCCATCCGCACGCAGAAACGCCACATCAAAATTCACGCCAACCATACCATCGCTTTGTTTGATAGCCGCCAGCTGTCGGTCGGTCAAATTTCTGGCTTGCGTACACAAAGCATGCGCATTGGAATGTGTTGCCACAATGGGCTGATTGATAGTTTCCAGCGTGTCCCAAAACGCCCGCTCGTTCATATGCGACACATCAATCAGCATACCCTTTTGACTACATTCTAAGATAAGGTCTTTACCTTGATCGGTTAGACCAGATCCCGTGTCTGGAGAATGCGGAAAAGGCACATTTAGGCCATCACCAAAGAGACTTTTTCTATTCCACAGTGGGCCAATACTTCTGAGGCCTGCATTATAAAAAACATCCAATAATTCAGGTTTAATGGCTAAAAATTCAGCACCTTCTAAATGTAAGATGATGGCCAATTGCTGATTCTGCTGGCAAGCTTGAATTTGCGCTAAGGATGTACAAATTTGAATCTGACCTTCCGATAGCGCCTCTAGTTGTTGAGCGAGTGCGAGTTGCTCGCAACAAATATCAACGATTTCTTGCGGAGTGAAGTCTTGACTTGAGGGATTGGATAACTTATCAGGATGATTGTTCTGCACATACGCATAGGGCGGTAAAAAGATAGAAAACAGTCCGCCCAGCCAGTTTGTTTGTTGGCAGCGCTTTAAATCTAAGTGTCCCGGCAGTGATCCGTGAATAAAGTCATGTACAGGATCTACGGCTGAGCTCAGCCACAAGCGGGTTAATAGATCGTTGTGTCCATCAAAAATGACTGGCTGAGTATTCATGTTTAATCCATTACCGTACGAGTAGGAATCAGCTGTTCTTGACTTAACAGTTTGGAATTCTTTGGGTTTCTAAAACGCAACTCTTCAAAAGGCACCGGCGTTTCACTATTTACACGTGCTTCCTCAATGAGGTAATGATAAGGCGATTTGCCACATACTGGATCGGCGTTTTTGGCATCGCCCGTTAGCATAAAGGCTTGGCAACGACAACCACCGTAATCACGCTCTTTATCGGGGCAGCTTTGGCACATGTCAGGCATCCAGTCGTCACCGCGAAATTTATTAAAACTCGCAGAGTCATACCAAATGTCTTTAAGCGGTGTTTCGCGTACATTAGGGAACTGTATTGGCATTTGTCTGGCAGCATGACAAGGCAAGGCAGTGCCATCGGGTGCGACGGTCAAGAAAATTTTACCCCAACCATCCATGCAAGGTTTTGGGCGCTCTTCGTAATAGTCAGGCACCACAAAGATCAGTTTGCACTTAATACCAAGCGCTTCAATCTTTTTGCGATACTCATTGGTGATTCGTTCGGCTCTGACCACTTGTTCTTTGGTCGGCAATAGACCTTGTATATTCTCAAACGCCCAACCGTAGAACTGGCAAATTGCCAGCTCAACCGTATCCGCTTCAAGCTCTAAGCACAGCTCGATAATTTGGTCAATCTGATCAATGTTCTGTCTATGAATGACAAAGTTGAGCACCATCGGATAGTCATACTGCTTGACCAAACGCGACATTTCATACTTTTGTTCAAACGCATGTTTTGAGCCCGCCAGGGCATTGTTCACCACCGGATCACTGGCTTGAAAACTGATCTGGATGTGCTGCAGGCCAGATTCCTTTAATCGCTTAATTCGGGCTTCGGTTAATCCCATACCTGAGGTAATAAGGTTGGTATAAAAGCCTTGATTGTGCGCATAAGCGACCAGCTCTTCCAAATCTTGGCGCACGAGTGGCTCACCGCCAGAAAACCCAAGCTGCACTGCGCCCATTTGCCGCGCCTGATCAAACACATCAAACCACTCTTGCGTGGTCAGCTCCTGTTTATACTGAGCATAATCAATGGGGTTGGAGCAATACGGGCATTGCAGGGGGCATCGATAGGTCAGCTCTGCAAGTAACCATAATGGCAGTCCGACTGGCGCAGTCATTATAAATCAATCCAATGTTCACGCTGGGCAACCAGCATATACTCGATAATGTCTTGCTCGATTTCAGGAATATCACCAAACATGGCTTTCACCTTTTTAATAATGTCAGCAATAGAAGCTTGACCATCGATATGTTGACCAATGGCGCTGGCACTGTCATTTAATTTAATCATACCTTCAGGGTAGAGTAAGACATACGCATTCTGAGCGGGCTCATACTGGAAACGATAACCATGACGCCACGTCGGTACGATAGATTGATCTAGATCAGGTATGCTCATTTGAATAATCCTTTGTGCCAGACATTATCAGAAGTAACGCTTTGATAAGGCGCTTGGTTATGAACATAAGCTAGACTCAAGGCATCCAAGATGGTCCATAAGATATCAAGCTTGAACTGTAGGATTTCAAGCATACGCTCTTGTTGTTCAACCGTTTTGAATGAGTCTAGTGTGATGGTTAGACCATGTTCAACATCGCGGCGGGCTTGACTCAAACGCGAGCGAAAATAGGTGTACCCTTCTTCTTTAATCCAAGGGTAGTGTTTTGGCCAAGACTTTAAGCGCGATTGATGAATCTGCGGAGCAAACAGCTCAGTCAGTGAGCTACTGGCCGCTTCTCGCCACGAGGTACGGCGGGCAAAATTCACATAAGCATCGACGGCAAAACGGACACCCGGTAGCACCAATTCTTCAGAAATTACTTGCTCACGCGTCAGACCAACGGCTTCTGCCAGACTGAGCCACGCTTCACGGCCACCGCCATCAGGGTACACGCCATCTTGATCAATCATGCGCTGAATCCACTCTTGACGCACGCGCTGATCGGGACAGTTCGCCATAATGGCCGCGTCTTTCAATGGAATATTGATTTGATAGTAGAAGCGGTTGGCAACCCACGCTTGAATCTGCGGCTGCGTTGCCTGTCCTTCATGCATCATGATATGAAAGGGATGGTAAATATGATAATACTGACCTTTCGCCAAAATCGCTTGTTCAAACGCTTCTGGGCTCAGTGCTGTTTTTTCTTCTTGTGCTGTATTCATATTGTTGTCGCCTTACAATTCAATCTGCATACCGTCAAAAGCCACTTCAACACCATGTTGTTTCAGCTCAGCCGCTTGTTCAGATTTTTCATTCAATATTGGATTGGTATTATTGATGTGAATCAATATTTTGCGAGTATGGTCGAGTTGATCTAAATAATGCAGTGAGCCGTCTTCGCCGCTAATATGTAAATGCCCCATATCTTGACCGGTTTTTGTGCCAACGCCGCATTCTTGCATCTCATTGTCCGTCCATAAGGTACCATCGATCATGACACAATCAGAAGCTTTCATGATTTGCATCACTTCATCATCAATTTTACCCAAACCTGGCGCATAAAAGAGCTGCTTTTGTGTTTTTAAATCTTTCACGATCAGAGCAATATTATCGCCATCATGGGGATCATTACGATGCGGGGAGTAGGGCGGTGCCGAACTTCTAATAACCAAAGGCGTCAATGTTAAGTTGTCAAAGCCTTCAATATTAAAGGTCTGTTTTGGATCAATTTGATTGTATTGTAGGCCACCATTCCAGTGCTTTAGCATATTGAAAATAGGAAATCCTGTCGTGAGGTCTTGGTAGACCATGTCAGTACACCAGACAGGAATCGGACAGCCTTCACGCAGCGTCAATAGCCCTGTGGTATGGTCGAGCTGACTGTCCATCAAGACCACATTTGTGATCCCGGTATCTCTTAATTGACGTGCTGGCTGTGCTGCCTTAAAGTCAAATAATTGCTGGCGAATGTCAGGCGACGCATTGAATAAAATCCAATCGGTGCCGTTTTCTGATATGGCGATGGAAGACTGAGTACGAGTCTTGGCTTCAATCGTCCCTTGACGTACGCCATTACAATTATAGCAATTGCAGTTCCACTGAGGAAAACCACCACCAGCCGCTGAGCCTAAAACGTGAATATACATAAATTGATATTTCCAAAAAAATAAAAGCCCTAATCATCTAGGGCTTTTAATTGATTTAATGCTAATAAATTTTAACGTGCTTCAAAATACATAGTGACTTCGAAACCGATACGGATGTCTTGAAAAGCGGGTTTAGTCCATTGCATGGGATTACTCCGAAAGGATCTTGTTAATTGAATAAATCAGATGAGCTTATAATGGTAGTATAATCCGGCCCTTGGTGTCAATTTCTTAGACGTTAGGCGTGTAAGATTTTAGTAACCTAGCCTAACGGAAAAATCAAACAGCATTGGGACTTTTGACCTGAGTTTCAGTAATTGACTTAACAGCAATTGGCTTGATAGGTATCGCCATGTTGCGAATCATGTGCTAAGGCGTTAACTGAATCGCTGCAAGCGGCAGACGAATAAACTTGAAATATAGCTCAAGGAGACAACTTTTTAGTTTTTGAATCTAACATTTCATCAACAATGCTTTCGAGTTTAATTTTTTTTAATCTCTCTTCAAGCAGAACCTTTGCATCAACCAAGAAATCATCTATTAAGTCACCTATGCGGTGCACTCAATATTAACATTTGATCTTGGGCATAACTCCTGAAAATTCTATTTAAAGAATTTTCCTTGCGCTGCTATAAGGAGGGAATAAATAAAGCGCTGGGAGTGCTTTATCCCGACGCAAGAGAAAATGTGTCATTTTCTGGCATGCAATTTTTTAACGTGGCTCATAAGTCACCTATACGGTGAAGAAGCTATCGCAGCCGTTCAACTTGATAGTGATAAGTCATCTGCCAAAATAGCGAGCCATTTGGATGTTATATCAGGTATAAGAGGTAATGCGAGGTTATGTCTAAATACAATGATTGGTGCGCCCACCAAGACTCGAACTCGGATCGGTCGCTTAGGAGGCAACTGCTCTATCCTGTTGAGCTATAGGCGCATTATGGAGAGACATTGTAGGAAAAAGCAGTCATAAAAGCAATCCACAAAACCCAAATAGAAACGATTTATTAGGATTTGCCATTGCTTAGGGCGTCAGAAACGTCTACCGAGCTGTCATTTGATGGTTTTTTTGAGCGAGAAGTGGGGTTAAATAAATCATCCACACTGTTTCTATATCCCTCAATATTCTGGTAATCATATGCTTTTAAGATATCTTGCCCAGTACTTGAGAGTAAAAAATTCCGAAAGTTAATAGCAGCCGTGTTGTCTGTTAAAATAACCCCTTCAAGCGTTTGCGTTTGATCATCATTCAACGCATAGCTATAAGAATTCAATGTGCGCGTCTCTGTATTATAAGTCTGTGTCATACCCGTTTTATCATCGACAGCTGGTTCTTCATTGTCTGCATCAGATTTATTGCTACTTGCTTCATTTTGCTTCTTGTTGTCTTGCGCGGACTTTATCTCTGCTTGTAAAGGCGCAAGTTGGGCAGTAGACAGGCTGTCATTTGCGATGATCATGTCTGTACCAACAACGAAATCGGAGTTTCCACCACCATTAACAGCATCTGACAACGTTAAAAGAGAAGGAGTAGCCACATAGTTTGTCATGACTTTTATGTGAGGATAACGCGACTCAAAACGGACAATGACCTCTTCTAAGACGGATTGTAAGCTTTCTTCTGCTTGTATATGCAAAGGAATGTTGGAAGGAGCGCTTTCATCGTCGTCCTCAGCCATTACCTTGGGTTCGTTCTCGTTCGCCATGACAGGTAGTGGGTCTATATTTTTACGATTGTTAAGCCATAACCAAGTAAAGATAGCAATAAAGAATATCAGCAGTAAAATCAGCCCAGTCAGTAGCAGCTTGTAGTCTTTCATATATAACCGCTCTTCTCTTGGTTAGTGGGGTTTAAAATGGTAATGAGAGGCTTAGCAACATCTTATACTTGGTTTAAGATGACGCTTGATTTAAAGCGGTTGATGCAGCACCTCAGTGGTTAAGTTTGACAACATTTCTGCAAAAATATCTTTTTGTGCAGTAAGGGTAGACACCCGTTCGTCATCCTTTTGACTGATATGGTCGTTCTCATTGGCCTCAGAAGGGGGATAGTTTGACGGGGAAGCGGTCTGATTGTCAATTGCTTTTGTTTGTTCGGTTGTTTGAGAAGCCGTTAGTGGTAACTGATCAGCTATAACTTGCTCTTTGAGCCAGTCAAAGCCGTGTGTCTCCCACCAAGACTCAAAACGCGATAAGTTTCTACCATGTAAAGCGGCAGGCAAGTCTAACGTATGCAGTTTCTTTGCCAATATAGGATCGCTAATGGTTTGATGTCTACTAAGGTAAAGCTCACTACCATCACCCTTATAGCGCTGCCTATTTTGCCATGATACGTCATCGATTTTCATACGTGGTAATCGCCATAATTCACCGCGATAATACACAACATAAAAACGCTGTTTGGGATGAACGAAAATGGCATCAATGGGACGGATAGACATAATGTTTGGTTATCCCGGTAGTAAAAAGTGTAAAATACAGACAGCAAGTAGACGTCGATTTGACAGAAATATTGGCGTTTTATTGTCTGATAAAGGGTCTGTCAATAAGTATTAGTAGCCCAACTAAGAACGAGACGACATCTGATGTCGTAAGGTATGACAATACTGAGATCTGTACTGGTAAACGCCGACTATCAATGGCACACTGACTATCAGCACAGATGATAAGTATTATAGGCCAACCAGCACAGTCGGTCGCTAATATTATTCTTAATCTTGTGTTTATATTTATCTATGATTAGGGTAAACATAGACGTAGAGAATGACTATACTCACTCTATTTATCTTCGAATTGTCTAAAAAATCGCCTCTGTCAGTGCCATGGTTGAATATGCAATACGCCCTAGATGCTAGCAGAAATGTAATACAGTGACGACTACCAAACATGGATTGATCAGTATTTTGTTCAGTTTTGTCTTTATTTTGCTCAAAGCTTTTAATAACTTAAAACCCTCAATAACTCAAAGCGCTTAAAGATAAGTAATAGCATCTCAATCATAATAAACCGTCTTTGTTAGCTTTCATATTCTACTCCTACTTCAATCAGATTATCCGTTATGTTTACCATTATTCAGTCGCATCGTACCGAAAACCTTGTTAATCAACTGCTGGTGCAATACCAGTCAAAGAACCAATCTGTTTTTGAGCCATTTATCGTTATTGTGCCTTCAATGGTATTGGGCGACTGGTTGGATAAGACGATTGCCAGTCGAGCTGGCATCAGCACGTTGGTGCGTACGAAATTTTGGGGTCAGTATCAGTGGACGCTGATGCAGGATGTGTTAACTCGCCATAATAGTTATTTGTTAGACAATAACCCTGAGACAGCCGTTTTGAATGTGCCTGAAGTGGCCGTATTATCGCCAACAGTGATGCAGTGGCGGCTGTTTGGGTATCTGACTTACTACCAAGAGTTGATTGTTAAAGATGAGGCGCATCCGGTTCACCCATTGCTGGCGTCTTTGATTGATGAGCCACAAGAAGGGGTCAAGCAAGGTGCTGTACAACAAGATAAGGCGCAACAAGATGCGCGTATTTGGCAGCTGGCAAGTGATTTGGCGAGAGTGTTTAACCGCTACTTGACTCACCGTGAGGATTGGCTGGCTTTATGGTCACACAATAAGCTGCTTAATGTGGATGAGCTAATAGCAGACAAAGACGCCTTGTCCCTGCGCTTTGATAAATATGCGCGCGGTACGCCTGAATGGTTGGTGGCGCATTATGTTGAGCTAGAAGCTGCCCAACGATTTTTATGGACGCACCTGTTTGCCGATGTCCATCAGCACCGTGTGACCATTGAAGACAACTTTTGGTCAGCTTTAAAGCACAATCAGGCAAATGAGCGTGACCAATTGCCCAAAGTACTGCGCATCTTTACCATTCAGCAATTGCCTCAGACCGAGCTCGATTTTTTGCAGCGCTTATCGCAATACATGGACATCACATTATTACACTATAATCCCTCAAAGCTGTTTTGGGC
This sequence comes from Psychrobacter halotolerans, assembly GCF_039680845.1. Classification (NCBI taxonomy): domain Bacteria; kingdom Pseudomonadati; phylum Pseudomonadota; class Gammaproteobacteria; order Moraxellales; family Moraxellaceae; genus Psychrobacter; species Psychrobacter halotolerans. Next base: position 362,922 of record NZ_JBDKWD010000003.1, on the reverse strand, counting down.
GGACATTGTCGATAAGTCGTGGTTACAGCGTCAGCAGATTATCAATCCTGAAAGCGTGTTTTTACGAGATTATGGTCACAGTTTGCTGTCACGTTTGGGGAAACAATCTCGCGATACCTTTGCCATGCTTGCCAACTTATCAGGTAATGAGCAGTACCAAGAGTCGCTGGTAGAGTGGCAAGACAATTTTGATGACAGGTTGAGTGATGAGCTGGCTCAAGGTGTTAATGACACTGCCTACAATATTGACGATGACAATACCTATCAACATACGCAAAATAGCCTAAGCTTACTGCGACGTTTGCAAAATGATGTGTTGATGCTGGATGAGCAATCGACACAACAAGCGACAGCAGCAAAAGTCTCAGAGGCAGTCAGTCAGCAAATAGAGTTGGGCGTTGAGCAAGAAGCGTCAGAGACGGCATGGTATGACGATGAGGTGCTAGAAAATAAACGCTTTGAAAAGGATCGTTTTTGGTCGATATCTTCGCAAGATAATAGCCTAAGCATTCATTCTTGCCATAATTTACAACGCCAGCTTGAGGTGTTGCGTATTATGATTGGACGTTGGCTCAATGAACCTGTCAAATCTGGTGAAAAAAAACGCCATATCTCCGACATTGTGGTTTTACTGCCAGATGTTGAGCGTCATCATGCGCTAATTGGGTCTATTTTCGTCAGTGGTAAAGGGCAAGATGGTTTGACCCTGCCGGCAAAGGTGACTGGTGTTGTTGACGCGGATATTCGTCAGCTATGGGAAGCCATTATTGGGTTTTATAAGCTGTTAGGCAGTCATAGCGCCCGTTTTGAAGCAGCCGAGGTCTTAGACTGGCTCATGTTGCCGCCTTTGTTTGAAAGCTTTGGGTTGACTCATGAGCAAATGAGCCGTGGTTGTGATTTGTTGATAGAGGCAGGTTTTATTCGCGGTTTTGATGAGCGACATCTTAAGCAAACCTTAGACATTAATGACTACGATTATCGCTTTAGTTTTGCCCAAGCGTTAGACAGATTGGCACTAGGCTTGGTGATGCCAGAGGCGGGTTTAAGTGATTGTTTATATCCTTTGGCACAGGATGAATGGGCGAGTACTGCCTTGCCGGAGATGAGTTTGCCATTGCCACAGGTGAGCCTAAACGATGCGATGATTGTGGAAGCGCTTAGCCGTATATATACGGGTTTGGTTGAGCGACGTGATGATCATACACAAAGAATGAAAGCGGAGGATTGGCTGGATCAGATTGAGACACAAGTCATCCACCGCTACTTTGGCGATGTCGATCAAACGCGTACGATGCGCGCCATATATAATGCTATGAACGGCTTTAAATCAAGTTTGCGAGCCAATCGTCATTATAGGCAGTACTCTAGCGGTGATAGTGCCAATAAGGAAGTTGAACAAAGGCTGGCAGGCGTTGAGCAGTTACCATTAAAACTGAGCTTTATGCTAGACAGTATCGAATGCGAGCTGGAAAGTCAGCAAGTCAGTGCGGAGCCAACGGGCGTGATTACGTTTGGTCGATTTGGTGCCCTTAGGAACGTACCTTTTGAGTTAGTGGTGATGCTTAATATGGATCTCTCAGAGTTCCCTGCGCGTGACCGTGATAACCGATATGATTTAATAAAAGCCACCAATGCCCGTCGCGGTGATAGAGTCAGTGAGGATGATGATAATGGGGCATTTTTGGATGCGATGCTATGTGCTCGTAGTGCTTGCTGGATATTCTATAATGGTCAAAGCCTGACCGATACCCATGAGCATCTGCCAGCCAATCCAGTCAGTGAGTTGCTACAATTCTTGCAAGGTGAAGTGCAGTGGCAAGTGAATTCGCTTGAGACATTGCCTGAAAACATTGATCCGACAACCGAGAGTCTCAAGCGTTATCTACCTAAGCTGATTAAGCAGTGGCTGGTGACTGAGCATCCAGCATTGCCCTTTCATCACAGTTTGTTTGAGACAGAAGTTGAAAATGATGATGCTTCTGACAAGGCGCAACCAAACAACATAACCAATCTCAATGCCACTCAAAGTCCATCTATCGTTGATGTTCAGGATAATAGCGCTGTTACGGTAGCCGATGAGCTAGATGCTTTATTAAATAAAGCCATGCGTAAAACCAAGTTGGCGCAAAAAAAACAATTTCCACCCGCGCCGCTATGGCAATCGGTTTTTAGTACACTAAAAGGAAGAGTCACTAGCGAGCATGCGCAATTGATTGGCTTACCGACCAAAGCACAATACGAGGCAATCGCTCAGGTACTTGGTCAAGGCTTGGGTCAATTGGGACAAGTAGACAATCAGCTCTTATCTACTTTGGCTGAGATGTTAGCGCTAGATAGTGTGGCTGATGTCAATGATGCAACCGATACAGCCGAAGCGCGGACCCAAGCTATTTTTGATCAAGGTATGTTTGATAGCGTATTCAACATTGGAGAGATAGACATTGACGGGGCGCTGGTCTATCAAGTACGGCACCCTGCCAAAGCATTTTTACGTACTCAAAAGGTGCATGTAGTGCAAGGTGAGGAAACGCTGGCGCATCAGGAGCCGCTATTTTTAAATAGTCTGACGACCTATCAGATTAAAGAGCATCTGATTAAGGCGTTGGTTGCCGATGCGACGGGACAGAGTGAGAGTAATACAGCGATTGAGAATGCTACCTCCACTATGATGTATCAAAAAATGATACCAGCAGGGGTGGCTCGCCAAACTACCATGCCCAATCAACAACAAAAACTACAGCAGCAATGCATAGAGTTCAAAGAGCAGCTACTTGCCAATGGTTTTGATGAGGGCGGCATCAGTGAGAATAAAGAAGCGGCTATCGGTTGGCAGCTACTTACCCCAACAACCGAGCATTCCGTTCAGATAGAGTTGAAGACAGTCCTTAATAGGGTTAAGAATAATGAGTCAAGCAGTCAGACAGATATCGAAGCAATACGGCAACTGTTACCAAAGGCCATTAAGATCAAAGGTCTGGTGCCAATAGATGCTCATAAGCCGATAGGATTGTCTTATACTGAGCACTCACCAAAGCAGTGGTTAAATATCTTGCCCAATTCTGCCAGCCCCAAACACCTACTCAAGTTTTGGTTATCGCATCTATACTGGCAAGTTGCCAGACGCACCACTACTGAGCAAGTAGCCTTGAATGATGGCGTCAGTATTTGGCGTTTTAACAAGCCAAGCTTACAAGTGGATACCTATAAGAATGTTATTGCATTTAAACTCAGCCCGATTGTGTACGAAGAGGCGGTGGTTGAGCTGATCAAGTGGGCAATTTTTGGCAACCTATCGGGTCAAGTTCCTATTACGCTACTGCCAGAGTATGCACTCAACTACCTTGGTAAGTGCTCAAAAGCTGAAGAAAGCGAGAGTACAAATGACCGATACTGGTCAAAACGAGCAGATTTTTCAGACTGGTTAAGACCCAGTTATCATTCAGACACGGTATACGATACTTGCTCACAACATGCCATTTGGCAATACCTATTGCGCGATCAAGATGCCTTTAAAGCGTTGTCAGCGGCACTGAATACCTTGGCACAACCACTGTATGCGCCGATGTTTGCGGCCCTAAACGGTCTAGACAATTAGCTAGAATGGCTAACGCCTAATAAAGAAGAGTCATACGTTATAATGTCGCGTAACGATTTTCTTAAGTATCGATGATAGTCTTTTTGATCTAACAGCCAATAATTAAAAGTATATGCCTATATGACAGACGTTACGGACACAACCGATATTACTGATATTTCTAGACAGCCGAGCCTATTCGATGAGTCTTTAGATGACAGGTCTCACTCATCTGATATTCATACGCCTGAAAATGAGGAAATAGGTGAGCGCAAGGTAGAGGCGATACCAGCGGTGGACGTTGAATTGACGGGTAAGCACCTTATCGAGGCTTCAGCAGGCACTGGCAAGACGTGGACGCTAACCGGTATCGTGCTGCGTCTACTGATTGAAGCGCGGCGTGCGCCAGAGCAAATCATTGCCACGACCTTTACGCGAGCGGCAGCAGCAGAGATGCGTCAGCGTATTCACGATCGTTTGGTAGATTTTTATCAGCTACTACAATGGGTCAATAACCTGAGTGCTGATACCAATAATAAAGATATCTTATATCCCGATATATTGCAGGTAACGCCTGATAACGATAAGCAAGCAGGTAATGATCCAAGTATTGATGCAAATGCTAAAAAAGACGTTGATGCGTTCAATCAAGATCTTGACTCTGACCAGCAGGTCGCTAAAGAGAAGCGTGTCCAAGCAAAAGAAACGCGTGAAAATTGGTTGATAGCGCAAGCTAAATACGTACGCTTAGATAAAATCATGCAAGACCCTATCAACTTGCACTTAGTCGGCTATTTGCTAGATTATGTGTATAGCTACCCAATGGCGGAGGCGCTGCGCCGCACCGCACTGGTATTAACAACATTGGATAAGCTGTTCGTGGGTACGCTTGATAGCTTGGCGCAAAAATGGTTGACCGAATACAGTAGCGAGACGGGTCATCAGCAAGGCATGGCCATTATTGAAGACAGCAGTATTGAGCAGGTGACTGACAGTATTATTCATGATGAGCTGCGTCAGTTTCAAAGCCGGTTACACCACGAGCAGCCCAAGCTGTATGCGCTTATGGAGCAGCAAAGTAAGCTGACGGCGGTGAGCGATCATAAAAAGTTTGTTTCTCGCTCGCTTAACTTTATTTCTGCACCGATTGATGAGGTAAATCTGGAGCACAGCTTTGATTTTAACGCGTATGAGCAGCTCATTAGCGAGTTTGCCCAGTTAGACTTAGCTGATATTGAGCCTTATTTGAATCCCGATTATAGAAAGTCGCAAGGATTTAATGGGCGTTCTAATTTATTTAAACAGTTTGATGCCATTATTGAGGTACATCAAAAGATAGCAGAATATCAGCTAGCGTTTAATAGCTATTTAAATGAGCGCGAAAATAAAATTTTGACATCATTGCAAGATGCCAGATACCCAGATGAAGATGGCAAAATCAAGAACTTCAATAAGAATAAAGAAAAAGAGCATCAGACGCTTTTTGAATTACAAACCATCAGCAAGTTAATGGCTCTCCTAGACATGGTTGAAGGCTTAAATCAGCACATTGTCTTGATATTAGCCAATCTCAACCGTTACATTGTGCTTGCGGTACGTGACAGACTGCCCGTTATTTTAGAAGAGCGCGGTGAGACGACCTTTAGCTTACAGATGGTGCGTTTAAACCAAGCATTAACCGGACGACAAGGAGATAAGCTGGCGCGTTATATTCGTCATCACTATCCAGTGGCATTGATTGATGAGTCGCAAGATATCAATGGCGAGCAGGCCATTATGATTGAAAGCATTTACTTGCCAAAAAATAAACGTACGCAAGAGAAAAAAGATAAGCCGTCAACTTCTAATAAAGCCAATCGTGAGTTTTTACTGTTGGTTGGTGACCCAAAGCAGGCTATTTATGGGTTTCGTGGTGGCGATGTGGCCAACTATAACTATATGAAAGCCCAGTTTGATAGCAGCAGTCGTTGGACGTTAGACATCAATCGTCGCTCAAATGCGGGTGTGATCAATGCATTGAATGGTTGGTTTGGCGTACCGACGGCACAGACTGGAGACAATAAGTTATCGCAGTTGGGTAGTGGTATTTATTATCAGTATATCAAAGCAGAAAAGCTAAAATATGAATTGTCTTGGTTTAGTGGTAAAGACACGTTGAATAGCGACTTAGTGACCGAGGTGCTCTCTGCTCAGCCAGTGAGCATATTGCACTTGCCTAGTGGTAAAGACACAGAGCTTGAGTACGACGAGCATGAAATCACCGCGCGTCATATTGCCACTTTGCTCAGTAGTGGTCAGACATTAAAAGGTAAAGCCATTCAGCCGAGCGATATCGGCGTGCTGGCACGTGCTAAAAAGGATTTGAAGCGGGTTGAAGACGAGTTGGTGAAACTGGGTGTGCCGACTTTGACCACAAGCGATGTCAGTATTTTTGAAACCATCATGGCAGAAGATGTGGCAGCCCTACTTAGCGCCATGCTATATCCGTACCGTCATGACATGATTAATCGGGTGTTGACCAGTCATCTTTATGGCCTAAGCATCAAAGACGTTAAAGCGATGATGACGGATCATGAGTCAGGTATTGTTGAGGCCAGTAGTACAACACACGTTTATTCAAAAAATGCGTCAACGATTGATAATAAAAAAAGCTATCAAGCCTTTATCACTTATCTAAAAGAAGGGGCACAGCGTTGGCAGCATTTTGGCATATTGTCAGCGTTACATTACTTATTGGACAAAAGCCCTGTGCAGCCACAAGGCGTTTGGCAATCCTTGGCTGCTCATCCAGAAGGGGATCGGCACATTATGGATCTGCGCCATATGATGGATGTCTTGGCACAGTATGGCACCGGTATGGGTGAGCATGAGCTGTTGGCTTGGTTTAGACAGCACATAGATGCCGCGCCCAATAGTGATTGGGCCAAGCAATATCCGCTACCGACAGAGTCTGGCGTGCAGCTTATGACCATTCATAAGTCAAAAGGACTTGAGTTCCCTATTGTCTATGTACTGGGTATGGGCAATGCCAGTAGAAGGGCTGGTAATAAAGAAAGCTATGGCTTGTATCTGTATAACGCTCAGCAATCTCCTTCCGCGTTAGTGCAGCAGTCTCTACAAAATCAAATAACCGGCAATCAACGCCGCTTCTCACCACTAAAAAGCTCTGCCACCGCCGACGATTACTATACCGATATCGAGACGCGAGAGGGGTTTGATGAGCTACGTAGGCTTGGTTATGTGGCTTTTACTCGCGCCAGTGAGCAGCTTTATGTGGTACTGCAAGACCCAAAAAGAAATATGGATTCTGAATTAAAACCCGTGTTTTATTGGTTTGATTCGTCAGAAGCAAATTTTGAATTGCCTGATAGACTCAAAAGCACGATAGGTATGATTAGAGGGTATAAGGTTAATGAGTTCCATAGTAATCATAGTAGCCATAGTAATGGCCATGCCCAATCAATAAGCTTGAACGATACGGTTCAGCTTACTACCAATAAACCCATGACAGAGGCTATTGAGTACGATACGTTTTCAGAGGTGATGAAGACTGACTACTTTTATGGCTGGGCTAAGACCAGTTTTACCGCATTAGCCCGTCAGTTAGATGAATCCACACAAGCCATGGTTGTGGTGGATGAGCGTATTGACGATGCCATAGATATTGACATAAGAAACGCATCCGCTTCGATGGAGCCATCATCCAATGGCAGTGAGATGCTTCAAGAAGTCAACGACTTAAGTCTCAAGTCAGAGGACGACATCCGCTTTTCCTTTGTTAAAGGCGCTAATGCGGGGACATTTTTGCATGAGGTATTTGAAAAAATTGATTTTGCCAATAAATCACAGTGGTCAGGGGTCATCGATAGAGCGGTTAGTAGCTATCAGCTACCACTCATTTATAGCAGCGCTGAGCAGCAAAGCCGTAGGTTACAAGGTAGTCAGAGAGAAGCGGGCGCTGTTATTGAACCTGATTCAATAGATACGACAAAGCATGACGCCTTGATTAACTGGATTGATGAAGTGATACAGGCGCCGCTATTGGCCTCCAATCAACCTTTACGCTCTCTTAGCGCAAGTCAGCGATTTGCTGAGCTAGAGTTCAACATGGGGTTGTCAGAGCGGTTTAAAGCACAGGATATTAATAAGCTGTTTCAGCAGTATCTGCCTGATGAGACAGACAAACACGTCAATCTGGTGCCGCAAAATAAAACGCATTTATATCGTTATTTACGCGGTGAAATTGATTTGGTCTATGAGCACGCTGGCAAGTATTATGTCGTCGATTATAAAAGTAATTTTTTAGGAAATAGCCTAAGCGATTACGACGAAAACACACTCAAGCAAGCAATGTCGAAAGCAGGATATTGGCTACAAGCAGCGATTTATCAAGTGGCCTTGCATCGATTCTTATCGATGAGAATTGCTGATTATGTAGGCAATGAAGGTAAATATCTAGGCGCGGTAGAGTACGTATTTTTACGAGGCGTGTATGACCCTAATTCTCAAACAGCTGCTCCTCTATCGCAAGATTTTCATGAAGCTCGCAGTAGTACATCACATCATGGTCATTACGGATTAGTGACTTGGGATATCCCAATCGATTTTATTAAAGGTCTGGATGTATTGTTTGGCACACCTGACTAATTTGGCATGCCTGATTAAAAAGTGCTAAATAACGCCTCACCAGCCACAAAATATTACCTTCTTGAATCAGATTAACATAGAGACAAGCATACGATGAGTAACAATAATAACAAGAGCAAAGCGGCAATTGGTTTACAAGAAACATGGGCCAGTAATATCAGTGACTATATTTTATTACGTCGTCAGCAAACGCATTCAGCGTATAAGGTGGTGGATGCACAAGCCAATACTGAGGATAAACAAGTCGATAAAATAGACAGTAGTAGTCTATTCACCACTTTTTTTGTTGTGTTAGCGACGCATTTGGAAGAGGGGCATACGGTATTAACCATTGAGCAAGCTGAATACGAAGTACCGCTGCAAGGTCAAATCAATAACGAAGCCGTTGCGCTATATGCGTGGCAGCAACAGTTGTTAGAGATACTTGCCATGCCAATCTTTGCGCTGATAGATACCCAAATAAACACACAAACAGAAGATGACTTGGCAGCTGAGACATCGTTATTTGCTTTGCTAGATATTTTGTTTGCTAAAGGCAATCAGCTCTGGATGCAGCTGTCGCTTAGTCATCACGAAAAAGAGAGGCTAACCAAGCGTTTTGCGATGATTGCTCGATTATACCAACGGCTGAAAAATACGGACTTAAGTTTTTTCACAGATTTAATCAAACAACAGGCTTTATTTACGGGAGTTGATGCGGATATTATTAATAAAAATAGCCTAAGTAAAATAAACAAACCTATCATTTACAAGCTAAACAATAATCAAAATATAAAAACATCAATCACTTTTTGGCTACACCGCTCTTGGCAAGCAGAGTTTAACTTGGCGCAGCATATCAGCACGATCCTAGACCAGCAAGTAACCCCTCTGACATTATCAATACCCGAAAACTTAAACGAGCAGCAAATCACAGCTATTAATGTGGCTAATAACAATGCGTTCAGTATTATTACTGGCGGCCCAGGCACGGGTAAAACCTATACAGTTGCCCAACTGGTTATCGCATTGCAACAAGCAGCAGAGAGTAGGGATGATCAGCAAGATAATATTAGATTCAGTACAGATAGTGCCAGCTTAGCGTTAGCCGCACCGACTGGTAAAGCTGCCCAGCGAATGCAAGAGTCTTTGCAAGCGGCTTTGGATACGGCAAATGTGGCGATGCAACTGCAAGAAGCCAAAACCATCCATCGGTTGTTAGGAATTGGTCGGACGGGCAGACCACGCTATGATGCCAACAACCCACTGGGGGAAGATATTATCATCGTCGATGAGGCGTCGATGCTTGGAGTTGAGTTGGCCAATTATCTTGTAAGTGCGGTAAAACCAGGAGCAAGGCTTATATTATTGGGAGATGCCAATCAGTTGGCAGCAGTGGATGCAGGTGCGGTGCTGGCCGATTTGTGCCGTATTCCGACATTACAGCCCATTCATGCAGAGCTAACCGAAAGCCGGCGGTTCAGCTCAGACTCAGGTATTGGTCAGCTTGCTCATCAAATTAATGAGGGTGAGGTAGATATCCCCGAAATTTGGCGATTATTTAAGCAAGATGAAGCATTGGATTTCCAATATATAAATACGCTACAAGTAAATAAACCTACATATAATAAAATAAAAAATAGCCTAAGCAATAAAAAAAATATCTCAAAACTAACCGAAAATTACCTCAGTTATATCAACAGAATCAAAAAACTACTAGAAAATCCAGTAGAAAAATCCATGCCAGAATCAGTCAATGAAACAATCAATTCATTAATGCAGACTTTTAATCAGTTTAGAATCCTAAGCGCTGGCCACAATGGTGAGTGGGGCGATCACTATATAAACAACTACCTGACACAGTGGCATCTTACTGAACTAAAATTACCACTGGGACAAAACACCTGGTTCCATGGTCGTCCTGTTATGATCCTACAAAACAACTATGAGCTGGGTTTGTTTAACGGTGATATTGGTTTTTGTTTGCAAACAGGTGAGGAAAGCAATCGATTGGAGGTGTTCTTTGAGAGTAAAACTCAAGGGATTGCTGTTGATCTGCTCAATGAAGAGGTCATTGCTACCGCATATGCGATGACGATTCATAAGTCACAAGGGTCTGAGTTTGATCATGTCGCCATTACTTTTGATAATAGTCATGCAAGATTGCTCAGCAAAGAGCTTATTTATACGGCGGTGACGCGTGCTAAAAAGCAAGTGACCATATATAGCACAAAAGTTGCTTTTGAGAAGGCGGTTCAAACACCCACTGAACGTTATACAGGTTTGGCATTACAGTTTTAATTATTACCGTTAACTGGCTTATAATTACTTTTATTCTTTTCGCAACTTTATTTTTTCACAATAAAAAAGCATCCAATTTTGGATGCTTTTTTCGAACTCAAGTATAAAACTTAAACTTAAATTTTGCCTTCTTTGATGGCATAGATACCTGGTAAATGGCGCAGGTAGCCATGAAAATCCATACCACAGCCATAAACGTAGCGATCAGCGACATTGATACCCACAAAGTCTACATCGAAATCTGCAACTTTACGATCATGTTCCTTGTTCAGCAAGACACAGCACTCTATAGATAAAGGCTTTTCTTTACCCAACTCTTCGACGACTGCTTTTAAGGTAATGCCTTCATCAAAAATATCATCAATCAGTAGTACGTGCTCGCCTGCAATGCTCACATCTGGCTTAAATTTCCAGTCAAGCTCATTGGTACCTTCGTTGTCACGATAGCGTGAGGCATGAATATAATGCATACGATGGTAAAAAGTCAGATGGGTTAATAATTGACCAGCTGGGATAAGACCGCCATTCATCACGACCATAACGATTGGATTAAGGCCCGCATAATGTAGGTTAAGCTGGGCAGCAAGCCGCTCATAAGCAGCAGCAACTTCGATACTGCTGATAAGGCACTCTGAGTTACGCAGGGTTTTTTCGATTTCTTGATTACTAATTTGGGTCATGAGTTGCGCCATCGGTAAAAGTGCCGCCTATTCTAGCAAATTTTAGTAAATTTGCCCAACATTACCTGCTTGATAAACCACACCAGTCATTATTCTGATTTTTCTATAATGAAAGGGCGATAGTAGTCTGCCAAACGGTTCAACGAACGATCTGGTAAGTCTGGCAGCAGTTTGTTAAGCGCCATGTTCATGCCTTTATCAATAGCTGCTTTGGCAACAGGGACAGATTTGCGTTTGATCATACCCAGTTTAAGTGTCTCAGCATATCGGCTAATAAAATGCGTCAATGTCTCTTCGTTCATGGTTTCTAGTGCTTTTTTAAAGGCTTTGGTATCTACGCTTTCAGGTGTGATAGCAGCAAAACCTGTATTGACCGTTTTGGCATCGGCATCTGACAATTTAAAGCCCACCCGTTTTATGCCTTCATTGTCGATGAAAGTTGCTCGATCTCTCAAAAAATGAAAGCTTGGAAGCACTTCTGCGTTGCTTTCTTTACCTAATAAGATATTGAGTAGGGTATCGGTTGAACGCTCAACCATAGCGACAATTTTACGCATCGCGGCCTGACGCTCAGGATTCGGAATAATCTCAACCAATCCAACCAATAAATTGTCAATGAGATCACGTGCTGTTTGATGAGTGAGGGCATCTCGATAAGGGTAATATTCTACCTGCTCATTTGAAGCAACGACTTGTTCGGCCTCGCTGATTAGGGCTTTTAACTTATCTGAAGGTACGAATCCAAAATAATATGCCATTATACTTCCTTTATTTATGTTTTTAATGCCTTGCCAGCGTTACATTTAGCGTTAAATCAGTTACCATTCAGGCAGAGTGCCAGACAAATGCTCGTCGCATAAAATACTGACGAGTGACGCGCCTTATTTAAAAAATCAAAGGGTGGGTTCAGTCATGCCACTCGTAGAGATTTTTTGTGTTTTATTTACTCATCTAATTGATGAGATGATTCACTCATGTACGCTAATTTAGCACATTTTTTATATTCTGATTTAAAAAGCTTGAACTTATAAGGCTATCTACGACTTGTCTAGGGAGAGATGAAATGAACAGCGCGATTGTATTGTTATTCGGCGTTGCCGCGATGCTTTGCGGTTACCTTTTTTATTCAAAATTTATTGCGACCAAAATTTTAGCATTGGACAACAGTCGTCCCACGCCAGCCCATACAATGAAAGATGGGGTGGATTATGTTCCAACCAATAAGTACGTATTGTGGGGTCATCACTTTACGTCGGTCGCAGGCGCAGCTCCTATCATTGGCCCTGCGATTGCGGTGATTTGGGGCTGGGTGCCTGCCATTATTTGGGTGGTACTTGGTACTATTTTTATGGCGGGTGTACACGATATGTCAGCCATTTGGGCAAGTATGCGTAATAAGGGTCAATCGATTGGCTCTATTGCGGGTAATGTCATGGGCACACGTGTGCGCAGCTTGATGATGATCGTTATCTTTTTATTACTATTGATGGTGAATGCCGTCTTTGGCGTTGCTATCGCCAATATGTTAATCAAAACCCCATCTGCTGTCTTACCTGTATGGGGGGCATTGGTGGTGGCTTTTGTCATCGGGCAATGTATTTATCGCTATAACATGAACCTGCTTTGGGTATCGATCATTGGGGTCAGCGCTTTATACGGTCTTATCTATCTGGGTCCCATGTTCCCCATTGTTTTACCAGAGACTTTTTTAGGGTTGCCTGATAACGCACTTTGGATTCTTATTTTATTTGCTTATGCCGCGGTTGCTTCCTTGCTGCCGGTTTGGATGCTGCTGCAACCACGTGATTATATCAACGGTTTGCAATTATTCGTCGGTTTGATCTTATTATATGCCGCTATTTTTATTGCAACGCCCGACATTGTCGCGCCAGCCATAAACCACGCGTTACCTGTCGGTACGCCATCAATCATGCCATTGCTATTTGTGACCATCGCTTGCGGTGCTATTTCAGGCTTCCATGGACTTGTCGCAACAGGTACGACTTCCAAGCAGATTGATAAAGAAGAAGATGTACGTTTCGTTGGTTACTTTGGTGCATTTGGCGAAGGCCTGCTGGCATTAGGTGCCATATTGGCAGCCACCGCAGGTTTTGCAACCCTTGGTGATTGGCAAGCGGTCTACCAAAAATTCGGTGATGGCTCTATCGGTGCCTTTATTGACGGCGGTGCAACCATCTTAAATGCGGGTGTCGGTATCGACCTTGTACTGTCACAAACTATGCTTACGGTAATGGCGGCGTTGTTTGCTGGAACCACGATGGATACTGGCGTACGTTTGCAACGTTATATTTTCCAAGAATTTGGTGAATTTTATAACCTGCCAGTACTGAATAAAAGCGTGGTGGCCACGTTACTTGCTGTTGGAACCTGTCTATTATTGGCGTTTGGCGCAGGTGGTATCGATGGCTCGGGTGGTATGATTATTTGGCCGCTATTTGGGACAACCAACCAGCTCATGGCTGCCTTGACGCTCATGATCGTGACCGTTATCTTGTTACGTAAGGGTAGACCTGTTTGGTATACCTTGGCGCCCTTGTCATTCTTGTTAGTAATGACGGTTTTTGCGCTACTGATTCAGCTCAAAACGTTCTTTACTGATGGCAATTGGCTGTTGGTCATTATGGATATTATCATTTTGATCGCAACCATTTTGGTCACGTTTGAGAGCTTGTCTGTCCTGCGTAAAGAGTGGTCGCTATATAAAGGTAAAAATGATGCCTAAGCACAAACAATAACTAATTTAATGACCGACAAAAACGCTAGCATCGATTGCTGGCGTTTTTTATGGTATTAGTATTTAGGCATGATAGATTATAAGACATAAATAAACTATGAGCTGACTATGAAAAATACAAAGGAAGAAACAAGCGCACCGAACGAGCGCGCCAGCACGCAGCCGTGGTGGCAACGATTTACAGCAGGATTGAACGAATTTTATCATGCGCCTTATCGTCAGACGATGGCGCGAGCAGCGCGTGATGAAGAGGATTTTTTTATGCTGCTGATGTTTGCCGAGAGTCTGGGTATTGATAATCCTGCCAGCTTTTATACGTTGGAATTACAACCGCTGTTTTTAGAAAACTTCCACGAATGGCACACCAGAATGGGCATGGACAGATGTCCCTTTGACCACGTCGGTTGTTGCTAATAGTATTTGAATTAAGCAAAAATCAATTAAAAAATGAAAAATAAGAGACGGTTATGGCATTACATCCTCTATCAGCATTGGTAACACAATTGACAACGCAGCCAATCCTATTTATCGGCGGGAAGGGCGGTGTGGGTAAAACCACCACGGCGGCGGCACTTGCCAGCTACTATGCCAGCCAGCAGCAAAAGACTTTGATTGTATCCACCGATCCGGCGCACAGCTTGGGCGATGTCCTTAAAACGCGATTAAATAATGAAAAAACTGCCGTAACGCCTTACCTTGATGCCATTGAGTTAAATCCAGACACCATCGTGGACGCGCATTTTGCACAAGTTGAACGCACGATTAAATCTTATGCCAACCCAGATATGATGCCCAAAATTCGTGAGCATCTGCGTTTGTCAAAATCCGCGCCGGGTGCACAAGAGGCGGCGATGCTCGAATCTATGTGTCAGCATTTGGTTGCGGCGGCGGATGGTAATTATAAACACATTATTTTTGATACCGCGCCCACAGGGCATACCCTACGGCTGCTCGTATTGCCAGAGATGATGGGTGCATGGACAGATGGGCTACTGGCACAGCAAAGACGGCAATCTAAACTACGCTCAGTTGCCACAAACTTAGATCGTCATAACCAAAAAAACGATGTTAAAAAAGATGCCACAAGAAGCGAGACAGACAATCCATTTGCCCCCAAAAAATCGGATCGCTGGGAGCAAGCAGTATCGGTGTTAGAAAAACGCAAACAGTTATTTCGTCAGGCAGGAGCGTTGCTGCATGACCGCGAGCAAACTGCCATCGTATTGGTCATGACCGCCGATGTTCTACCACTAGCTGAAACTGGCCGCGCGATAGAACAATTAGAAGAAAGTAAACTCATGCCTGCTGCCATCGTCATTAATCAGCTGATTTCGCAAGATCAATCTGATGATTTTTGGCGGCATCGAGCGACGCGCCAGCAGCAATTGATGCAAGACATTGAGCAAGATTTCATCAATTATCCGCTATATCCGATGTATCTACAGCAAACTGACGTGCGCGGTACAGAAGCATTAGGGGCGTTGTTAGCCCCAGTCATATAAATGCTAAAAATTTCCAAAAGTGCCATCTAGTGAGTGAAGGCTGAAGAGGCTACAAAAATTTTTACCAATCCAGCTGACTCTCTTTATATTAACCTGACTGTAGTTAGCGACTTTTGAGTTTATCGGATTGCAGCTTGCTCGACAGCGACCATGCCATGTCTGCTCGCAAAAGCTGTGCTTGTTCAGATTTACCACTACTCAGTGACGACCATTGCGGTTTGCCTCGTGCTTTTTTTAGCTCACTGGGTAATTTATGCGTCGGCCATAGGGTAATTGAACGATCGTTTTCATCGGTATTGTCGTTATAGGACTCAGAGAATTCAAAATCAAAAGTATCTTTTTCACCTTTATACAACAGCTGCGTGGCGTCAGTTGCTGCATGACCACGATGACGCAGGGCTGTCAGTAGGTCTACCGCACGAGTGGCCAAAAGAGTCAAGGTTGCAGGGTCGATATACAAACGCTTCACCCCCGTGATTTTATCAGCAATACTGCTGGTATTAGAGAGTAACCCACCAGCGATACCACCGATGGCCGCGCCCAAACCCAATGTCGTCCCCAATGCGGCGGCATCAATACCCAATCCTAACAAGGCACCAGCAGCCGCGCCTGAGGTAGTGCGAATGCCGTAACTTTTGAGGAGTTCAGGATCGAACGGGTCTTGCTGATATGCTTGTAATTCAAGCGGTGTTGCAGCGACCGCATTGTCATAAAACTTATATAAATTAAGCAAATTATGCTGCATCGTGCGTTCACTTTGACGCACCGCCTCCTGCATCTGCTGCAACACTGGCATGGGGTCATCATCGTCATCGATCTCACGTACAAAGGCGGCGACGTTCAACAAAAAGTCTGCAATAATAATGTTGGCCTCATCATAGAGCTGCGCCCAGTTTTCTGTACGGCGCGTCATGAGCTGTTCGAGCATTTCAGAGTGGGTAAGCATGGTGGCGAGGTTTTGCCACAAACGCATTTCATCTTCAAACTCAAAAGCAACAGAATCAAAGCGCGTTGATATGTGCAAATTACGTCTTGCCAGCATGGTCTGCCATTCATCGATATTGGCATCTTGACTGTCGGTAAAGTTAAATACTGGCATCACAGGAATCGCTGCCCAAGATAAGATAGCGAGCTCATCCTTATATTTGCCCAATACCGGCTCACGCGCATCGACCACATAAATGGCCATGTCACTTGCCAGCAATTGACGAATCACTTTGGCCTCTTGGCTATAGTCATACGCTTGCAAATCATCGAATTTTGAGTTGTTATCTGACCCTTTAGCAATATCAGACGCCAAAAACTGCTGCAAACGCTCAATCCCATCACGGCGACTGGCGGTATTGTCCTCGAGCCAGTCCATGAGTCCTGAAGCGTCTTCTAAACCTGGGGTATCATATAAAGCCACCAAAACGTCGCCCGTTTGGCTGTCTGTCAATTGTGCTTGCTCTACATGACGGGTGGTTGCAGCTTCGTTTTTTACTTCACCAAAGTACACATCGCGCAATAGCGTACGTAGGATGGAAGTTTTACCTGTATTAGTGTGACCTACGACTGCCAACTTAAGCGCTTCACCACTGGCAATGGTTTTCTTATGGGTTGTGTGATCGGACTCAGTGTCTTTATTTAATAACAGCGCATCATCGTCAGCCCGAACTGAATAAGGCTTGGTAGTGTCATCTTTATAGTTATTATCATCGTTCATAATGGAGTCTTATATAGTTACTTATAATGAGGTGGTTATTTTCAATCTGAAATTTCACTATTTATTACGAGTCGCGCGCAGTCACTAGACCGATTTTTCGAGCAGACAGCGCCGTTTGCCACTGCTGATAACGCACGTTTTTGTTTTCTTTTAAGTCAAAATCCAATGTCTCATCAGTCAAATCTGCCTCACCCAGTAATTGTACAATGAGTCCGTCTTTTGCATGACTGGCAATTTGATCAAGTTTACGCAGCGTGCCGCGATCAGGCAGCGCGTTTTTATGAATGCCGAGTAAGACTTGGACAGGATGAGTCTCTAAGTACGTCTTTAATCGTGCCATATCGTCCCGATCATCGATAATGCCAAAATTTTCAACGTTATTAACATTACCATTAGAATTCGTATTAAGACCCGCTAACCACCAGCGATCTTGCTCCGATGGGTACTCGAGCAAAGCCACCAATTTCTTGCCAGCGCTAACTGCCGCTTTTGGGGCAATGGGTGCTGGTGCTGCCTCAAAATCATCGGCATCAACCACCTGACGCTGCCAAAAGTTCAGTATTTTTTGATAATAAGGCTGTTTGATATCCAAACGCATTTTTTTGCGGCGAAACATTAGCGCACAAAATACCCATGCGATTGCTCGCGGCACGATACCGTACATCAGCAAACTGCCTATCAGCAGACCCGCCCATTGCCGCGCGACAGATAAGGGCATCGCATCTGTGACCAATCGGCTTTGCACGATAGCGGTACTGTCTGGCACATTGAATCCCACCATGTTTGGTAGCCAGCCAAGTACCTGCGTCAAGGCAATCAGTGCCTGATCGGATAGTAAGGTCGACTCCCAGCTAAAGCTATACTGACGGACGATCAATAAAAATATGATCGCAAACAGCATACCCGTTAAGGTCGCAAGCCACAGCTGATGACTAAATCGACCCAGATACCAGCGCATACCACTGTGTTGCAATTGCCGCTCGTACAAATCTACCGCCGCTTGAGTCACGTCATCCTTACCACGTATGAGATAACTGGGACTCACAAAACTGGCAAACCAATTGGATGAGTGCTTGCCTTGATTAATCAAAGTCATTAGCAGCCAACCAACCAACATAAGCGTATGAAAGCCGAGCAGACAGACCAAGACATAAAAGAAATTCACCACGTTGGTCTGTAATAAGGTGAATAACCCCAAAAATCCTGAGATACACCACACCACACTCATGACAATCATGATGCCTTTGATACGGCCGTCAATCTTACCCAATACCCGCGCCAGCGCGCCATTACTATCAATGCGTGACGCCCTTCGATGCAACTTCTGAATGGGTTTGCCATCCTCGTTTTGCAGTTTTTCAGTGACGAGTAGTGGGTCTGTGGCAAAGACATGCTGCTGAGTCTCAAGCGTCCGTACCAGCTCAGTCAATTGATCTTGGGGGGATAGCATAATGCGATACATCCATATAAAAGCGTTGGAAAGCGTTGGTTTGATAGGCAATGATTACTATTTGATGATTGTAGCGTATATACAATGATGATGACTGCTGTTATTTTGAAAGAATGAGCCTCTATTATTGACGAAACCGGGCGTTTTTAGCCACGCGCAGTCATGCAAACAATAATAACGGCCACCACACGGTTAAAGACTATTAAAAAAGGAATCGTTATGACTAATAAAATGACAGGCAAAACCTATCTTATTATTGGCGGTACAGGCGGGATCGGTAGAGCCATGATAGAGAAGATAATTGAAGACAGTGTTGGGTCTACAGTGCGACCGCAGGTCTTTGCAACGTATTATAAAAATGTGCCCGATCTAGAAGTGGACAATGTGCATTGGCTATCTATGAATATCTGTGACGAGCAGAGTATCGAACAAGCAATTGACGTCATCAAACAACAAACCGATCATCTTGATTGGGTTATTAATTGTGCTGGGCTATTACATACAGGCGAGAGTTCACCAGAAAAAGCACTGCGGCAGATGGACACTGAGTTTTTTTTGCAAAACATGCAAGTAAATGCCTTAGCAAGTTTATTGATTGCCAAACACACCAAAACGCTGTTGGCAAAAGCACCGCGAAGTGTAGACAATCCTGCCATTTTTGCGACCATATCGGCGCGAGTCGGTAGTATCAGTGACAACCAGCTGGGCGGTTGGTACAGCTACCGCATGAGTAAAGCGGCGCTTAATATGGGTATGAAAAATTTGAGTATCGAATGGGCAAGATCGCTCAAAGACGTGTGCGTCGTGGTAATGCAGCCCGGTACCGTCAACACGCAACTGTCCGCGCCTTTTCAAAGGAATGTGGCGGACGGACAATTATTCTCGCCCGCCTATAGTGCCGAGTGTTTGTTAGAGGTGCTAAGCCACATGAGCGCCGCACAATCCGGCAGTTTTGTGGATTGGGCAGGGAAATCGATACCTTGGTAGTGGTAGCCATTGAAAGCTAAGTACGTGACATATAGCCGATCCATTTTAAAAAGAGTGTCGTTCTACTGGGATGAATTTTACGAAGTCTCTGTCACGCCCCGAACAGCAAGCGAGGAAAATTTATACCAGTAGAACACAATGGTAGAAAGTAATGACTGTATGTACCAATTTCATTTTGGATTAACTATATTAAACTCTTTATCTCGCTAACTGTTTAAATCATTAAATACAGCAAACCCAAAATAAACAAAGCGGCCATGATAAAGAGGAGAGAACCTAGAATCTTCGTCGTGGCGGTTGGCGCATCTACCCGCTCTTTTTTTACTTTGGTCTTTTTGGCAACATATAGCACCATTTTTACGTGCTCAATATTTTCTTCCAAATAACGATCACCTTCAGGCACAAAGCCTAATGACTCATAAAAGCCAAGCAAATAGGTTTGGGCGGAGATGATAATGGGCGTTTTTTTGCCATATCTTTTACGGCAATGCGCAATCGCCTGTGTCATGATCTGCCTTGCTAAGCCATCCCCTCGGTGCTCTGCCAGTACCAGCACCCGGCCAATGGCAGGCATTGCGGTAGTGCTCGTTTTGATAGCGGGCGCATCAGTACTCATGCTGGAACTGAGGTTGGACTTGAGGGTGTTGAATTCAGGTGGAATGATACGGCAGTAACCCGCCAATGCTTGATTTTGATGAGCAATCAGATGCAAACAATCAAAATCCACCTCGTCCATATCTTGGTAAACGCAGTTTTGCTCCACCACAAACACTTGTGAGCGAGCTTTTAGGCTATGGTACAGATCAACTGAGGTCAGCTCATCAAAGTTTTTGATAGAAAATTCGTAGGTCATAATTCGGCGGCTTTTGGTAAATCGGTTATTGAATGGGAAAAAATCAGTATAAATATATAAAGGTGTTATAGCGCTACTAGAATGAAATTTGCGCCGTCTCTGTCGGCATAAGTATAGGCATAGGCACAGCAAGCAAATAAAATTTGTTCCAGTAACGCGTTTAAATTTATATAACCGTTTTATTTTCAACTGACTATAGTGGAAGATAAAGTAAAAAATAAATTTCCTGAGAAATATAGCAATTTTCAAATAAGAGGCATTATAACGCTATAAATGTCTCTCAACCAGTGGCTATTAATCAGTAACTATCCACCATTAATCGTTTGACTGATCTTTTCTAAGTTCAAGCTATCAGACATGGCACTAAATATCTCAAAATACTTACCGCCTTTTGCATAGAGCGTCTCGTGCGTACCGGTCTCGACCACTTGACCGTTCTCTATCACAACGAGGTCGTCGGCATCGATAATTTGCGCGATATTATGCGACACCATAATCACCGTGCGATCCTTTTTGATGAGATCTAAACTTTTTTTGACCTGTTGACTGGCGATAGCGTCAAGGCTTGCAGTTGGCTCATCCAAAAACACAATCGGTGGATCTTTTAGGAACATGCGTGCCAGCGCAATACGCTGCTGCTGACCACCCGACAAGGATTTTGCGGTACTCTCATAGCCATCTGCGAGATTAATGATTTGCTCATGAATGGACGCTTTTTTGGCAGCGACAATAATGTCTTCCTCGCTTGCTTCAATATTGCCATAGCGGATATTTTCACTGATCGTCCCCGAAAAAATATGATTGCTTTGTAGCACCAAGCCAATGTTTTGACGCAATTCATGGGTATCACAATCGACCAAATCACGCCCATCTAATAAAATTTTGCCCGAATCTGGCTCATAAAACTTCACAAGCAGGCTGATGATCGTACTCTTGCCAGCCCCGCTTAAACCGACCAAAGCGGTAATGCGATTGGGTTTGATGGTGAAGCTGATGTCTTTGAGCGCTTGTGTGCCATTGGGGTAGGTAAAATCGACGTTTTGCAGCTCGATGTGACCTTTGAGGTCTTGGCTTTTGCTACCATCGATATTTTCAACTTGCTGATCATCTTCCAAGATATCAAAAAACCCTTCGGCATAGGTCAACGCATTGTTGATCTGATCGTATATCCGGTGCAGCTGGCGAATAGGCGCGGCGACGTTTTGAAACAATAAGACATGAAACAAAATCATCCCGATGGTCATCTCGCCTTTTAAGACAAAATAAGAAGTGAGTAAA
The DNA here is from genome assembly GCF_039680845.1 of Psychrobacter halotolerans. Classification (NCBI taxonomy): domain Bacteria; kingdom Pseudomonadati; phylum Pseudomonadota; class Gammaproteobacteria; order Moraxellales; family Moraxellaceae; genus Psychrobacter; species Psychrobacter halotolerans. The sequence goes on along the minus strand of NZ_JBDKWD010000003.1, from coordinate 341,211 downwards.
ATAATGGCCACCACACCGATTTGTTCAATAAAGGTTTTTACCGCGTCATAAATAAAGCCAATGCTACGAATACGCAGTTGATTGTCAGTCATATCCTTTTGAATGGTCAGATGCTTTTCCGCTTCTATCGACTCACGAACAAAAGACTTGACCACGCTAATCGAGTTGATGAGCGAGATCACCAAACCGCTTTTGGCTTCACGAAATCCGCGCATTTGCCGTCGAAACCCTTGCAGGCGCTTGGCTTGTTTTTGACTGATAAAGAAGTAAATCGGAATGATAAATAGGCCAACCAAACCGATATAAACATTGGTAGAAAACATGATAATAAGCGAGACAATGGCGCTGGCAAACAGCGGTAGCATATCGATAAAGAAGTTTTGCACCAAGGTGGTTAAACTACTGACCCCCAAATCAATACGGGTTTGCAGCTTACCACTGTCATTTTCACTGCTGGTATAAAACGACATACGATACGTCAAAATACGTTCGATGATTTTTTGTGATAAATCCCGAGACAGATTGATCCGGATTTTTTCACCGAAGAAGCGTTGTCCAAAAGAGACGAATATCGACAATATCTCTTTGGTCAATAACACTGCGCTGATAATGGCCAACATTCTCACGCCAGCTGCCCAAGGATCGGACAGAGTAATGATTTCAGTCAACGTATCGACCGCATAGCGCAATACAAAGGCGTTGACCTGAGCGGTAAACGAGCCAAGTACCGTTAATATCAAGGTCGCTATGATTAAAATTTTATAAGGCGCGGCAAAGACAGCGAGTTTTTTGAGAATATCCCACAGTAGCGCTCTTCGCTCTTTTTTCTCGACTGGCGGTTTTTTATCTAAGGGCACATGGCGTGCTTGGGGAGGGGTTGGCATAAAGGCTTAGCTCATTGGTTTCGATATTTTACTGATCATAGCTATGGTAAACTATTAAAATAAAGTTTGGCATTACATAAAAGGTTTATCTATCTTCTATTAGCGGGGGTTGCTTGAAAATACTTCCTTATGTTCTCATTAGCCTATTAGGCGGTGCCATTGTTCCGCTACAGCTGGCGATTGTCAATGCTTTTCGAGAAAGCACACAAGCCTCTCAAATACAATCGACCTTTTATTTATACCTAGGTGGAACCATTGCTTCTTTGTTCCTAGCATACCTAATGAGTGGTGGCATCAAGCCGCCTACTATCCAAAACGTGACGTGGTGGATGTGGTTGCCAGGGTTTTTGGGTAGCTTCTATATCTTATTTATGTTCATTGCCGCCCCTAAAATAGGCGCTGGTAATACCTTGCTTTGGGTTTTTCTTGGGCAAATGTATTTTTCTCTCATACTCAGTCAAACAGGACTTTTTGGTTTGTCTGTAAAAACGATAGATATCTATAAAATCACAGGCTTAGCATTGGTCACTATCGGCGGCATGATCATGATATATGGTGAAACCAAAGCCACCAGCTAATGCTTAGCATTCATAGTCAGAACTAAAACGCATCGGCTGGTACAAACACCTCACCGACCATGATACGCCTTGCTGAGCGGCTCATCGACACCTTTTTGGCTTGCCAGCGACCATTGACTTGTTCGGTTTTGCCACCGACAAGCAATGTCCCTGACGGATGACCAAAACGTACTTCATTCAGCTGTTTTGCTGATTGATTGCCACCCGCTGCTTCATTGACTAATGTCCCTTGCGTGGTCGCTGCGGCGGCAATTGCTACTGCTGCTGTACCCATCATAGCATGGTGCAATTGACCCATACTCATCGCGCGTACGACCAAATCAATATCCTTGGATTCAACGGCTTTACCACTAGAGGCGTTATAGCTTTGCGCTGCACCCACCCAAGCAATTTTGGGAATGTGCTGACTGGTTTGCGCCGCGCTTTCGTCTTTAAATAATCCCATAACCACACCGCCTTTGGCACGGATTTGCTCAAGCTTGATGAGCAAATCGCTGTCACTATTAATATCGCCTTGTAACTCCGTACCTGTAAAACCCATATCTTCTGCTTTCATAAAGATAGTCGGGATACCTGCACTAATAAAGGTCGCCTTAACGCTATCAGTTTTTAGACCGCACCCAGACACATCAAAATCATCGACCAAATTGCCAGTCGGGAACATATCGCTCGAAGAATCAACAGGATCAATAAATTCGATTTTGACCTCGGCGGCGGGGAAGGTGACGCCATCCAACTCAAAATCGCCTGTTTCTTGAACTTGTACCTTACCTTGAGCATCTGTATACACTGGAACATGGGCAATGATGGTTTTACCGATGTTTTCTTGCCAAATACGCACTTCGCAAATACCATTGTCAGCACTGGTTGCGACTTTATCAGCATCAATCAATCCCATATTAATGGCGCATGCCCCAACCGCGGCGGTTAAATTACCACAGTTACCCGCCCAATCTATCATCGGCTTGGCAATGTTAACCTGTCCAAACAGATAATTGACATCGTGATCTGATCTGTCAGAGACCGATAAAATTACGGTTTTTGATGTGCTAGAGCTGCCATTGCCGAGACCATCGATTTGCTTGCCATAAGGATCGGGACTTCCAATGACACGCAGTAAGAAATTATCGCGCGCCTTGCCAGCGACTTGGCAACGCTCAGGCAAATCGGACAATTTAAAGAACGTGCCTTTAGAGGTACCGCCGCGCATATAGGTGGCAGGGACGGAGATTTGCGGGGCGAAATTTGGTTGAGACGTGGTTTGGGTCATTTTATAAGCGTCCTTTTTTTATACCATACTCGTTTATTAAACTAAGGCTTGGTGCCACCCGTAGAGGTGACTGAGGTGATTTGTAGACCGGTCAGCGTTCTTTTAATATTTAGTATTTCATGCGTTTTGCTACTGATTGATCCTATCGAGCCCACTTTCACATTATTGATTTCGTCAAAACTGGCTTGGGCTTTTCGCCAAGGAAAGCTTGTTGTCACTGACATATTTTCAAAGTACCCTGATGTACTGGCTTGTAAGACGACCAAGGATGCCTGCGATTGGCGCATATAGCCACAGAGCTCATCCTTACCGCCCTCGACTTCCCACGTTCCTTCTGGCGTTCTATGATTGATCATTACCGTCACGTCATCGCTATAATTGTCACAAGCGGCAACCGGATCATTCATCGCTAGCGTATTATGATCATTCAAAAATTTCTCTACATGACTCGGTGACAACAAATAATAGCCTTGACCTAAATACAATACGATACCTGCAACCAACAGTTTAAACCAGCCCATAAGTTTCTCGATAATTTACCCTAATAAATAAGAGCGTTATTATGCATAAATTACTGATAAATGTTGATTAAAATCTAGGTAATGAGGCTATTCACCTTTAGTGCCGTTCAATTAATAATGATAGCGACAAGAAATAATCGTTAGATAGTTGTCATCAACGGCATATACCAAACGATTGGCATCATCAATGCGCCGTGACCAGAATCCTGACAGATTTTCTTTCAACGGTTCTGGTTTACCAATACCTTCAAACGGACTGCGCTTGCATTCGGTGATGAGTTTATTAATACGTTTGAGTGTTTTTTTATCTTGCATCTGCCAGTACAGGTAATCCTTCCAAGCTGCGTCCGTCCATGCTAATTGCTCACTCATTGATATACCTTTTTTTATTATCAAGCTTGTTCGGCGTCATTGTCGTTATGAGTATGCTCATTGCTATGATTCTCGTCTGTCACATCAATAAGCTCGCGTGTGACAGTCTTGCCCGCTTGATATTGAGCAATAGATTCTGCTAAATGTGCAGCGTTGGCAGGCGACTTCAGTAGGTAAACGGTTTCCATCAAGCTATTATAATAATCAAGTGACATGACGACCGCATCGTCAGCATCGCGGCGAGTAACAATGGTGGCGTTGGCATCATCGTTTACCGTGTCTAATACGGATTTTAAATGCTTTCTGGCTTCTGAAAAACTAACAACTCTCATGATATTCTCCTCTCACGACATGCTCCATAACTTGTACAATATGATGTACATATTACGCTACTAGTAGAAGAAACTCAATATAGAGCTGACAGGCATTTAACAAAAGCAAATAAAAACCGATGTCATATAGCCAAGCTATACAACATCGGTGATTTTTATAATTGTTCAGTTAACATTCTAAAACCTAAACAATATCCAACGTCCCTTCGATAAACTCTTTGGCAAAGCGCTGTAACATGCCGCCAGCTTTGTACATTTTGACTTCATCGGCGGTATCCAGTCGGCAGATGATAGGTGTCTCAGTGGTGCTGCCATCCGTACGATGAATCACTAGAGTCATTAGACCGCGCGCCGATACATCACCTTTAACATCAAATATCTCAGTACCATCAATAGCTAGCGTATCTCGCGTGGTGCCTTTTTCGAACTGCAATGGAAGCGCGCCCATACCAACGAGGTTTTGGCGGTGAATACGCTCAAAGTCTTCAGCCACGACCGCTTCCACGCCTGCTAAGCGCACGCCTTTTGCTGCCCAATCACGGCTTGAGCCTTGACCATAGCCGTCACCTGCGATAATGATGAGTGGCTGCTCACGGTTCATATAGGTTTCAATCGCCTCCCACATACGCATGACTTGACCTTCTGGCTCCACGCGCGCCAGCGAGCCTTGGATGACTTCACCATCTTCATCAAGCACCATCTCATTGAGCAGCTTAGGATTGGCAAAGGTCGCACGCTGAGCGGTTAAATGGTCGCCGCGGTGGGTTGCATAAGAGTTGTAATCCTCGGCCGGCAAGCCCATGGTATCGAGATACTCGCCCGCGGCAGAATCACCCAAAATCGCATTGGAAGGGGACATATGATCCGTTGTGATATTGTCACCAAGTACGGCAAGCGGACGCAAACCTGTCAACGTGTTCATTTTTGCCATTTTGCCTTCCCAATACGGCGGACGACGAATATAAGTGGTCAACTCGCGCCAGTCATATAGAGGGCTTAAGGCTTTACCCGTGTCTCTTTTGGCTTCGTCAAACATAGGGATATAAACGGCATTATACTGTTCAGGCTTCACCGCTTTGGCCACGATAGCATCCAATTCGTCATCGTCGAACCAGATGTCTTTTAGATAGACTTCATTACCGTCTTGGTCACGACCCAGCGAATCTTTTTCGATATCAAAGCGGATGTTACCAGCGATAGCGTAAGCGATCACAAGCGGCGGTGAGGCTAAAAATGCTTGCTTGGCATACGGATGGATACGACCGTCAAAGTTACGATTACCGGATAGGACAGCTGTGGTGAATAAGTCTCGATCGATGATTTCTTGCTCAATATCAGGATCGAGTGCGCCGCTCATGCCATTACAAGTAGTACAAGCAAAGCCAACCACGTCAAAGCCAATCTCTTGCAGCTCTGGCATCAAGTCGGCTTCTTCTAAGTACATTTTTACCGCTTTTGACCCAGGCGCTAATGAGGATTTGACCCAAGGCTTGCGCAATAGTCCTTTGGCATTGGCATTACGGGCGACAAGACCAGCAGCCACCATATTGCGTGGGTTTGAGGTGTTGGTACAGCTGGTAATAGCGGCGATAATCACAGCGCCTTCTGGCATCAGGCCATCTTTTGGTTCAGGCAATTTTTCATCAGCCGCATGGGCGATGCCTTTGGCAACCAAATCTGAGGTTGATACGCGGGCGTGCGGACGCGACGGGCCTGCCATGTTACGCACGACCGCTGATAAATCAAATTCAAGCACGCGGGCGTACTCAGCGTTTTCCATGCCGTCAGCCCAGAGACCTGTTTGCTTGGCGTATTGCTCAACCAGTTTGATTTGATCTTCAGAACGACCCGTCAGGCGCAGATAGTCGATGGTTTGCTCATCGATATAGAACATCGCGGCTGTTGCACCGTACTCTGGCGTCATATTGGAGATCGAGGCGCGATCGCCCACGGTTAATTGGCGTGCGCCGTCACCAAAGAATTCAATATAAGTGGAAACCACACCAGCATCGCGTAAAAATTCCGTCATAGCTAATACCAAATCGGTACCCGTAATGCCTTTTTGCAGTTTGCCTGTTAATTTGACGCCCACGTAATCTGGCAGGCGCATATAGGAGGGGTTACCCAGCATGACGCTTTCAGCCTCAAGTCCGCCAACGCCGATCGAAATCACGCCTAGCGCGTCGACCATTGGGGTATGACTGTCGGTACCGACTAAGGTATCAGCAAACGCAACGGACTCACCGGCTCTATTTTTGACCACTTGCACGACAGGCGACATTTTTTCTAGGTTGATTTGATGCATGATACCGTTACCAGGCGGTACGACGTTGACATTGTCAAAGGCATACTGACACCAGTTAATAAAGTGAAAACGGTCATCGTTGCGGCGCTCTTCAATGGCGCGGTTTTTCTCAAATGCGTCTTCTTCAAAGCCAGCGTGCTCAACGGCTAGTGAGTGGTCAACGATAAGCTGAGTTGGGACAATGGGATTGACTTTGGATGGATCACCGCCTTGCTCAGCGATCGCATCACGTAAGCCTGCCAAATCTACAAACGCGGTCTGACCCAAGATATCGTGACAAACCACGCGGGCAGGATACCAAGGAAAATCAAGATCTTGTTTGCCCTCGATATGCTGCTTAAGTGCGTCCGTCAAATCTTCTGAGGGGCAACGACGTACGAGGTTTTCGCACAAGACTTTTGAGCAAAACGGTAGCTTGTCGTACGCGCCCGCTTCAATACGCTCAACGGCTTCGCGTGTATCAAAATAATGTAAGTCGGTGCCGGGTAACGGCTTTTTAAATTCATCGTTCATTGGCTGTACTAAAGCGTTGTCCATAAGTCACCTTTGGCGGTTGGCTGGTTATATATAAAATAAAAGAGTCATTCTTTTAGCAAAACAACCATAGTTACACAATCATAGTGACTCTGTGTGCTAGTAGGTTTTGCTAAAAAAACAGTGTAACTAGGTCATTGAAAAACCATAACGGCAAGTACAAAGAAATATTTTACTTAACCGCTATAGGTTTTATCAGCCAGCATAACAATAACGCTGGCTGATAAGGATATGATTAACGCGCGCTCATCTCAGGCACAGAACGCAACTCTTCACCAATGTACTCGGCACTTGGGCGAATAATACGGTTATTGGCACGCTGTTCAAACACATGTGACGCCCAGCCCGTCAGACGTGAACACACAAAAATCGGCGTGAACAATTTGGTCGGAATACCCATAAAGTGATAGGCGGATGCATGGAAGAAGTCGGCATTACAGAACAGTTTTTTCTCGCGCCACATTACCTCTTCACAGCGTACCGACACAGGATAGAGAACCTCATCGCCAACGTCAGCAGCCAGTTTTTCAGCCCATTCTTTGATGACCACGTTACGTGGATCAGATTCACTATAGATGGCATGACCAAAGCCCATGATTTTATCTTTACGTGCCAGCATGGCCATCATTTCTGTCTCGGCTTCGTCAGCTGAGCCAAAGCCTTCAATCATATCCATTGCCGCTTCATTCGCGCCGCCATGCAAGTGACCGCGTAGCGAGCCAATCGCGCCTGTGATACAAGAATGGATGTCTGATAAAGTAGAAGCGCATACACGAGCGGTAAAGGTCGAGGCGTTAAACTCATGCTCTGCATAAAGAATGAGCGACACGTTCATGACTTTTTCGTGTAACTCGTTTGGTTTTTCACCTTTTAGCAAATGTAAGAAGTGGCCACCAATGGTCGCATCGTCCGTTTCGGTCTCGATACGCACATTATCATGGGTGAAGCGATACCAGTAGTTGATGATCGAGGGAAAGACCGCCAGCATACGATCGGTACAATCGTTTTGTTGAGCAAAATCGGTTTCAGTCTCAAGGTTACCAAGCATCGAGCAGCCAGTACGTAATACATCCATTGGATGGGCGCTGGCAGGAATACGCTCCAGCACATCCTTTAGATCCTGCGGTAGGCCACGCAGTTTTTTGAGCTTGGTTTGATAAGCGTCTAATTCACTTTGCGTTGGCAAGTTGCCATAAAGTAGCAAATAGGCCACCTCTTCAAAAATACATTTATCCGCCAGCTCCGACACATCATAACCGCGATACGTCAGACCAGAGCCTGATTTGCCAACGGTTGATAGTGCCGTCTTGCCTGCCACTTGTCCGCGAAGTCCTGCGCCTGAAAGTTCTTTTTGTGCTGCCATGGTTACATTCCTTTTGTTGGTCGCTTTTTTTAATCGGTTGTCACACTGAAAAATACTGCCAAAAGTACTACTTGTTATTGTTTATGACGACTGCTGGTGCTCACTATTTGTTATCAGCAAACAGTTTGTCTAGGGTTTGCTCAAACTCATGGTAATTTAAGAAATCATATAGCTCCATGCGGGTTTGCATGGTATCCACGACTTTGTCTTGGGTGCCATCATTTAATAAGTGCTGATACACATTTAATGCCGCTTTGTTCATGGCACGAAAGGCAGACAGTGGATACAGCACCATATCAACGCCCACGCTATGCAGTTGCTCTGTAGTATACAGATCGGTCTGACCAAACTCAGTCATGTTGGCAAGGAGCGGAATGTCGAGTACATCGGTAAACTTGCGATACATCTCGATATCGGTCAACGCTTCAGCAAAGATCATGTCAGCGCCTGCCTCTTGAAAGGCAACGGCACGTTCAACCGCAGCATCCAATCCTTCAACAGATAAAGCATCGGTACGTGCCATCACCACAAAATCGTTATCCGTTTTGGCATCCAATGCCGCTTTTAGGCGATCGACCATCTCTGAGATGCTAACGATTTCTTTATTGGGGCGATGACCACAGCGCTTTTGCGCGACTTGGTCTTCGATATGTACCGCTGCCACGCCTGCCTTTTCCATCTTTTTGATGGTTTGGGCAATATTAAACGCGCCGCCAAAACCTGTATCGATATCGACTAATAACGGCGTATCGACCGCATCGGTGATACGGCGCGCATCTTCTAAGACGTTATCAAGACTGGTCATGCCCAAATCAGGCAAACCAAATGAGGCATTGGCAACGCCTGCCCCTGACAGATATAAAGCTTGGTGACCAACTTGGGTTGCCATCATCGCGGTGTAAGCGTTAATCGCACCCGCAATTTGTAGAGGTTGATTGTTATCGTTTTTTTGTTGCAGTGCACTGCGAAAGCGCGCGCCAGCGGATGCTACTGTCATATCATAATCCTTAGAGAGGAGGGTAATGTCTTTGTTATCTCCATTGATTATACTCAATTATGACCTCTCAAAAAGGACTGTATGACTTCAATTATTTAAAATTAATAAACTATAAAATTAATAGTTTTAAATCTATGTAATTTAAAAATACTACTATGCAATAATCAACGATTTCGTTTATTTATTATTTATATCGGTAAAGTAAATTGGTAATCTCAAAAGTATATTTTACATTTATTTACATAATTAACGTCTGTTGCTGGTCTTAGTTGTGATTTTTAGGCATAAAAAAGCCCTCGTAGCAAGGCTAGAAGGGCTTTTACAATTAAAGTAGAAGATTTATTTCAGCAGAGCCTTGTTTAACCAAAGAGACCAGCAAGATTGGCTAAGAACAGTAAGGTAAAACCTGCCAAGAAGATAAGACCTGCGATAGATAAGGCATTCATACCGGGCGACAGTTTCTTATGGCTTTTGACCAATGAGTAGTTTAACCAGCCAAAGATTGGCGCAGAAACGAACGCGGTTATCATCGCAAATTGCAACATAGCGCCTAATTGACCGGTAAAGAAAGTAATAATGACCAAACCGCCACCAATGGCATACGTGGTCCAAAAAGCGATTTGCTTTTTGTTGATTTCGCTTTCCCCTTTAATCAAGCGCCAGCATTCAGCGTTGGCACGGCCATAACCATCGCCACAAGTGATCGTGGTGCCAAACATACACATAAACGCGACGAAGGCGACCAAAAGTTTGGACCATTCACCAATAGTTGCTGTGTACATATTGATCAGCTGATTGACATAAGCGCCACCAACCAGCTCAATTTCTTGGCCAGAGCCATACTGAACAAACACGCCTAGCGATAAGAAAAACAATGCCAAAATGGCGGAGACTAAGTAACCGACGTTGAAATCCAGCAAGCCTTGACGATGCGTGGTGTGATCAGCTTTGACTTTGGCCGATGTCCACATGGAGGTGATCGCTGCGAACTCCAGTGGCGCTGGCATCCAGCCCATAAGCGCAACGATAAAACCTAAAGTCGCAAGATTCCAAGGTGAGGCGGCGACAAAATCTACCGCCATGACAGTTGGCTTGCCAGCGGCAATAATGACGGCAGCCACCGTGGCAATGGTCAGGGCAATCATGATCCATTTGGTTACGCCATCCAGTAACTTATAATGGCCAGCAATCAGAAAAAACCATGACACAACCACGATGATTATTGACAAAGACATCGTCGATAGCTCAAGGGAGGCGGGTAACATAAAGCCCAATATCACAGCGGCAAGGAGCGATACCGCACCCGTACTGATGACGGCTGATAAGATAGAGAGAATAAAGTATATCCAAAGATACACCTTTGAGCGCTTGGCATAGCCTGCAATCAAACTCTCGCCTGTATCATAGACGTAGTCGGTTGCAAATCTAAAAAACGGATACTTAAAAACGTTGGCTAAAATAATCATAATAGCCAATTGCCAGCCATATATAGCACCAGCCTGTGTTGAAGAAATCAGATGAGAGCCTCCAATAGCGGCAGTCGCCATTAGGATTCCTGGACCAAAGATGCGCCAGCTAAAGCCTTCCTGGCTGGTAGCGCTATCAAGGGTGTCTGTTCGTTGTGCAGTCATAAATACCTCGAAATGGTTAAAACGGCAAATTATCACTTACCTGTGTCAGCTTGCCAATGATCATTAGACAACCGTTTTATCACTTGCTTTTTGATAAAACGATTAATCTTGTATCGACTTTAGCACACCAATCCTATTCAGGAGAATGATTATTCTCGTTATTATTACTATTTTTTTGCATCACCATTCTTTTTGGTTAGCATAAGCAGTCGCTAATAGCAAGTATTAGGGCTGATTATTTTTGGCGTTTATTTATAACACAATATCTCTTTAATATCTGAAAATTTAAGAGAATTACATAAATTTTTGCTGGCGATAGGTGATACCGCGCCGCTCATAGACATGATAAATAGCCGTGAGCAAATCAGGTATTTTAGGATGCACAAAGTCTTTGAGCGTATGTAGATAGATAGGGGAGGTGACATTTTCGTGCGCCAAGTTCTGGTAACTGATTTGTTCAGTACGCACCGTTTTTAGGCTGGCAGGCACAAGCGTAATGCCTTCGCCCGCTGCGACCAGTCCCAGCGCTACTTGTAAGTCACTTACTGTCGTGGTGGTGAATGGGGAAATGCCGTATTGTGCGAATAAATGTAGCAAAGGTTCGGTAATTGACTCGCTCGGCACCGTTTGCTTAGTGCTTGTCGACTTTGATTTCGTTACCGCTGTCGATATCGGCAGGTGAGTTTGGTGATATAGAATCAAGCGATTATTTGCCAAATCGATCAGTCGCTGATTATTTGTATTGGCTAAAGGATGGGCCTTGGGTAGGGCAACAACGTAGCGCTCATGACGCAATAGTATTTGCTGAATCCAAGGAACTTGATGGGCGAAGCGACCAAAACCGATGTCAATGTCACCCGATTTTAGCGCATCCATTTGTTGATAAGAGCTAATATCTTTGAGAGTTACTTCGATATCGGGGCTTGATTGTTTGAGTCGAGCAATGATTTCAGGAAGTAAGCCATAAAGCACAGAAGGCACAAAACCAATATTTAAGACAGCACTGGGGGCTGATAATCGTTGAGTCATACTGGTCACAGTATCAATCTCTGTCAATATTGTACCGATCTTATCGTAAAAGAAAGCACCCGCCTCGGTTAGATGCAGAGGTCTGTGGTAGCGATCAACCAGATCCACGCCCATATCTGTCTCAAGCTGTTTGAGTAAACGACTCAAACTTGGCTGTGACAGTCCTGTGTGGGCGGCGGCGGCGCTAAAACTACGCAAATCGGCAATAGCAATGAACGCTCTGAGCTGTTTTAAATCCATATTTTCAGACCTATCGTTTGCCTGCTATTTGGGTATGTTTAGATGTCATTGTCATAATGGTTGCCAGTATCGCATGAGCATAGGCGTATCTTTTTTATTTAGGACTGACTATAACGAAAAAATCCACACTATCGAATAAATTGTGCTTGAAGATAGTGAGGCAAGCAACTATATTATTTGCTAACGATTTCGTTACATTTTAGTAATAAATATCTCAATTTTATTTTCATTCTAGCAGTCATTTAATGCCAGTAGAATAAACTGGTTTGGTATTATTCTATGAGCAACGAAAAAAACGGCTTTGACTTGGATTTTGACGAAAAGCTGGCGCAGATTGTTAATAAAAAATCACGTCAGCCTACCAATAACAATATTTATGAGCGCTTTATCAACCGTGTCGAAAATGGTGAAGACGCCAATAGCGATAGTTATGATCTTGAAAACGTACCATCACCACCGTTAGAGAATAGACAAATACTGTCTGAAAGTCAGACGGATGATAGTGAAGAGGCGTTCGAACTCACCATAGATCCTTTGGAATTTATGGATCAAGAAATCGAAAAACCTATCGCAGCACATAGTGAGACTGCACAGCCTACCAACTCTGCACCTCAATCATTTGCAGATATGCAGCTTGATGACGATACTTTCAGTCTTGACTTGGGTTTCGATGACGATGCTGGCGAAACAACCACTCATACACCGAATGCTGACAGCCAAGTTACTCAAGACGCGCCTACTCAACCAGCTGTTGATGAGCCAGTTGAAGACAGTGTTAAAGAGATAGCAACGTCCCACACCAAGCCTGCCAGCGATAAAAAATTACTTATCATTGGTATGATGCTAGGCTCACTGCTGATCGGCGCGGTTGTCGCAATACTTATTTTTACAGGAATACTATCACCTTCAACGACAAGCGGCGTACCCAATGCAGTTGACATAAGTGCCAATAATGCGGGAGAGACGGCAGCAGTAACTGATAACGATGCCTTGGCTGGTACCGCTCAAGCGCCAACGACGGTAGACAATCCGCTGTCTGCTGATACTACTTCCGATAATCCAGTAGCGACCACCTTGCAACAAGGTAGCTCAACCAATGACAGTCAAAAAGTAGTGACCAATGATGCAGAGTCTAACGCAGCAGCATCAATTACCACCGACACGTCCGAAGTTGAACCTGCCATTACTTATGAGGATTTTAGAGAAGAATCGCAAAATACACTGTACCGTGAAACGAATGATTAGCTTCAAAGTCAATTTGTCATAAAGCATGCACGCGGTAATGTGCTGATTGCAGCATTTTTATTTAATAAAACAAGAAGATAGTTTAGGATCCTGATCCTGATTTGAGATTAAGTTATCTAAAAAGCCAGCTACCGCATCACGGCTGTTACCCAATCCCATTAATTGCTCATTTAACTTTTCTAGTTCACTCTGCAAAATAGCTTTTACTCTAGGGCACCCAACAAATTGAGGAGATGTTTCTTCACCTGATATGCAAGGTAGTAATATTTTAATAGTTTTTAGTTTTATGCCTACTTTACTTAAGTTGCGAATGTGACGTACTAAAGCTGTAGAGTATTCATTATATGTTCTATATCCTGAAGAGGATCGCTCTGGCTTCAGCAAACCCTTCTGCTCATAGTAACGCAGCATCCGTTGACTTATACCTGTCTGTTCTGATAATTCTCCAATACGCAAAATATTACTCCTATACCGTTGACCTTAACAACATTGTCAAGGTTAAACTAACTCAAATGATTCCGATAGAGAGCGAGTCATAAAAATACTTACTATCAAAAAAAACGCTTAATAGGATTTTTACAATGAGCCATTCTAATGTCTATATTATTCACGGATTTCAAGCAACGCCTTTCGATCATTGGTTTCAATGGCTAAAGAACGAATTAGAAGCGCGCGGCGTCTCGGTTAAGGTATTAGCAATGCCTGATTCATCTTCTCCTGACCCAGTGGCTTGGCAGGCAACGTTAGCGGAAAATATTGATACGTTCAATGAAAACACTTTCTTAGTGGCTCACAGTTTGGGATGTGTATCGTTATTGACGTACTTGCAAGGTAGGGTAGATGATAGATCAATCGGTGGATTGATCTTAGTGTCAGGCTTCACTTCTCCCTTAGCGGAGCTACCTCAACTCGATACTTTTGTAGATGGTCAGATTGATTTTGGAACCCTTGCTAACGCCATACCCAAACGCGTTGTATTCGGCTCCCCGCAAGATCCCATTGTTCCATATGGCTTGACAGAAAAATTAGCCAAAGACTTAGGCGCTGATTTGCAACCAATGATAGGCGCAGGTCATTTTCTTGCTGAGGATGGCTATAATACATTCCCTCAGCTATTAGAGGTGCTATTACAAGCTATTTTTGAATGAACAACAACGACTGCTACTTTATGTAGTCAAATAAGATTGTAGGCCTATGAATCCAGAGACAAATACAGACTTAGAAACTATAGAAATCGTAGAAACCGTTGAATCGCCAACTCGTCGTTATGTGGTGCAAGCAGCGCCTTGGGAGGCGCGCGCTTCTCAATGGATTTATCATCCAAGTCTTTTAGATACGGCCTCAAAAACGTTGATTTGGTCGCCGTCTAGTACCCTGTGGTCGCTTGATAAGGCCACTTGGGAATCTGAGCAAACAGTGCGCTTGCTGCTTCGTAAGTTCCCTGGCAATCAGCATCCTGCATCCGTAGAAGTGCGCATAAACTGTTTGTCCAAGAATGCTGTTGTGAACGGGCAGAGTTGCAGCTTGAATGAGCTTGAGCACTATCTAGACGCTGTGATTCACTGATAAAAGATAAACAACTTTACATAGCTTTAGAATCTCCTCGCAGCTTATCTATATAGTTTGCCCAATCTTGCATCATTTGAACCCGTGTATCGATCTCATCGAGTCTGTTGTAAGCACCGCCATGCGTGTCTTTGATTCTATGGCCCAGTTGCAACTCGGTGACGATATCTGAATAACGCAGCTCAGGCTGCTCCATCAATAAGGTTTTAGCCGAGGCACGAAAGCCATGCGCGCATTGCACATCTTTATAGCCAAGCCGATGGAATACCTGCACCAGAGCGGCCTTACTAATATAAGGATTGTTTGAGACACGTGTCGATGCAAAGACGTATTCCTGATGACCGCTAATTGATTGAAGATACCGTAGGCGCGTTATTACTTGCGTGGCTAAGGGCACCACTAAGTGCGAAACCATATCGTCACGACCTTCGCCTTTGGTCGGGGAGAATGCCCATAAGCTATTGTCCCAATCGATGTCCTGCCAGCGCATCGAGCGCAAGTCGATGCTACGGACAAACACATAAGGCAGTAAATTCATGGCCTCTAGTGTCATTTTACTTGCACCTTTGAAATCAGACATATCACTCAAAAGGGTAGCAAATTGCTCCGGCTTGGTAATGGCTGGCAAGTGATTGCCGGAATTGGCCGGTGCCAGCTCGCCACGTGTATCAATCGCCACGTTTTTATCACACAGTCCGCGCGCAACCGCAAATGAAAATACCTTTTCGGTATAAAGCCGAGTACTGGCACCAACAAAGGCCGCTTGGTTTTTATTGTTTTGAATGGCCTCGCATACACTTAGTATCATCTCGCTGGTGATGTCATTCATTCTTAAGTCGCCAATCTCATGGCACATGTAGCCCAAACATAAATCCCAAAATTTAAGCGTCGACTCACTAAACGCGGACTTTTTAGACTTACTATGATGATGACTTGCAGTTTTATGGTCTCGCCATGCTTGTGCAATCTCAGCGAAAGTAGCATTCTTTAGATGAGCATACTTGTTGACTTGTTCTTTTTGCTGTATGGCTTTGGGATCAGAGCCGTTTGCGACCATATTAAGTATGGTCTCTGCTTGATACTTGACCTCGTATAGGCTGATATCTTCAACTTTGCCCAACATCATTCTAGGTCGTTTGCCGTCAATATGTGGGTGCGAATATCGTAGGTAGTATTCTTTTTTACCATTTGGGTAGACGCGGACACTTAATCCCGCCACACCGGAAACACTGACTGAATAGTCTTTATCTCGGTATTCAAGTTTATTAATATCATTTGCATTATCGACAGCCATGAGGGAGGGGTATCCGTAATTTTTATAAAAAGATGGATGACAGCTAGTGACCCTTTATCGCTATCTATTAAGGTCATCACATATTATTGGACACTTGCTACTGGACACCAATGTGGACACTGTTATTTATTATACTAATTTCATAATCCTTTTGTATAAAAGGTTTTGACTATTAATCATCCCCAAGGTTCACTTGGGGATGATTTTAGCACAAAGAGACATTTAAGTGAAAAACGTGCTAACTAGGAGATATCTTGAGAGAAATAAGTGAATTAAAGCGAGAAATGATAGTGTATTCAATCAGATAATTAATGTAAATATCGTTTGAACGCCTTGTATTACAATAGATTTAGAGAAATATTAATAAAAATTATGCTCGCGTACGCGCATAGAATTGGTTAATCAGGGTAGTGGTAGGGTTCTGTGCGAGAAATTGCGTGCATAAAAAAGGAACTCTTTACAATGGGGCGGTTTAATGAAATTATTGGAGAAGAGTAGCAAGTAGATTACAAGGCGACCACGCTGTTTTATGTCTCATAGAGACATTATAACTTTATGGAGGATTGAATGTTGGTTGAATATCGGAAAGCAGCTATCGAAGAAATAGAAGACTTAAAAGCTTTATTGTGGAAGTTTGGGCCTAATGAATGGAATTATTTGACACCAGAAGGTGTTAATGATGAATTCGCTCTTGTTGAAAACGGAGGTGCTCAAGTTATCGTAGCAACCCATGATTTAATAATTGTCGGGCTCGCAGTTTTAATTGATGGTCTAAACAGCCCTAAATATCTTGAAAAGTACGGTTCTTTGGAAGATATACAATTTATTGGCGATGTGGTTGTATCATCGCTATATTCAGGGCAAGGGATAGCGACAAGGTTATTAAAAGAGTGTTTATTGGATGCGAAGCGTAAAAAGGCAGATGCTGTTTTGGTTGAAAGGCATGAAGAAAACCTAGGCTCGGCAGGTATGATGAGGAAGGCAGGATTCAAGATTATTGATACTTATCATGATCCCCAAAAGCGTACGGTAGGTTCAAAAAATAGCGTTGTTCTTGAATTTAAAATAGATCAATAAGAATTAGCATGTAAATTGCTGTTTTGATCTTTGGTACTACAACTTGCTATCATCAATAAGCACAAAAAAGCAGACATCATTGATATCTGCTTTTTTGTTTTTGAACTGTTCTTTAACTCACAATCAGCCCTGAGGCTTAATCAAATACTTCTCACCAGTCGCTTGTTTGCCATAAGCGGCGATGGATTTTAATTGCAGCGCTTCTTCTAGCGTCACTTCATGCGTATAGCTGCTCGCAAAGGTAGTAGTGATTTCTTCTGCCACGCGCTTACGCATCGACTTGACCGTCTCGCTACCCAGTTTACCAAGTGCATTGAATAACAAGAAGCCATTCACGCCCCACGCAAAACCAAAGTTACGATTGATGGTGATAGGGCCACGATCTAATGCGCCATAAATATACGCTTGTTTGAACGTGTTTGAGCCATAAACGTTGTATTCTTCCACGTCGCGAGTGATGGCCGCTTCCATACAGTTTAAGATATCGCTAGACAGCTTGCCGCCGCCCACAGGATCAAAGGAAATAGTAGCACCTGTTTCGATAATCGCGGCCGTCAAGTCCTTGGTAAACGTCTCACTGCTTGAATTGACCACGTATTTTGCACCCATATCACGCAAGAGTTTTTCTTGCTCTTCTTTACGCACGATATTAATGAGATCAATCCCATCGGCCATACAAATGCGGTTAAGCATTTGCCCAAGGCTAGACGCCGCTGCTGCATGAATAATAGCTTTATGACCTTCAGCACGCATGGTTTCAACCATTGCAAGCGAGGTTAGGGGATTCACAAAAGATGAGGCCGCCTCGGTGGCTGTGGTGCCATCTTTCATCTCTAGACAGCTTTTGACATTGACGCAGTGATACTGACGATACGTACCGCCGCCAATCACAGCCACCATTTTACCCATTAAAGCTTGTGCCGCTTCTGATGAGCCTGTTGCGACGACGGTACCTGCGCCTTCATTGCCGACAGGTGTGTTTTTATTTACCCGCGTTTTGAGCGCTGACATGACTTTTTCTGGCACATCAGCGGTAATGACAGGGCTGTCATCCGTGCCTGACTGGGTGGCAGTTGACATGTCAGCGGCGCTGAACATGACACCAAAGTCAGAGGGGTTCAGCGGCATGGCTTCCATGCGCACGACCACTTCGTCCGCACCGGGCTGCGGCATGTCGATATCTTTTAAAGACAAGGTTAGTTTGTTGTCATCACTAATGGTTGAAACCAGTTGTTTATTTTTATCAGTCATCCTATTTGCTCCTGTAATGATGAGCTTCAAGGCATCATCATTATTAAAGTTTGTTTTATTTGATTTTGAATACTGCTATTGAGCGTTTGCCGCCTGCATTTTGGCTTTCACACGTATCATAAATTCGGGCATATTTGCCACACGATCCGCTTCTATTTTTTTGGCAATGTCAGATTGAGTCATCGTATCGTTCCATTCTTTCATGCCAGGTATCTCTGCCAATATATCCCAATCTAGCTGGGTTGAAGCGCAGGCTTTAACAACGACGTTGACATAGTGCATATAGATGTCAGCCATCGTAAGCTTTTTACCGGCAATCCAAGGTGAGAACTGGCATAAGCGATTGAGAGCAGGGATACCGCGTGTAATGACTTGACGGACTTCTTCTTTAACCGCGTCAGGCGCTTCAGTACCTGAAAACACATAAGGAATGAGGCGGCGGCTTGGTAATTCAAAATACAGCTCTGCTATCTTCATGATTTGGCGCACAATTGCACGCTCTGTCGCAGATTCAGGATATAAGGGTGTATCAGGATAGGTTTCTTCAATGAAGTCGCAAATGACGCTCGACTCTGAAAGCGTCACGCCGTCGTCCGTTGTGATCGCAGGTACTTTGCCCACGGGACTGACGGTCAGCAGTGCATCGCTACCAGCGAAAATAAGTTCTTCTTGGAATGGTACTTCTTTGTATAGCAACGCATGTTTGACGATGTTGTAATAGTTGCTCGCGGGAAAACCGTGCAAAGTAATCATAAATGTTTCTTCCATTATCGATATAGGTGTTGTTTTTAGTTCTAATGCTCAAGCTCACCCTATTATTACTTTTTTTAATAAGGTGATATATAGTATAAATCGTGAATCACTATTGCTTTTAAGACAATAGTAAAGCCAAAATGCTTAACGATTGCTGCTGGCATGTTAGTAATTGAATATTTATGGAATGGAGAGAGGGATTGGATCAACTGCGTGCAATACGATATTTCAGTAAAGTGGTCGAAACAGGAAGCTTTACCAAAGCGGCAAAGGTGTTTGATGTACCGCCATCTTCACTATCAAGACGGGTGTCTGATTTAGAAAAGAGCTTGGGCGCGACACTACTAAAACGTTCGACTCGTATTGTAAAATTGACGGAAGTAGGGCAGGTCTATTACAACGATGTGCAGCACATTTTAAACCAGCTTGAGCAAAGTAAAGAAACCGTACGCAGCTACCAAACAACACCAATGGGGCGACTACGCATCAGCTCGATGGTGGGTTTTGGTGAGAAGATACTGTTGCCTTTGTTGGATGAATTTAGTGCGTTATATCCGCAAATAGTGCTGGACGTCAGTTTAAGTGATGAGCTATCGACCCTTGGACGCGATGATGTCGATATTGCCATTCGCGGCGGCTATGCGCCAAATGAGCGAGTGCTTGCGATACGGTTGATGGATAACAGCTTTATCCCTGTTGCATCGCCGCGCTATTTGCAAACTCATGGCGTGCCAAGCAGCCCACTAGAATTGAGAGAACATAAGGGACTTTATTTTAAAACGCCATCAGGAATCACGCCGTGGTTATGTCATATGGATGGTCAGTGGCAAGATGTCTCAGGGCCAGCGGTGGCTATCTCCAACAACGGCACATGGCTCATCAAAAAAGCCCGTGCTGGCGAAGGTATCCTTATGTCGACGCGGTGGGCACTGGCTGCCTATCTTGAGTTGGGCGAATTGCAAGAACTTAAATTTGAGCACACATTGACCATCACGCAACACGCGGATATGGCGGTGTATTTGCTGTATCAAAAGCAGCGTTACTCAGTACCCAAGGTAAAAGCAGCGGTCGATTTTTTGGTAGAAAGGTTGAAATAATTCTCACCTAGTTGTCAGTTGTACTTATGGAAAGAAGTTTGCTAGATAATGATAAATTCAAGTCTTTAGCCAGTAGGTGTTTTTTGTCTTAACATACTAATCGCAAACAGACCAAGTATAGTGCCTGATAACCATCTCTGGATAAGCATGATATAAGGTTTTTTAGATACGGTATTTTTGATTGAAGACGCGCTCAGTACAATGAGTCCATTACCTGTAATTGCTATTGTGATTTGCACCATACCTAATTGTATGAATTGACTGAAAGTAGAACCACTGGATGGATCAATAAATTGTGGAATAAGAGCTGCATACATTAGTGCGATTTTGGGATTTAATAAGTTAGTGATGAAACCCATCGAGAATAGATGCAGGGGTGAATGAGGTTTGAGCTCATGAGCGACAAACACTGATTTACCTTTCGGCTTAATCATGTTCCAAGCTAAATAGCCTAAATACATGGCTCCTAGAATCCTTACAATATCGTACATGATTGGAACTGACTTAAACAAAGCAGCTAAACCGATAGCCGAGGCAATCATATATATTAAGAATCCTAAGCCGATTCCGGCTAACGATATCATTCCCGCAGTACGCCCTTGAGAAATCGATCTTGATATTAAATACATCATATTTGGCCCAGGGGATAACACACCTCCTAAGGCTATCAGCGATACAGCAAATAAACTTGCACTTGTAACCATCTTTCTTCCTTGTCAAATTATGTCGATCTCTACGAAAGGTAAGTTTATCACTGTATGGAACTCAAAATTCTTAATTTGCTTGGATAGATTAATGCGATCGTTTGATTGACTCTTTATAACTAACTCTAAAGTTATTATGTGAAAGTTTGGTTATGCGTTTAAAGGCACTATAAAAACTTGAAGTACTTTGAAATCCTACTTCGAATCCAACATCTATACTACTCAACTCGGTCCTCAATAGAAGGTGCTGTGCATTTTCAATTCTGATTTTTTCTAAATAACCACGGGGAGTGTAACCTATACTTTTTTTGAAAATTCGCATTAGGTGAAAGGGGCTAATACCTATTTGGAGGGCGATTTCATTTGATGACAACTCATCCTCAGAATGGGCTTCAAGAAAAGTTATCGTTTTTTCTACTATACAATCAATAGGATTTTTATCCGTATGTAAATCCGGTCTGCATCTTTTGCAAGCCCTATAACCAGCCTCTTGAGCTATTTCAGCGTTGGGGAAGAAACTAACATTCTCGTATTTTGGCGTCTTTGACTTGCAAGAAGGACGACAAAAAATACCTGTCGTTTTGACTGCATAGAAAAAGTGACCATCATAGGTTTCATCACAAGATACGACTGCTTTCCACATGGTTTTTTGTGAGAATTGATTTGTATTTTCCATGCCAGCCCACCTCAAAACAAGCATCACTCAAGATTGAAAAGGTAAGCCCTATATTTACATTTATTCACTCGGTTATCCATATTCTTGAGCCATAAATGGCTTAGCAAGCTTTGAAGGGTGAATATTACCACTCAACCCAAAGAATTCGCAAAAGTTCATTATTATCGGTTTCCATTTCTCTGGATCAATATAATTTTCTTTCCCATCGACCAAAATTTTTTCGTCAATATGGGCAAGTTCGATATGAATTTCTATGGCTAAAATAGAAGTCGATCCTTCAAATGAGTGAACGTTTACAACTCGTCCTTCTAGCTGAACAGGGCACTCTTTTACTAATGATGCACTTATTGTCTTGGCAGAGTCAGGCGTTAATCCCGCTGTTCTGAACTTATCCGATTCATACTTGTAGCCCATATTTTTCTTGGCTTCTGGAACAGGGTGGCTCCCAGTCAATAACGCCAGTTGGTCAACTGATCCTACGAGGTCTTCTGAAGGTAAATTAACGCTGCATTCGCGTTCTCGTAATAAGTTTCCAACCGTTTTTGATTTACTGCTCATGCCAATCATACAGGACTGATTGACCCACCATATTGAGGATATAGGTGCTAAGTTAGCGGTACCATCCTCATTTAACGTTCCAATGAGGGCGACAGGCGTCCCAAAGTAGAGGACTTTTGGCGCGATTGTTTTATGCATGATTCAATACTCTTTCACATAATGATGTCTACTTAGTTTAAAGAAGGTTCATAACAAAGTATTCTCGAATCTTGCTTTTCAATTCTTGTGATGTATTTTGTAGAGTAAAGGCGACGGTCGATTTTTTGGTGGAAAGGTTGAAAGTAATGTTCAGCACTGACTGTGAAAATTACGTCTTAATATGATAATCTACTTTTGTAAGGTAAATTATATTAGAATATATAAGTAACGTACATCAATTAATGGGACAGTTTATGCAAAAAGGTGTATTGAGCGATCAGAAGGGAAGTTATCGAAAATCCTTTATTTTCTTCCTGATCGTAAGTGCTTGTATTTTCACTCATTCTTCTACTATCAAAGACATACCATCTATTCTATTTTGGCTAGCCTTATTTTTAGCCGTTCTAAAGCAGATTGTCATACCTATCAATCTCAACCAAACTGTATTTTCACCCAAAACAAAGTACGCTATAAGCGATGATGATTTTATCAATAAGTATAATAATATTGGTAATCCTGATATGGAGAAGGAAAAGGATAATCTATGGCATAGACTGATAATATGGGGTGAGAGGCTTTCGTCTCTTTTATTTATCGCTGGATTGTTATACAGCATATTTATTTGAAAAGAGTTATGTCTGATAGAGAACATTTATTGAAGAGCTTGGCAATATACGAAGTTCGGGCACAAACCATCTAGGCTTCAAAACTATGACAGATAATCGACGGGGCAGATTGAATTGGTATTCATCCTAGTGACGAGAGAATCCTAGAGAGTACTTAAATAAGCAATACATAGTATATATGCAAGCTGATTAATCATCTATCACAAGTCCATCAATACATCACCTTATACTGTTTATTTAACATAATATACATTATGCGAAAACAAACCAGCGGGTTTAGGGACTGGCTTTATAATATTTTATGTCGTGTTATCTAACGAAATTCCTATTCATTTTTTATAGAATATGATCTTATAACCAATTTATATTTGAGTATCAACCAGCATTTCTTTAACGACAAGTCTCTAAGAAATGCTGACGTAAAGATTTGCCATCCTCATTCAAAATTACTTCAGCCACTTGGCAATTCTCTTTGCCATCAGCGTCACAAGACAATTGATAATAAATATTGCTACCTTGCGCCAAGCTAACTTTTACCAATCCTTGCTCAGTCATCGAGAACTGTTTGTCCTGTTCGTAGTCAGGATCCTGAGCATCCCACAACACATCATAACCAACATGACAAGAGAGCTGCTCTTTATCGAAATAATCCTGCTCAAGTTGCATGGCCGCTTGCAAGTCTGTATTGGCATACTGCTGCAATACGACTGGATTATCCATACCTTCATTGCTAACGTCTTGCTGGTACATTTTAGCAATGGTCGCCATTTTCATAGCATTTAGTGTCTTTGTCGGCTCTGTTACATCTGCAACAACAGGACTGGTCGCAATCAGTCCCACTGTGAGTAATAATAGCAATGAGCGATATGTTGACATGGCGTACTCTACAAGCATTATTTATCCAAAAGATATCCCCGCTATTACATCATACTCATATTTTGCCTGTGCGGTAGTATCGTATCATTCAGGTTTATACGTCAAAAAACCTTAAATATAGTAATTTTGGGAGCCTATGCACTATGACCAAGCGATTTACTGCTAAAGCCCATCTGTTTATATTAGCGACCAGCGCCTCTTTGGCAAGCATATTGTTCGCAACTGGCTGCCAATCTTCTATTGATTCGGATCCTGCGCATCTCAATCAAGCGAATGTTAGCGCCTTAATGCCAGTCGTCTCAGATATGAGTCAACAAGCGCTTCGCATCCAACGTGCGCTTGCCAACAAGGACTTTGATAGCATCACAAGTGACATTCATCCAACGCGTGGTGTGCGCTTCTCGATGTACGCTTATGTACGCCCAGAGACGGACAAAGTCTTTAGTCGTGAACAGTATGCACAGTATTTACAGCAATCAAAGGTTCGCTTTACTTGGGGTGAAAAAGACGGCACTGGCGATCCATTAATTGAGCCATTACCGACGTATTTAGACACTTGGGTAAATGCCGCAAAATACAATAATGCCCGTATTAGCTTTAATGAGTTTAAAATAAATGGCAATAGCATCAATAATTTAAAGAAAATATACCCAGATTCAAATGTGGTTGAGTTTTATTATAAAGGCAGCGACAGGTATGACGGTATGGACTGGCGTGTGCTGCGTTTGGTATTTAATGAGTATCAAGGTAAGCGTTATCTAGTAGCAATCATTAATGACCAGTGGACGGTCTAGTATTGATTGTATCGTTCATATATAAAAGAGATGCGATGGATATAGTGCTCTACTGGTATAAAAAAAGGACACTACATCGATTGTGATGCACTGCCCTTTTTCACTGTAGTTCATACTGCAATTTATAATTTATATTCAATTTTTGTTATATTAACAGTTATTGCTCAAGCGGTGTTTGCCGAAAGAATTTGACCATAATATCGTAAATATCAGGATATGCGTCCACTAACTTTTGCGGCGTTTCAAAAAACACTTCACTTAATACCGCAAAAAACTCCGCCGGATTGGTTGCGCCATAACGATCGAGTCCTGATTTGCGATGGGTTTGAAAATCCTCAAAATCGCGGCTCATTATTTTAGTCCAGCGCTCAGGATCCATATCCGGTTGTAGCGGCGGAAAGCCATTGGCACGGCCATTTAACATATCAAGCTTATGCACAAACTCATGAATGACCACATTATGCCCATCGCGCTCACCTGAATGCTTGGCATCCTTCCATGACAGTACCACAGGGCCACGTTGCCATGCTTCGCCGCTACGGTGTTGATTGCCCTCATGGACGATACCAAACTCATCGACAGTAGTGCCGCTGCTCTTGTATGAGCCATTATAAATGATGATCGATGACCAGCCAGCGTACCACTCAAGACTTAGGTTTAATATCGGTAGGGACGCTTGCAACGCAATAGATTGTCTGACGACGTCTGTGACATCAAAGCCTTGTGCGCCAGTAATCGATTTGTCAGCCAAAAACAAAGTCGCTAGTTCAAATAAGCGATTCAGCTCGTCTTCATTTAATCGATCAAGTATCACGATACGCTTAGCTGCTCGTGTCCAGTCTTCGTGGGTAAATTCGCTACTATCCAGTATGCGCTGCTCTCGCCATTCTTTTATAATGCCAAACATACACGTTATCCCTGTTATTCTTGGTATTTTCTACACTTAAGCTGTCCATTCTACACATAGTATAGCGATAACTGGTTGTACGCCATGATAATTAATATATCAAAATGTATAAGGAAAAACGCCGCTCATAAATAGATTATTGAGCGGCGCAGGCTTGCATTCATACATTACATTTTAAAATTGATATTGTAGCCCTAGCTGTACCGAGCTGTCTTTATCGTCACGTGCGAAGGTGGTATCACCGTTTAGATAAGCATAAACATTGTTATGAACCTTGTTGCTAACACTCAGCTCAAAACGCCCATAATCGTCATCTTTGTCTGCTTGGGCAATACTCACGTTTCTTGTTTGCCCATCCGCTAAAGACGTGGTCGATAGACCATCGATCAAACCATCTTTGATAACATGCACATAAGCGAGTTTGCTTTGAAGTTTGGCAGGCGTGCCCATTAAATCAAAACCATACTGCAACTGGTAACCAAGCTCTGAATCCCATGCCTCACTGGATGTGCTGTCAATGTTAAGCGCCGTGCGAGAATTGGCATTGCCACTCGTATAGCCGTCTATGTCGGCATCGCTATAATTCAAACCCAAAAAAGCCCCATGCGCGATATTTTTCTTGATAAGAAAATTGTAGCCAAGCTCATTGTAGGCACTAAATACATCGGCATCAGCATCACCGCGTTCGCTATTGTCAATAATGTTGATGCCATTATTGCCATCCAGTCTGACGGTTCTGTTAACATCTAAATCATGGTTAGATAAGCTCAAAGAAGTCGTGTTCCACCAAGCGGTGTCTTTGCCGCCCAGTAACGAATAAGCTTGAATACCATAGCTCGTATCCTTTTTAATACCATTTTCTACGGTCTTATTGTTCTGATTGGCCGCTTGTACGCCTGCACCAACGCGCCAGCGAGGCTGCACCATATATTCGCTATAGAGACCAATATTGGCGCGAGTGCCTTCTTGTACGTTATCAGTATCTACATAGCTTTGAGAGCCGTCCACCCAAACTTGAGTACGTGAAGTATCAAAAGGACGATCGTTATCAATGGCAGGCAAAGCCAAAGCATTGGCACGCTCAAGAACCGCTGAGTGTGAGCCGGTAGCACTGTCCTTTAAAGCGGCACCTATTCTGTTTTGAAGGTTAAGCGCGCTTTTGTTGGCGGCAATGATATCGGCATTGGTTTGTTCAACAATCAATCTGCTAATGATACGCGAATAGTCACGCATTCTTTGTGCTATGCGTTCTTCACCAAAGGCAGCAGTAAGCACCTCTTCGTTGTCTAATTCAGGGTTATGCCACGTATAGCCGTCTGGGATATTTGGGTTGTCCGTTTGCGTGTAACCATCATAATCCGGCCCAAGCTCCCAGTTGGTTGCCTCAAACCCTACCACAGGCATAAAGCGATCAAAAGACTCTTGATCGCTACAGCAGCCAACGCCATAAGGCTCGTAAGGCTCTGTCGCGCCAGGTGCAATAATGGCCGGATTGACGTCTAGTGTGATACCAAGCTCTTTTGCAATACGTAACGCATTTTCACGCAGCCCGACATTGGCCGCCACTTCGTTACCGTCACTATCGTAAGCATTTCGCCCTGCATTGGCATACATCTTATCGCCTGTAATCAAACTGTCTAAGTTAATCATACCTAGGGCGGCCGTTTTTTCTGCGTCAGTGAGTCTATCCACAAACGCACTTGAGCCTCTAAGACCGCCCTCTTCTGCCCCAAACGCCACAAACTGAACATTATACTCAGTGTCAATGCCACTCAGATTTTGGGTCAATTCAGTTAAGACACCAGCGCCAGAGGCGTTATCATCTAATGCTTCTAGGTTTTCATAGTTTGGATAGCCTGTTGCAGAATCATAATGGGCGCCAACGAACAGCGTTTTTTCGGTATTAGCAATCCCTTTTTGGGTCACGATAACATTATTACTCGTTAATGTTTGACCGCTAAATGGACTGCGAGATGCGACAAAATCAAACGTCTGACGATCGACTTGGTTATTACTGCCATCGACGGTCATACGTTGCTGCATATAATCAGCCGCTTGGACTTCTTTATCAGATCCTGTATAGCGACCCGCATAGTCGCGCGCCAGCGTTAATGCGGTTTCTGTACCATAATCACCGTATTTGGCTTCTGCAAACGCCTGTGAGCCTGTAAGTAGTGTCAGGGCGGCAGCCACTGAAATTGTAAGCGGTGATAATCTATTATACAAACTGTTTCTCCTTGGTAAACGATATGTAAACAACGTAAAAAAAATAACGTAAATACACGAGGTTTACAAGGAAAAAAGAAACAAAAAAGGAGCGAGGCTTGTTTTTTAACGTTAAATCTCTAACGACAGCATATTCATAATTAATTTAATCAAGGTCTCTTTTTGGTTGGGATCAGATTCAGCCACCAATAAGGTCAAGGCGGCAAGGCCGGTATTATTGATCACCATCTCGCCTTGGTCATTGAGCAGGCGTCCATTACGGTGTAAAAAATCCACAAACAAAAAAGCCCCGCTGCGTTTATTGCCATCCGTAAAAGGATGGTTTTTTACCATAAAGTACAGTAAGTGCGCCGCTTTACTCTCAATCGTCGGATACGCAGGTTCGCCAAACACCGTTTGTTCTAAATTACCGAGCACACTGTCCAAGCCATCGCCGCGAGGCTTAGCAAACAACTCAGTCGCCTCGCCTCTGTCTATCAGCTGAGATTTTAGATCATTGAGCGCTGCCATTGCTTCGGCCGGACTGGGCAATACGCCGCCTTCCTGTCCTGCCGGATTGTCTAATAACCCTTCGTCATAACGTTGTAGCCATAAAAACGTCTGTGTATAGCGGCTGATGATTTCGACCAAACCGCGCCCTTCATCCGTATTCAGCTCAGGACTTTGAGCGGTTTTTTTGATAAGGTTTAACGCTTGTTGTAATTCAGCAGCGTTCTTATCAAGACGCTGTTGGTTGAGTGTATATCCTTGCACCAAGTATTCACGTAAGCGCTGGGTTGCCCACCGTCTAAACTGTACACCTTGCGGTGATTTGATGCGATAACCAACCGAAATGACGACATCCAAGTCGTATAAAGTCACGGGTCGATCAGAAAAAGCAATATGCATTTTTTGCATATTGCTTTTTTCAGAGATTTCCTCATATTTGAGAGCATTTGTAATATGGCGTGAAACAACGGACTGGTCGCGACCGAAAAGCTCCGCCATTTGTGCTTGGGATAACCATACGGTCTCTTTTCCGAAACGTACATCTACTTGCGCCTTGCCATCTGCACTTTCGTATATCTCTACCTTTACTGCATCATCATTCATAAAAAGCTCTCGTCTTGTAATATCATACTATAATTTATAGACTATTGTTGTCTGCATGGTTTATATTACGGACGCTTGGCAGTTATCACAAGACTTGTCTTTTAATAAGTAAATAAAAGTGTATTTATAAACGATAAAGGCAACAAAAAACCCAGATCAGCACATACTGACTGACTTGGGTTTGATGTTTTGAATGCAGAATTTTGCTAACACATTATTGTGCGATGCCTTCCTCTTTTAAATACTCATACAGCCCTTCTGCAAATTGCCGATAGCCTGCGGCATTGGCATGAATTCGATCGGATTTTAACGTGTCATCCGATAATATTGTTGACCAGCCGCCCGAATACAACGGCAGCTCTTTGTCTTTAGCAATCTCTTCATATATTGGATTGTCACTTGCCTTGCCAAACAATGCACTGGTACTAAAGTATGGCTCGGCAATGAGGAAAACGTCGATATTCGCAGACTTCAATGTGTCCACAGTGGCGTTAATATTAGCGCGCGTCGTTTCAGGTGGAATACGCTGCAACACATCATTGCCGCCCACACCAAGCAGCACCAAATCAGGCGCTTGTTTTGCAATATCCTCTACTCGGGCAAGTACATCGGCGGACGTATCCCCATTGATACCTGCGTTAATGACTGTCCATGTCGTCAGCTCAGTAAGTACCGTAGGATAAGCGGTCTCTGAGCTTGCACCGTAGCCATAAGTCAAAGAATCCCCGAGTGCAACGACCGTGCTACCTGCTGGCAGAGCCGCTTGCTGTGCTTCGCTGCTACAGCTGCTTATATTGATAGTGGCGGCAAGTCCTATACTCGCCAGCTTCAAAACATGACGACGTATCTTCATATAACCTCTTCCCTTATTCTTCACTTCAATTGCGTTCAATGTATCAGCATTGATTTAAGAAGACGATGAGTACTTCAAGACCATCAGTCGCCAATGGTCAGCCGCCCTTCGTAATACGTTGATTGAATTACCCGAATGTCCAAACGATTATTGGGGTTAGCGCTTTTGCCCCTTAAACCCCCTCAAAATTTTTCTCATACCAATAAAAACGGAGCGGTACGACTGTCTTCTGATTGAGCGACGTCACTTGGCGTACCTTGAGCGACAATCAATCCGCCTTCCTCGCCTGCCCCCGGCCCAATATCAATAATCCAATCACTATTACTGGCCACTTGCATATCATGCTCAACCATGATGACCGTGTTACCAGCATCGACTAGACCATTTAATTGAGCCATTAGCATGGACACATCAGCAGGATGTAAACCGGTGGTTGGTTCGTCCAATATGTATAAGGTATCGCCTCGCTGCGTACGTTGAAGCTCGGTTGCAAGCTTGATACGTTGCGCCTCGCCGCCTGATAGCTCAGTGGCTGGTTGACCCAAACGCAGGTAACCAAGACCAACTTGTAGCAGCGCATCCAATGCCCGCAAAATAGGCGCTTCATCGACAAAGAACTCATAAGCGGCTTCAACGGTCAAATCCAGCACCTCAGCGATGTTTTTGTCTTGATAAGTAATGGCAAGCGTTTCTTTATCATAACGTTGACCATGACATACCTGACAAGGCGCATAGACACTGGGCAAAAACAACAGCTCAACACTAACGAATCCTAAACCCTCACAATTTGGGCAGCGTCCTTTTACGGTGTTAAATGAAAAGCGACCAGCATCATAACCCGATGCGTTGGCTTGTTTGGTTGCCGCAAATAACTTGCGCACGTTGTCGAACAATCCAGTATAGGTTGCCAGGTTTGAGCGCGGCGTTCGTCCGATTGCCTTTTGATTAATATTAATAAGGCGGTGTACGTGCGCCATGCCAGCAGTAATCTCACCGCCTGTTGCGGTTTCAAGCTCTTGCTCGAGCAAATCTGCTTCTCCCACGGGCTCTTTTGCAACGGTTTTTTGTCCCAGTGCCTCATTGATAAGCTCTACCAACGCCTGACTGACAAGACTGGATTTACCAGAGCCTGAGACGCCCGTGACACTGGTCATCACCCCAAGCGGAAACGCAACCTCTAATCCGGTTATGTTGTTGCGCTCGACGTTTGCAAGTTTGAGCCACGCCGCTGGTTGTCTGCTACTGGATTTTGCATCTGCCTTAGATACTGTCTTAGCAAAAAGATACTGACCCGTATGCGACTGTGCAATGTCGCGTAGCCCATCTACAGGCCCACTATAGACAATCTCACCGCCATGCGTGCCAGCCTTTGGCCCAACATCGACCACCCAATCAGCATGTCTGATAACACTGACGTCATGCTCAACGACGAATACCGAGTTGCCCGCTGCAATCAGCTCATCTAGCGCTCCTAACAACGCTTGAGTGTCAGCAGGATGCAAACCAGCCGATGGCTCATCAAGCACATAGACCACGCCAAAAAGCTGTGAGCGAATTTGCGTGGCCAATCGCAGGCGCTGTAGCTCACCTGGCGACAATGTCGGCGTCGTACGCTCAAGCGATAGATAACCCAAACCAAGTCTGGTTAGCGCTTCAATACGAGAGAGAATATCACTAGCGATACGCTGGGCGACAATGGCTTTTTCGTGGTTTGCTGTCTCATCATCTATCTGACGATTGGCTGTCCTCTCAAGTTTTAGCGCCATCTCAGTCAGCGTTAGCTTTGATAATTCACCGATATCCAAGCCTGCAAACTTGACAGACAGCGATTCTCTTTTCAGCTTCTTACCGTGACACTCTGGACACTCAGATATCTGCATAAACTGCGAGACGCGTTTTTTGGTGCGCGGGCTTTGGGTGGTGGCAAAAGAATGCAAAATAAAGTTCTTGGCACTGGTAAAGGTGCCCATGTAGTTTGGCTTCTCACCTTTTTCGATTGCCTTGCGTGTTTGCTCAATGTTGTATTCAGGATAAACGGGCACGGTTGGCGTTTCATCCGTGAACAAAATCCAATCGCGGGTTGTTTTGGGCAGTGTGTGCCAAGGCTGATCAATGTCATAACCGAGTGTGGTCAATATACGGCTCAGGTTTTGACCTTGCCATGCTGGTGGCCATGCCGCAATCGCCCGCTCGCGTATGCTCTTGGAATTATCCGGCACTAACAAGTCTTCAGTAACTTCAAATATGCGGCCGATACCTGAACACCTTGGACAAGCACCCTCTGGTGTATTGGGAGAGAACGCATCAGCATATAGCATCTCTTGGTTGGCGGGATACTCACCCGCTCGTGAGTACAGCATACGCAAACCGTTGGATATAGTCGTCACGCTGCCCACAGACGAGCGCACCGAGGGCGTGCCTCGTTGCTGTTGTAAGGCCACGGCAGGCGGCAATCCTTCTATCGTATCAACGTCTGGCTCATCGACTTGATCAATCAGTCGTCTGGCATAAGGTGACACAGAATCAAGATAGCGGCGTTGTGACTCAGCAAATAAAGTTCCAAATGCCAGTGATGACTTTCCTGAGCCTGATATACCCGTGAAGACCACCAACGCATCACGTGGCAAGTCAACATCAACGTTCTTTAGGTTATGAACACGCGCGCCTCTCACCTGAATAGTGTCTTGGTTATGGTTATAAAGAGTTTGGTTCCGTATGCTTGTCTTATTTGTTTTTTCTAATTTTTTGGGGCTTGCCATAATGCTATTAATTCCTATTGGATCGTCGTTTATTTTTGACGGTACTATTTGTTTTTATACAATTGGCAGGAATGTTAACACGTACTCATACAACGCCCTGTCTAGGCTTACGTATTAGTAGCATAGACAGACAAAACGATAACTTAACCCATTATTTTATGAATAAAAAAACCTGCATGTATGCAGGTTTTCGATCGTTATAAAAGAGAAAAACTAGGACTATAAGAGTAATAATATCAACATTACCCCACTACCAGCCGCATCATTTGCGTACTGATATAACCACCAAAGGTCCCTACCGCATAACCAAGGATACCCAAAAACACCCCAACTGGTGCAAGTGACGGGTGAAATGCTGTGGCAACAATCGGTGCTGATGATGCCCCGCCCGTATTAGCATTAGAACCAACGGCCAAAAAGAAAAAGGGCGCGCGAATGAGTCTTGCCACTACAAAAATAATGGCGACATGAATACTCATCCATAAGAAGCCAATCAGTAAGAGGCGCCACTGCGAGACAATGCCAGCGAGATTGATCTGCATACCGATGGCCGCAATCAGCACAAAGATAAAGACGGTACCCATCTTGGACGCGCCCACATGGTCAAGCCTGCGAACTTTGGTAAAAGAGAAGCCAACCCCCAATAAGGTAACAATAACCACCATCCAAAAAAACGAGCTGGCAAAGCTATATTGTACTGCCCATTTGTACGGCGTAAAAAAATCTGCGATTTGTCCGCCGACAAAGTGTGCGACCCCAACCATGGCAAAACATAACCCAAACATCACCATTAAGTCATTTAAGGTCGCAGGGCGAGCATGATCACGCTCATAACTTTCAACAGCTGCAATAACTTTATCGATACTACTGGTATCTGCCCTTAAAAAACGGTCTATTTTTTCACTATGTTTGGCCATGACTAAGATTGCCAGCAACCATAATGAGGCATTGGTCGCATCTACCAAGATCATCATGCCAAATAGATCATCGCTAACCCCAAACAGCTCTTTCATTGCTGCTTGGTTGGCTGCACCGCCAATCCAGCTGCCCGCCACGGCTGAAAATCCGCGCCATAACGTGTCATCGACAAACATCTCAGGTGATACCCATTTGGCTATCCCTAAGCTAATCGGACCACTGATGATAATAGCGATACTGGCCGCAAAGAACATAGCGATTGCTTTCCAACCTAACCCCAATATCTTAGGTACGTCCATAGATAAGGTCATCAATAATAAACTGGCAGGCAACAGGTAAGTTGCTGTAAAACCATAAATCTGCGAACCAACCCCATCGGCAAAGACGCCCAAACTATTTAGCGTGGCCGGTATAAAGCAGCATAGGACAATACCGGGTAATACCGCATAAAATCGGCGCCAGAATTTACCGGGTAATCCTTGAGTATAAAAGACCAGACCAATGATGGCCATAATGATGCCAAACGCTAACGGCAGACTATCAATGGCTAAACTTGAGAAAGCGAGCATCGAATGGTTCCAAGGCAGATGATAAAAGCCTGTCAGTATAGACAAGGGCAAAAAAACGCGCAAGCTACTATCTTGTACTTGCTACTCAAAACGGTTGATCTGATACCAACCAGTAGACACAAAAAAGCCAGATAACAAGTATCTGGCTTTTTTGATGCTATTTTTAGACGATTAATAAATCAATGATTTTAATCGCCAAATATAACAGTCTTACGAGTTGTTACCACGGTTGCCGCCGTTTGGACGACCTTGACCACGGCTGTCTGAACGACCTGCTGGGCGACCTTGGCTGCCACTTGGACGACCGCGACCGGTTGCTGCACGCTCACCGCGTGGTACACCGTTGCTATCGCCACGGCTTGGGCCACCAGTGCGCTTGCCTTGATATGGCTTGCCACCTGAACGCTCATTTGGCTTACCAGATGAATCACGTGGTTTGCCTTGATAACCGCTGTCATTGCTGGCGCGTTGGCTGGTTGCTGCGCTGTCGCTTGAGCGACCACGGCCTTGACCACCGCCACTAGATTTACCCGCATAGCCACCGCTTGAACGACCACGGCCTTGACCGCCACCGCCGTTAGAGCGTCCGCGACCACGGCCACGACCATTACCTTTGTTTTCGCTAGGTACGTATGTTTTCTTAGGCTCCATGCCTTCGATAACACAGACTTCCATTTTGCGATCTAAATAACGGTTGATGGCGTTTAGCTGTGGACGATCATCCATGCTACATAGGCTGATAGCGATACCAGTACGGCCAGCACGACCACAACGACCGATACGATGGACGTAATCTTCTGTTTGACGTGGCAAGTCATAGTTAATAACGTGCGAGATGGCTGGTATATCTAAACCACGGGCAGCAACGTCGGTCGCTACGAGTATTTTGACTTTGCCATTACGTAAGTCTTGAACGATACGGTTACGCTTGCTTTGTGGCAAGTCACCATGTAGGAAGCTGGCTTTATGACCTGCTTCTTGTAGCTGTTTTGCTAGTTTTTCAGTACTACGTTTGGTTGCAGCAAAGATGATGATCTGTTCCATATCTTGCTGGCAAACGATTTTGTCAAGCAAACGGTTTTTATGATCAAAATCATCACAGTAGTACACTTTTTCTTCAATGTGTGCTGATTCTACTTTGATTGATACACGCTCAGGGTTCTTAGTGAAGCTGGCAGCGATTTTACCGACTGGGCCATCCCAAGTGGCTGAACACATGATCGTTTGACGATCGATTGGTGCTGCACGAAGGATATCACTGATATCATCAGCAAAGCCCATGTCTAGCATACGGTCAGCTTCGTCAAGTACCAATACTTCTAGGTTTGATAAGTCAACGCGGCCGGCATTGATATGGTCAAGTAGACGACCAGGCGTTGCTACGATAACTTGAACGCCTTTTTTCAAAGCAGTAATCTGACCATTGTATGGTGCGCCGCCCACTAATGGCACACAGAATAAACCGCGCATGTCTTTAGAATAGGTACGCACACTGTCATGTACTTGCTGAGCAAGTTCACGTGTTGGCGTTAGAATAAGGGCTTTAGTCAGTTTGTCAAAGCTAGTGGCACGGCTCAAACGATCAAGTACTGGGATAACGAATGCCGCCGTTTTACCACTACCCGTTTGCGCTGACAATAAAAGGTCACGACCGGCTAGCGCAAAAGGAATCGCTTGTTCTTGAATAGGCGTTGGGTTGGTATAACCACTGCGATCAAGGGCAGTAAGAATAGGTTTGGCAATGCCAAGATCGGTAAAGGTGATTTTGTTTTCTTCAGTAGCGTCAGTAGCAGCTACTTGATTATTAGTATCAATATTTGGCGTGGTGTTCGTGTTTTCGATGATGCCGTTTTCAGCGGCGATTGTAGATAAGATATCAGTCATGAGAATCCTTGGTAAGTATAAGTTGCTGTAAATTCAGCAATCTTGATGCATACCACTGATAACCGTTCACCACGCAGCTTCTATTAAAACATCACCGAAACACCTAAAAGTGTCGATGATTAAGACGTCAAGCCAATGAAGCTTGAAATCCCTATAATAAATGCGTTTGTGCTGTCTGACGTATTTTGGTGGTAGTGCCGAGTGTCTTATCCTTGTTTGCTACAAACGCGTTATTGATGCTTTGTCCAAAGCAGATAACCGCAAATAACACCCAATCTAGACCAAGTTGTCGGTCAGTGGATAAGATATGAGTCAAAAATAACCAATGTTTAAAATGTTATTTAAGTACACAAAATCATCGGCAACAATTACTTATGGTCGTCCTAGACCCAAAATCGCAGGCGATGTTATCAATCTCATAATTCACGATAGGCTAAGCTAACGTGGCGACGCAGTATATCACACTAAAAAATTATTTGTACCTGTTTTTTAGTGTGATGTAAAAATAAGGTTAAAAATCGGTGGCTATTGAGCCGCTCTCACTTCAGTAATATAGGTAGGTAGCTGCCATGCACCGCCCGCCTCAATTAAGCGGCATAACCCAGTGGTGCTTTCATGACTCTTCTCAAACGCTCTACCTGTCCACACCCACTCTTTTTTGGCGATACAGTCACCAAGACCACGACCCTTTTGTACTGAGGTTATCTTGCCTTTATTATAGCCAGTTGCACTGGTGGTCACCAATACTGGT
Organism: Psychrobacter halotolerans; assembly: GCF_039680845.1. NCBI lineage: Bacteria > Pseudomonadati > Pseudomonadota > Gammaproteobacteria > Moraxellales > Moraxellaceae > Psychrobacter > Psychrobacter halotolerans. The sequence goes on along the minus strand of NZ_JBDKWD010000003.1, from coordinate 304,541 downwards.
TTATAAGGCTTGCTGTCATTCATGACCCACATGCCCGTACCGACATTATAAGCCCCGGTCCAACATTCATGCTGTACCAATAGCTGTGAGCCGTTCAAACGATTGACCACCCATGACGAATTGTTCGATAGGTTTGGACAGTCATTATCGGCTTCTTTCATAGTGCCGCCCATCAACGCTGCTAGTTGAGAGGCGCGCATCGCAAACCTTTTATTACTAGTAGAAACGGCTTTTGGACTGGGCGTCACAAAATTTAGTTTTGGTGCAGGTTTTTGAGAAGAGACACTGCTATTGGGCTTGGTCACACCATCTCGATCAATAAACGCACTGGATGTCCCTACTCGTCCTTGAACGTCATCTGCCTTTAGCATGACCGCACTAGCACCTTTGTCAGAAAGCTGCCAGCGTGAATTACGCAGTACCAATTCAATCTTACTGGGCTTGGTCAGGGCGTCCACTAGTGCCTTAGTCTGTGCTGAGGTAAACTCCGCATCGCCTGTGGCAGTCGAAAAAGTCTGAGTTTCACCATAATCTCTACCGTTAATAAAGAGCGATAAGCGATGACGGTCGCCAAGCTTCATCAACGCTTTGGACGAGCTATCTTTCGCGCCGCCAAGTTTTACTTTGGCATCCACATCAGCGTTCGCACCTGCGCGGCGTACCAATAAAACGGAAACAGGAAGCTCGCTGTTGTTTTCTGCTTGATAGCCTGCCAATCGACAAGTCAGTGTGTTGTCACAAGCAACCTGCCAGTCTTGACTGACAAAATCAACGCCCGTATCTGCCATACTTACGGTACTAAACAGCGCGGCACTGACCGCAGTAATGATAGGCAGCAGTCTGCTGGATTTCATCATCGACAGAGAAATCTTTTTTATATTTTTAGCATTGGGTGTTAAATAAGTCATATGGTACGACCTTAAAAGCTTATGGGTATCCATCGATTGATGGTGATGAGCGTTCATGACATCCGTTTGATTAAAATCTAAGTTATGATTAAAAACTCACTTGTTAAAACTAAATGATTGAAAATCAAACTATTAAAAACCGAGTCATTGAGGCTCTCTTATGTTCGATTGAGGGTTGATCTTTTCATTGAGTATTCTTTAATCGTAGAAGATGAACACCCGTCCGTAAAAGTAATATCCGGCTATCTTAACGTATTAATGTTTCTAACTGTTATATTAATGTAATTTATTGTAAAATCCAAGTATGTTTTTCATTATATAATCATATAAGAATATATTTGGGCGTATTGAACATTTAACTATGGCACTGATAGAAACGATTTTTTAAACCATTCGAAGATAAACCTAGTAAGTATGGCCTAATAAATTCACGCAAAAAATAAGGCCGATAGGTAAATTACTATCAGCCTTACTATTAAAATAAATAGTTACCGTCTCTCAGCTTATCCGCCAATTTAATCAATCGGTTTTAGGGTCAAATCCACCGCACGCTTCACAGCGGGACGTTCAGCAATTTTCTGGGCCCAACGCTTCACATGAGTGTAGTCGTCTACTTGTAAAAACTCGGCCGCATCGTAGAGTTTGCCCAGTACCAATTGACCATACCACGCCCAGATAATCATATCAGCAATGTTATAGTCTTCTTCGCTGCTACCACACATATACGTATTGTCTTCTAGATGTTTATTGAGCACATCAAGTTGACGCTTAGCTTCCATTGTGTAGCGATTGATAGGATATTCTAATGGTTCAGGCGCATAGGCATAGAAATGACCGAAACCACCGCCTAAAAAGGGCGCACTACCCATCTGCCACATCACCCAAGACAAACAGTCTGCTCGTTTCTTTCCAGCGGATGCAGGGATAAACTTGCCAAATTTTTCTGCTAAATACATCAAAATGGCACCCGATTCAAAAATAGCAATAGGCTCGCTTGTCTCATCGCCCGTTTGCGCCGAATCGCTTGAGTGATCGACTAACGCTGGAATTTTAGAATTGGGATTGATAGCGACAAACCCTGAACCAAATTGCTCGCCTTTTGAGATATCAATTTTATAAGCATCATACTCGGCACCTTTAACGCCAATCTCAGCCAGCTCTTCTAGCAGTATATTGGCCTTAACCCCATTTGGCGTATTCAGTGAATACAACTGTAGCGGAGCATCACCGACAGGTAGCTCTTTTTCATAACGCGCGCCTGCCGTCGGACGATTAATACTAGCAAACTTACCACCATTGTCTTTGTCTTGTACCCAAACCTTGGGCGGTACATAGCTATTGCCTTGCTCTTTAGACTCATTGCTCGATTTATTATTATCTTGGCTCATAACCTATCCTTAATTTATTTTTTTGGTGTATATCTCTCATGAATTTTCACTATAACGAAAATTTGCCCCTACATTAAAGTCCTCTCTTGTAATCAATGTTATCGCAAGTTGGCTTATGTCTTAAAGATTTGACGCTCAATCGTTACTTTGAGTCACTGTTATTGTTAGTGAGTCTTTTTTATACTACCCAGCTTATACAGTGATCTGTTCATATACAGGTCGGCAATGTACTGCCTCTGCTTGTTCTATAATGAGATGTCTAATGAGATATACATGGTAACGCTCACTCCCACACAAGATAAATACCTGCCCTATGTCCTAGCGGTGGCGTTGTTTATGCAAATCTTAGACGCCACTATATTAAACACCTCTTTGCCGCAAATGGCACAGGCATTGGGCGAGTCGCCATTAAAGATGCAATGGGCGGTCATCAGCTACGCTCTAACCTTGGCAATCTTCATTCCTCTGAGTGGGTTTTTGGCAGATAAATATGGCACTCGTCGCGTGTTTTTATCAGCCATCATCATTTTTTGTATTGGCTCGCTATTATGCGCCGTATCGCCAACGTTAGATTTTTTGATTGGTTCACGTATCATTCAAGGCATTGGCGGGGCGATGATGACACCTGTTGCCCGTCTCATCTTGGTTAAATCCTATCCGCGCAATAAGCTGTTAACGGTCATGAATTTTGCGGTGATCCCTGCATTGGTCGCGCCGCTGGTAGGGCCAGTTTTGGGCGGCTATATTGTGCAATATGCCAGCTGGCATTGGATATTTTTGATCAATATACCAATGGGAATAGCAGGTTTTATCATGGGTAAAAAGCTCGTACCTGCTTTATTTGAGGAGACTCAGCGTCTTGATTGGACGGGTTTTTTACTGTTTGCGGCCGCCGCTTGTGGGTTTACCCTTGCGGTAGAGTTTGGTGCGCAATCGGGTCGCGGGTTTTATGGCTTGTTGCTTGCGTTGGCGGCCAGTCTACTGATTGGTATTTATATCTGGCATGCCAAACGCCGACCCGCATCCTTGTTTCCGCTGGCTTTGTTTGACATTCGCACCTTTCGTATCGGCATTACTGGCAACCTTTTTACGCGGCTTGGTATTAGCGCCATCCCCTTTTTACTGCCTTTACTGCTACAAGTAGTATTTGAATACTCGCCCTCACAAGCAGGCTGGCTACTTGCCCCTATTGCTGTGGGTGCCATCGGTATCAAGCCATTTGTGAGTAAGATTATCCAGCGTTTTAGTTACCGTAAAGTATTGGCCTACAATACCTCGTTGCTGGGATCACTTATCATCGTTTTGACACAGTTCAATGACGCCGCGCAGTGGCTCTGGTTCATCCCCATTCTGACTTTAATGGGCGCCTGTAACTCTATGCAGTTCAGTGCCATGAACACCATTACTATCGGTGATCTACAAGGGACACAGACCAGTAGTGGCAACAGCTTAATGGCGGTCAATCAGCAGTTAGCGATTAGCTTTGGGATTGCCTTTGGTGCCGCTGTCTTGAATCTATTACGTGAGCGTATGCAAATGGATACCCTGGCCGCGTTTCAGACCACGTTTTGGGTAATGGGTATTTTAACCATTTTGTCAGGACTGTTCTTTTTGCGTCTAAAGCCTGAAGATGGTCGCGGCTTGTACTAATCCTGTACTAAGCCTCAAGAAAAGAATCCTCAAAAAGAGAAGCGTCAATTTTAGTAGCCATAGATTTTACTAAATATTAGACATAAAAATGCCAGCATAGTCGCTGGCATTTTTATGTAACTTGATTATCAATCATATTAAGACGCTTGTTTAGGGCGTATCGTCATCATTGATTTGCGATTGGATGTAACGCTCTACACCCATGCTCTTAACCAAATCTTCTTGAGTATCAAGCCAATCTTCATATTCTTCATTGCCATCTTTTAACGTGTTTAATAGATGACGAGAGACATAATCAGATTTTGTCTCACACAGAGCAATGGCGTCCGTGATAATGTCAAATTTCTGCTTTTCTAAACGTAAGTTGCAATCGATTACCTCTGGCACATCTTCGCCAATAAACATTTTGCCGTAATCCTGCAAATTTGGTAATCCGTCTAGCAACAAAATTCGTGCAATCAGATCATCTGACCATTTCATCTCAGCAATAGATTGCTTATAAAAATTTTCGTTGAGCGCTTCTAAGCCCCAATGACGGGTAATACGTGCGTGCAAAAAATACTGATTGATGGCAATCAATGACTGTCCAAGTACTTTGTTTAAGGCACGAATGACCTCTTTATCCCCTTTCATGATCTTTCTCCCTATCTATTTATTATTTTGACTGGCCATTATAACGGTTCATATCCATCATGATATTAAACAAGATTGGGAGTGACTTCAGCCACTTGGCTTTGTAGATAATTGGGCAAACCAATCATATCAATGAGACGCAACTGTTGCTCTAGCCAATGCGCATGATCTTCTTCCGTATCTTTCAACTGCAAAACCAGCATCTCACGTGTGACATAGTCGCGTTCTTCTTCACAAAGCGCGATACCGTCTTTTAGATGCTGCTGCACCTGATATTCTAAGTCCAGATCTAATTGCAACATTTCAGGAACGTCGCTGCCAATTTTAATGTCATTGACGCTCATTTTCGGCGTACCGCTTAGCATCAAAATACGGCGAATGATGGCTTGGGCGTGCAGGGTTTCGTCCGCCATTTCATGATGGATACGATCATACAGTTTGCCATAATGCCATTCAGCATACATCTCTGAATGTATGAAATACTGGTCACGAGCAGCAAGCTCACCGCCTAATAAAAAATTCAAATAATCGATGACTTTTTGGCTACCTATCATACCCTGTACTCCTCTATTTATATTTTACACACTACCAAACATTCAAAATCAATCCTAGGATGATCGTCATGTCAGTAAACGAATCCGTAAAGATCACCATCAATAAGATGTCTTGTGACGTTAGATGAGTATAGTAGCATATAGGTGCGGTCACACATGTAATGTTGTGAACTAAGAATAAGATGCTAGTTGAGAATCATAATTAGCTAGTTTTAGCGGACATAACAATGCACCATTCTATTTGATATGAATGGCTTATTCGCTATACATGGGAGGTAAATGAAGAGCAGATAGTATTTTGAGCAGATACTACAATTTGAACAGGTACTATAAAATAAACTAAGGACAAGAGTGATAGGTACAGTTACCGTTCACCCTTGATAAACAATGCAACTTCGATAAATAACGCATTAAAGGCAACGGTAAAATGCTGAGTACTTCATCTATATTATACAAAAATCTATGCTATACGAAAGTAAAGCCACAGTCGAGCTAACAGATCAATTCATTAAGAGGCTTTTAACGCTCAAACCGCATAAGCCAATACATCGAGTTTGGTGTGATGTTCTTCTAAATAATCATTAACCATAGGCTCACAGCAGCCGCAGCAGGTTGCAACGTCGAGGGTCTCTTTTAGACCGTCAAGGGTATCAATGCCTGACGCAATGGCGGCTTTAATTTGCTTTTCTTTTACGTCGTTACAGATACATACGTACATAGACAGGCTCCTCTGGATAACTCTCTTTAGCAACAGCTTTTTACTGCTTATTAATTGAAGCACGAATAACAGATACTTTGGATGAGTCACCAAACTGCGTTTCCCTACCTTTCAAATCGCGCTTATTACTATAGTTATAATAACGATAATTATTATCATTTGCAATAGCGTTTTGCCATTAGTTGTTATCAGGGTTTCGCTATATATCAGAGGTCTAACTGGTGTCAGTCCCGTTAGATATCCATGTAACTAAATACGATAAAAGGTAGTAAATTAGCGACGAACTGTAAATTTGCTTATTTTTTAATCGATTTTGTGCAAAACTGCTGGTATATTGTACCCCTATTAACCCCGCTTCATTGGAATTGTTCTATGTCTGATAATAATTTTACGATACGACCTATCGAGTTATTTAAAGTCTTATCTGATCCGACGCGATTAAAAATATTTCAAATCTTATTCAAAAAAGAAGCGCGCTGTGTGGGCGACTTGGTCGAAATCTTAGATCAACCTCAGCCCACAATATCTCGTCATCTCAATCATTTGAAGAAGTTGGGTATTTTGAGCTGTGTTCGTGATGGTACGTGGATGTGGTATGAAGTTGCTGATGATTTACCAGAATGGTGCTTAAGTATTTTAGACATTACTTATAAGCAAATAGTAAATAAAGACATTGATATGTCGGCATCCGCTTAAAACATAAAAAAAGACCTATCAGTGATAGGTCTTTTTTATATATGGCTATTTGATTAAGGATTTTTATACCGGCGCTAAATTAAACAAGATCCAATAAGTTAAACAAGATCTAAGAAGTCACTAATAAAGGCATTGGCGGGCTTATGAATGAGCTCATCCGATGTCCCTACCTGCTCTACTCGTCCTTGATTCATCACCACAATCTCATCAGATACCGCGCGTGCTTCTTCTTGATCATGCGTCACCATAATACTGGTAATACCCAATTCGTGATGTATGTTTTTTAGCCATGTGCGTAGCTCTTTACGTACCTTAGCATCCAATGCCCCAAATGGTTCATCTAATAACAAAAGCTTTGGCTTTACGGCCAGTGCTCTTGCCAGCGCAATACGTTGACGCTGCCCGCCTGACAGTTGATGCGGATAGGCATTGGCGATTTGTGGCAGTTGTACCAGCTCCAATAGCTCTGTGACGCGTTTATTAATCTCAGCTTTATTGGGTCGCTCGTTCTTTGGCAGTAATGTTAGTCCAAATCCGACATTGTCCGCGATGTTTTTATGCCGAAACAGCGCATAATGCTGAAACATAAAACCAATATGGCGTTTTTGTACAGGTGTATTGGTCACGTCCAGCTCATCAAACAAGATTTGCCCAGAGTCTGCATATTCTAAACCAGCAATAATACGTAGCAACGTCGTCTTACCGCAACCTGAAGGCCCAAGCAAGGTGGTCAGCTTGCCGGTAGGTACCGTAATATTGATATTGTCTAAGGCGGTGAAATCACCAAAATTTTTATTAACGTTACGAATCTCAATGCTCATAATAGTGTCTCTTATGGTCTTTTTGGCGTCTCTTGTTTTTCTGGAGTGGTCGCATTGGCGCTCACTGGCAGCTCAGGTGCGCTTGCCAATCGCTCGGACTTGGCAAACTTACGCTCTTGTAGCTTAGTCATCACTTGCTGAATGAGCAAAGTAATCAAAGCCAAGGCAGCAAGTAAACTTGATAAGGCAAAGGCGGCGGTAAAGTTATAGTCGTTATAAGCAATCTCAACCAACAACGGCATGGTATTGGTTTCACCGCGAATATGACCTGATACCACGCTCACCGCACCGAACTCGCCCATCGCACGCGCATTGGTCAAAATCAAACCATACAGTAGCGCCCATTTGATATTTGGCAAGGTCACGTGCCAAAAAGTCTGCCAACCTGTCGCGCCCAAAGTCAGCGCCGCTTGCTCCTCAGAGTCGCCTTGCGTTTGCATTAAAGGGATCAGCTCACGGGCCACAAATGGGAAAGTGACAAACAAGGTGGCCAAAACAATACCGGGCACCGCATAGATGATTTGAAACCCCATGCTCTCAAGCCAGCCACCCAAGGTAGAGTTAAGGCCGAATAACAATACGAACATCAAACCTGCCACCACGGGTGATACCGAAAACGGCAAATCAAGTAAGGTGGTCACCAGCTGTTTGCCTTTGAACTGATACCGCGTGACCAGCCAAGCGATAGCGATACCCATGACCATGTTGATTGGCAGAACAATGGCGGCCGTGATTAAGGTAAGCTTGATCGCTTCTAATGCCTCTGGATCAACCAGCGAGGCCACATATAATTGCCAGCCACTTTTAAAGGCTTCATAGAATACCGCCAACAGTGGTATGACCAACATGACAACCATAAATAGTACTGCAATCGCAATAAAGATGCGACGTACCCACGGCGTGTCTTTGGTCGCAGGATTGCTTTGGTAATCGTAGCTATTGGATATTTGCATATTAGTGGGCTCCTACGCGGCGCGACAGTTTCCACTGGACAATATTAATTGTTAGCAAAATCACAAAGGAGATGAGCAGCATGAATAAAGCAACGGCGGAGGCACCTTGAACGTCAAACTGCTCAAGTTTACTAATAATAATCAGCGGTAAGATCTCAGACTGCATGGGAATGTTACCTGCGATAAAAATCACCGAACCATACTCGCCAGTAGCACGGGCAAACATCATCCCCGCGCCCATCAACAAAGCAGGTAACAGCTCTGGCAGAATAACCTTGCGAAAAGTGGTTAAACGATTGGCGCCCAATACCGCTGAGGCTTCTTCAAATTCAACGGATAACTCGGCCAAGACAGGCTGAACCGCACGTACAATAAAAGGAAAACTCACCACCACTAAGGCAAGCCAGATGCCAATCGGGGTAAAAGCCACTTGAATGTCAAACCTTTCAAACCATTGACCGATTAAGCCATTCGGGGCATAAAGTGTGGCAAGCGAGATACCAGTGACCGCCGTTGGCAAAGCAAATGGCAGATCGACCAGTGCATTGATTAGCGACTTGCCCCAAAACTCATAACGCACCAATACCCATGCCACCAGCGTCCCAAATACCATGTTGGTGAGCATCGCCAAAAACGACATCCATAACGTCAATTTAATAGCGGCTGTGACCTGCGGCTGGGTAATCGTCTCCCAAAAGCCACTCCAGCCCATTTGTGTGGTGGTATAAGCCATCATCGCAAACGGTAAAACCACCAATAACGATAAGCTAAAGACAGTGATGCCCATGCTTAAACCAAACCCCGGCAGCACATTGCGTTGACGCAAACGTGTCAGCCAGCCTTTTTTAGGAGGACTGCTGGTAGAAGAAGATGTTGCACTCATATGGTAGTGTCCTATTGCCTATCTGATGGTACTTATCATGACCATGTTGTATCGGGTTAATGGTTGGTCCGTCTGTTGGTAAAGAACTGGTTTATAAAGGACATAGCGTATTTAAAGGATTATGGTATAAAGGACATAGCGTAGAACGCCATGTCCTTTAGGTGGGTTCATGACCCAATGCTCATACTGATGGCATATCGCTCATCGTGAGCGCTGTCATTATTCGACAGGCGTTATTATTGAACGATCACTATTCTGGTGCGTTCACAGCCAGTTGATCGAACACCCCACCATCGCTGAAGTATGTACTCATGATCTCATCCCATGATCCAAACGCATCATTTGGGCGAAAGGTGTCAACGGGTGGTAACTTGTCGCTGTTTTTATCAAGAACGCTTTTGACACTAGGACGTAAATATAGGTCGGCGGCCAGCTGCTGAGCAGGCTCGCTCCATAGATAATCAAGATAGGACTTTGCCGCCTCTGTGGTGCCTTTTTTGTCTGTCACCGATGTGACGACCGCCACTGGGCTTTCTGACTTAATAGAGTATTTGGGATAAACGATATCGACTTTACCCGCGCCAAAATCAGTGGCAGCTAAATTGGCTTCATTCTCAAACGTTACCAGCACATCGCCAATACCGCGCTGTACAAACGTTGTGGTGGCAGCACGTCCGCCATTTTCATAAACTTTGACGTTTTGGAGCATGTCTCTTATATAGCTTTTGGCAGCGGTTTCATCGTTATCAAAGGCGTGCAAACCGTAACCATACGCGCCCAAGAAGGCATAACGACCATTGCCCGTCACTTTTGGGTTGGCCAAAACAATCTCGACACCGTCTTTGGTCAAATCTTCCCAATCATTGATGCCTTTTGGATTATCCTTACGCACCAAAAACACGATGGTACTGGTAAATGGCACCGCATTATCTGGGAACTTACTTTGCCAATCTGACGCAACCAACCCTTTTTTCTCAAGCAGCTCAATATCAGAGCCTTGGTTCATGGTTGCTACATCTGCTTGCAAGCCGTTTGCCACAGAAAGCGCTTGCTTACTTGAACCACCATGCGACTGATTAACGCTGATATTGCTGTCTGGATGTTCCGCTTTATAATGCTCAACGAATAATGGGTTGTAATCTTTATAAAAGTCGCGCGCCACATCATAAGAGACGTTTAACAGCTCGATATTTTGACTGTCTGTGGTCGCAGCGGTCCCATCTGCATTCGCCGTCTCTGCCTGCTCATTGTTGCTACAGCCAGCCAGACCTAGCGTCAGTGCAACGCCTGCAATACCTAGGGCGTTAAGTGGCACATTGAATATTTTACTTTTTTGTTGATACTGCGCGGCATATGTCATAAGTTTCTCAAAGGTATTTGTTAAACAATACCGTATGCTAACAGCGCCATCTTATTATGTTTAATGATGAATATGCGTATGTTATTGCCAAAACGGAATAACAAGGCTATAAGCCAAACATTTTCAAGCAGTTAATACAACGCAGTAGATAAAAGACGTACAGACTGCCAGCCTTATAAAGAAGCGCGACGTTCCTTGTCGTATTCGCCGCTTCTTTGATTGACAGTTTGCTAGTCAGGGATTTTGTTAAAGCATGGATTACAAGGATTACTGGGCACGTGCCAGCGCATCAAAGCGTGCACCATCGACAAAGAAGGTAGCCATAATCTGATCCCAAGACCCAAAAACACTCACAGGATCAAAGGTAGTGATCGCAGGCAAGGTGTCTTTATGGGCGGCAAGGACTTGCTCATTGCTAGGACGCATATACATCTGCGCCATGAGATCCTGCGCAGGCGTGTCCCATAGTCCTTTTAGATAAGCGGTTGCCGCCTCTGTTTTCCCGGCCTTATCAGTGACCGCTGTCACGACTGCCACTGGGTTATTGATCAAAACAGAGTAGCTTGGATAAACGATATCAACTTGTTCTTTGGCAAAGTTTTTACTGGCTAGATGCGCTTCGTTTTCAGTCGTAATCAGCACATCACCAAGCCCGCGCTGAGTAAAACTGGTTGTCGCGGCGCGTGCACCATTGTCATAAGTGACGACGTTTGCCAGCATTTTTTTGATAAGCGCATCGGTTTTGGTATGGCTTTCTGGGTTTTCGTTAAAGCTGTGTAATCCGTAACCGTAAGCCCCCAAAAAGGCATAACGCGCCGTACCGCTGGTCTTGGGGTTTGGCATGACCACATTAATGTCATTACGGGCTAAATCTGACCAGTCTTTGATGTTTTTTGGATTGCCATTCCGCACGAGTAGCACCATGGTACTGGTGTAAGGCACGGCGTTGTTTGGTAATGCTTCTCGCCAGTTGCCAGAGACCAAGCCTTTTTCGACCAACAGATTCATATCGCTTTCTTGGTTAAACGTCACCACATCCGCTTGCAAGCCATTGGCGACAGACAGTGCTTGTTTACTGGAGCCGCCATGCGACTGGTTAATTTTTATTTCGCTATTTGGGTTTTCTTTTTGATAACTTGCACCAAAAAGCTCGTTGTAGTCTTTATAAAAATCACGCGACACGTCATAAGAGACATTCAATAGGCTAACGTCTGTTTGACCACCTGTTGTGTTTGACGCGCCTTGTGTGGTTTTGGCTTCGTTAGAACCACAGCCAGTAGTGAGCATCGCTATTGCCAGCACGCCACTCATGCTAAGAATACGCGTCTGCATGTTTTTAGTTCTAGAGACGGTCGTGTCTTGGGCATTGGTTTTATTAACATGATGAGATACGGTTTTTTGGCTTATTTTAGTCATTTTTCTGCTCATTAATTGCACGAATGTTTTTGATAAAGTGGCTAGAACCATTTTTTTAGAATGCTTATAAAATTAATAAGTGGCGTACGGTTCTATGGATGATGAGAACTATGCTAGCAGTTTGTTTGGCAAAGGCTTAATGACGAATCAGCTTATCGAGTGAGTAACTTGGCATAAGTGATCTGCTGATTGATGCTAAGGCCAATGTTTTTTAACAAGCAGTTAAGAAAGATGAGAATAAACAAAAACTTTTAGCAATCACATTTTTTAATAAACCAAGTATTTGACGTTATAGTAAGATCACTATAAAAAAGAGCCAACATGGCTGGGATAAATTTTTTGCCGCCTCTGTCAGCAACGCTACAGCCAGCAAGAAAAATTTGTACCAGCCACGCATTATCAGGTTGTATATCGATTTTATTGAGTAGCGACTATCACAAAAAAAGGGTCAGACAATAAGCCTGACCCCTTCTCTTATACTACAGACAAGCACTTATACCGCAGAAGCGCCTGTTAGCTTCACCTCGGCACGCTCTTCGCGAGCGATACCTGCATAGTAATTACGCAAGATTTCTAAGACTTCAGGACGACTGAAGTTTTCTGGTACCTCCTCGTCTTCTGACAAGGCTTTACGCAGTTTTGTCCCTGAGACTTTGACATGCTCACTGGCATCGTGCGGACAGGTTTTGTCAGAGGCCATGGCGTTACAGGCATTACACCAGAAGGTCCAGCCAATTTTTAACGGCTGCGTAATCAAATCGTCTTTGCCAACATATTCAAAAATGGTCTGCGCATCAAACGCTCCGTAATAATCACCAACGCCTGCATGATCACGGCCAACAATCAGATGACTACAGCCATAGTTTTGACGGAATACCGCATGCAGTAATGCTTCACGTGGCCCTGCATAACGCATGTCAAGTGGATAACCTGCTTGAATGACCGTGTCTTTTCTAAAGTAGTTGTCAATCAGGGTTTTGATCGCTTCTTGACGCACTTCTGCTGGAATGTCGCCCGGCTTTAATGCACCAAGCAAGGAGTGAATCAACACGCCATCACAAATCTCGATGGCAATTTTAGCCAAATACTCGTGCGAGCGATGCATCGGGTTACGTGTTTGGAATGCAGCAACCGTTTTCCAGCCTTTGGCGTCTAGGATTTCACGCGTCTCAGCGGGTGTTTTATAAATCTCTGGATAAAGCGTTGGGAACTCGCCTTCACTCAATACTTCAACGCTACCTGCAACGTTAACCGCTTCTTGATTCAATACTTGTTGTACGCCTGGATGATCGGCATCGGTCGTGGTAAATACTTTTTCGCACTCATATTCTTTGTCGATGGTATAGGTTTCTTCCACCGTCAAAATGCCCATGACTTCGCCATCTTGCGCAACCAAAGCGACTTTATCGCCTTGAGTCAGACTGTCAGCCGTTTCTTTAGGCGCAGACAAGGTGATCGGAATTGGCCAAAACAAGCCAGCATTGTCGCCGCTTTGCAGGCGCATATTATCGACCACGCCTTGCCAGTCAGCTTGATTCATAAAACCGTTTAATGGCGTAAAACCGCCGATACCAAACATAATCAAATCACCGCGCTCTCGTGAGCTTAATGTAATGGTCGGCAAAGTGCTGGCAAGCTGTAGCGCTTGCGTGCGGGCGTCACCTTCTAATAATAGTGGTTTGAGTACTGGGCTACCGTGTGGAGGAACCAATTTTGATTGGGTCTGATGTTGATTCTGATTCTGGGTCATAGGAATATTAAAACCTTAATAAAAAAGAGATTAGAAAAAATAAGAAATAATGCAAAAAGACACTAAAGTCAGTTTAAGATAGATCGATACGTGAATAGCTGCGTGACTAACTATATGCTACGGGTTATACGCTGCGGGGATAAATTTTTTGTCGCCTCTGTCACACTTGCGAACAGCAGGCAAAAAGAATTTATCCCTGTAGCACTGTATCGGTTTTAAAGTGAATCAATGATAAATATAGTGGTTACTCGTCTGTCATCAGACGTTAGATTTGATACGCATAGGCTACCTAACTTTCTATATGAAAATTTATGCTGTGTTTGGATATGGATATGTCAGATAGGAATTTATGTTTATAGAGGCAAGCTTATATGATGGTAAGCTGAATTATTTATGATGTGATTGGTGCCAACTGTAATTACCTATTAATACACGCACCCATTCATCATTTATCACCGCTTTTAAGATTAAAAAACTGAGATTACGTCATGTATCAATACAATTACGCTGATCAGACTTTGGTAGAAGAACGAGTTGCCCAGTTCCGTGACCAAACCGAACGATTTTTGGCAGGTGAGCTACCAGAAGAGCAATTTTTGCCACTGCGTTTGCAAAACGGTCTTTATATCCAGCGTTATGCGCCAATGCTGCGTATTGCCATTCCTTATGGTCTGTTTGCCACTTACCAGCTGCGTAAGTTGGCAGAGATCACGCGCAAATACGACAAAGGGTACGGGCACTTTACTACCCGTACCAATATTCAGCTGAATTGGCCAAAGCTTGAAGACGTGCCAGATATTTTGGCGGAGCTTGCCTCAGTACAGATGCATGCCATCCAAACCTCAGGTAACTGTATTCGTAATACCACAACCGACCCTTATGCTGGTATTCATCAAGAAGAGATTGCCGATCCGCGTCCTTATTGTGAGATTATTCGTCAGTGGTCAACCTTTCACCCTGAATTTGCTTTTTTGCCGCGTAAATTTAAGATCGCAGTCGTCGGCACTGCCAATGACCGCGCTGCCACGCAAGTACACGACATCGGCCTTCATTTAAAAACCAATGAAGCTGGTGAGCTTGGCTTTGAAGTATTGGTCGGTGGCGGTCTTGGCCGTACGCCTGTGATTGGCAAAGTAATCAATGAGTTTTTACCGCGTCAGCACCTGCTGAGCTATTTAGATGCGATTTTGCGCGTTTATAACTTGCATGGTCGCCGTGACAATAAATACAAAGCCCGTATCAAGATATTGGTTGAAAGCATGGGCGGCCCCGCTTTTGCCAAATTGGTCGAAGCTGAATGGCAAGCACATACCAAAGACGGTCCGCTTACCTTGACTGAGGACAATTTTGCGACTGCCAGCAGCTTCTTTACGGAGCCTGATTATGCCAGCTTTGATGCGCTACAAGTACAGTCAGAATTGCAACAACAGCTTGATGCCAATAAAGAATTTGCCAATTGGTACAATCAAAACACGGTCGCCCATAAAATCGCAGGCTATCGTGCTGTGGTGATTTCCCTAAAAGCTGGCGTGGTCGATGGTCGCTATATCCCATCAGGTGATTTGAGCGAATCGCAAATGGACGCCCTCGCCGATCTTGCCGACAAATACAGTTTTGGCGAGTTGCGCGGTACCTACCAGCAGAATCTGGTCTTCGCTGATGTACAAACCAATCAGTTATATGAGTTATGGCAACAGTTGTCTGAGCTACATTTGGCACGCGCTAACATCAACACGCTCACCGATATGATCGTCTGTCCGGGCTGGGATTATTGCTCACTTGCCAATGCCACCACACACAATATCGCTGAGCAAATCGAAAAACAGTTCGATGATCTAGACTACCTGTACGACTTGGGTGAGATTCGACTCAATATGTCAGGCTGCATGAACGCCTGTGCGCATCATCATACTGGCGATATCGGTATTTTGGGTGTCGATAAAAAGGGTGAGCATTGGTATCAGATCAGCCTTGGCGGCAACTCAAGCAACGATGCCAAGATCGGTAAGATATTGGGCAAAGCCGTACCCGCCACCGATGTGGCGATTACCTTACAAAAAATATTGGACGTTTATTTAGAGCAGCGCGTCAGCAATGATAATGACGTAGAGCGTTTCGGTGATTTGGTGGATCGTGTTGGTATCGCGCCCTTTAAGGAGAAGGTCTATGGGTAATCATCATGTGCTAAACAGTGATGGGGTCGATATCAGTCAAGACGACACGTGGCTTGCGCTTCATACTGATGCGCTACCAGACGGTATTGCCCTATCGCACCTCTCACTACTTGAGCTACTACAAAAACAAGAAAAGCTTGAAGTCGTATTACCGCTTGCTGATCTATTGGATAAAGAAGGCAGCCTTGCTGGCGGTCTATTACAAGAAGTACGCGAATTGGTGAGTCAACATGCCAGCCGTGTGGGCGTTTGGATCACGTCCGATAGCGATACTGGGGTTCTCTTAGGCTTACCCGAATTTTTATTGCAGCAAGATTTGATCGTGATTCATGTTCCGGTCTTTACTGATGGTCGCGGCTTTAGTTACGCGCAAACCTTGCGCCAAATCGGTTATACAGGTGAGATTCGTATCGCAGGCAAGTTTGGCCGTGACCAAATCGCTTATTTATTACGTGCAGGCGTTGACAGCTTCGTACTGAGCGAACATGACATGCAGTCCATCTCGGATATCAGTCAAGCCTTTAACGCGCTTGCCAGCAGCTATGACGGTCGCCATGCGGCAGCGTTACCCATGTTTTCGGGCACTTAATTTTTTATCAAGGTTTCGTTTTTTATCAAAAGCCTTGTATCAAAATGAATTCGCTATTTTATACCAATAACATTTTATACTAACAACCGTTAAGGAATGTCACATGAGCCAACTACATCCAAACCTAGATATCGATCAGGCCAACCAAGAATTGCAAGGTAAGTCACCAGAAGAAATCGTTACTTGGGCATTATCGCAAGCCAAAAACCCAATTATCACCACCAACTTCCGTCCTTATGAGTCAGCGATTTTGCATTTGGTTGCCAAACAGCGTCCTGACATCACAGTATTATGGGTGGATTCAGGTTATAACACTGATGCCACTTATCAGTTTGCCAATAAAGTCATTCGTGATCTAAACTTGAACGTGGTCACTTACATTCCTAAGCAAACCGCTGCGCATCGTGACGCGACCATGAATGGTATCCCGGGCATCGACAATCCACAGCATGATGAATTTACGGATCAAGTAAAACTTGAGCCATTCCGCCGCGCTCTAGATGAACTACAGCCTGATGTGTGGTTCAACGCCATTCGCAAAGATCAAACCGAGTTCCGTCAAGGGCTAGATGTACTGAGCTTATCAAAAGATGGCGTGTTAAAAGTGGCGCCATTATTTGAAAAAACAGACGCGGACTTGGACGTCTATCTTGAAGAGCATGACTTGCCAAATGAGTTTGATTACTTTGATCCAACCAAAGTAGAAGAAAGCCGTGAGTGTGGTCTGCATACTCAGTTATAATCTTCGATAACCCCTCACAGCATTATGTAACAACAATAAAAAAGCCCTCTCAAAATGAGAGGGCTTTTTTATTGTTGACGACCATGTTGGCAACTATTGAAGCTATTTGCGACCTAGTACCCAACCGCCATCCATCAAAACGTTAGCGCCTTGCATATAATTAGAATCATCAGATGCCAAAAATACGGCAAGTGCAGCAATCTCTTCAGGCTTACCAGCACGCTTGGCAGGAATACGCTCTAAACGCTCATCTTCAATACCCTCAGTCATTGGGGTCTTTATAAAACCTGGCGACAATGTATTAACTTTGATGCCTTGACTACCAAAATCGAAAGCCAACTGTTTCGAGAACCCCAAAATGGCATGCTTGGAGGTAACATAGGCTGAGCCACCCGGTCCTGCCATTTGTGTCGCTTGCGAACCGACATTGATAATGGCGCCGCCGCCTTGCTTAATAAAATGCGGAATCACTATTTTGGAAGCCAGATAAGGCGCTTTGACATTAATCGCCATCAATTTATCATAAAAATCTTCTTCTAGCTCAACCGCATTGTCATAAGCATCATGAATACCAGCACCGTTATATAAAATGTCAATCTGACCATAAGTCGTTAATGCTTTGTCAACAACGGCTTGAATGTCGCTCTTTTCCGTCACATCAGCTTTTACGAAAATGGCGTCTTGATTGTTATCTTTAATGTCTTTGACGATTCGATTGCCGTCTTCCTCATCGCGTCCTGTGACGACTACTTTAGCGCCTTCATTGGCAAACGCTTTAGCCGTCGCTTCACCTAATCCTGAAGTGCCACCAAATACAATCGCCACTCTGTCTTGTAATTTCATAGTATGTTTACTCTTTTTAAATATTATTAATATACGATCGATTATCTTAAAACATGCTAGCACACACTAATTTGGGATATGTTAGCGTGTGTTAGATAATTTATTGATTTGAGAAAGTAATTTCATCGTTTGAAAAACAGACGCGGACTTGGACGTCTATCTTGAAGAGCATGACTTGCCAAATGAGTTTGATTACTTTGATCTAACCAAAGTAGAAGCAAGCCGTGAGTGTGGTCTGCATACTCAGCTACAAATAAAAGCTGACAGATAAAACTCAATAACGAACCGTGTTGCAAAAAGCGGCGATGATTTTACTGTCATTGCTTTTTTTATGGTTGAATTTGACCTTCTACTCTCTACTTAGCGCCTTTTCTACTATTGCTTTTGTGTGTACGTGGGTAGTAGAAATTAATTGCGAGTGAGTATTAAGCTCATCCTTTAATAATAATGGAATTTCAGTACAGCCTAGAATGACAGCATCTGCACCCTCATCTACTAACCGTCGACTGTGATCTAAAAAATAGGCTTTATTGTTATCATTAAAATCTCCCAAACATAGGTCATCAACAATTCTTTGATGAATATCTTGCATGTGCGCCTCATTTGGCACCATTACGTTTATACCAAAATCAGCCAACGCTTTTTTATAAAAGTCACCTGTCATAGTCTGATAGACACCCAATAGGCCGACCTTTTTATAGCCTAAATGGTCACATGCTTTGGCTGTCTCAGTGGCAATATGTACTATTCTTTGACGTGAATATTCTGGAAGATCCTTTATAAATCGATGAATGCCGTTAGCACTTAAGGCAATGACTTCAGCCTGTGCAACCTCTAATACGTTGACAGCATCAGCCACCATCTTTGAACAAATCTGTTCTGTAGGGTCGCTGGTGAGTCGATCTAAAAATAAATGCTCATTGACACTTTCTATGACAATATGTGCTGACGTATTATCTTTAAATGCTTCTCGAACATGCTGGTTAATTAGGGCATAGTATTCGTGAGTAGACACCCAACTTAAACCACCCAATAGTCCAATTTTTTTCATTTATTTACCCCTACGTTATAGATGATACCAATGTATCAAGAAAATCAATCGCTTTCTGCACTGATTCTTTAGCGTCACGAATCCTAAAAAACCTTAAAACCCAAGGTCTGGCTGATACATTCGAAAGTTTGCTACCAAACCTTCGCTATCTATTTGAAATTTTATAATCTATTCCTTTTATAATCAAAAAACCTCACTATCATGACAAAAACGAATATACTAATGCCAATTCACTGCGTGAGCGTGCGCTTGTGATCCCTCATAATGACGACATCTCTTAAATACAATAAATGGTGACGCTATGAACACCTTCCCGCTATTTTTTAAATTAGAAAATCAAAAAGTACTTATCGTGGGTGGCGGTGAAGTGGCACTACGTAAAGCCGACTTACTAAGCCGCGCCGGTGCGCGTATTACGATTCTTGCACCTGATATCAGCCATGAAATACGAGAGTTGCTGAGTGAGGATAAGCATGAATTGGTTGAAGAAAACTATCATAAATCCTATATGTCGGGTGCGCGCGTTATCATTGCAGGTACTGATGACGAAGCGCTAAATCATCAAATTCATGCCGATGCGACGGATTTAAATATCCCCGTCAATGTGGTCGATACCCCGCCGCTCTGTGATTTTATTTTCCCGGCCATTGTCGATCGCAATCCTATTGTGATTGGTATCTCATCCAACGGCAAAGCGCCTGTGCTGGCACGTCTACTGCGCGCCCGCCTTGAAACCCTGATTCCGCAAGGCTATGGTAAATTAGCAAAGCTGGCTGGCGAGTTTCGGAGTGAAGTAAAAGCCAAAATACCGACCCTTACCGGACGTCGCCAATTTTGGGAGCGTGCCTTCGAAGGTCAAGTCAGCCAGCTGATGTTTGCGGGTAATGAAAATGAAGCAATCGCCCAGCTACAAGCCGACTTAGACAGTACCGCCGCCGCCATTAGTAAAAAAGATGCGGTGGATACTGACACAGCGCAGACAAACGCGCCTGTTATATCAGACGCATCGACCGATTCTCAAAACTCCGTGTATCAAACCCCTGACTCTCAAACCAACGTGGGTGAAGTCTATATCGTTGGTGCAGGCCCTGGCGATCCAGAACTGCTCACATTTAAAGCGCTGCGCTTAATGCAGCAAGCGGATATTGTCTACTATGATGCGCTGGTGTCGCCGCAAGTGCTGGATCTATGTCGCCGTGATGCGGACAAGGTATTTGTCGGTAAAAAACGCAGCAATCATACGGTAGCGCAGCTTGGTATCAATGAGCTGTTGGTCAATAGCGCCAAAAAAGGTCGGCGCGTGGTGCGTCTAAAAGGTGGCGATCCCTTTATCTTTGGACGAGGCGGCGAAGAGATTGAAAGTCTGCGCGCGCATGGTATTCCTTATCAAGTGGTACCAGGGATTACTGCGGCCAATGCGGCGGCCAGTTATGCTGGTATCCCGCTCACCCACCGTGACCACTCGCAATCCGTGCGTTTTGTCACGGGATTTTTAAAGGCGGGCGCGCCCAATAGCAACTTTAAAAACTTTTTGGATACCGATGAGACCGTAGTGTTTTATATGGGTCTGCATTCGCTCTCGCGGTTGACCGAAGGATTGATTGAGGCTGGACGCAGTGCCGACACACCCATTGCGATTGTCTCTAATGCCAGTATGCCCAATCAGCAAGTATTGACGGGCACGCTTGCGACTATTGTTGAGCAGCAAACGCAGGCACAACTGCCCACACCCGCCTTACTGATTATGGGCAATGTGGTCAGCTTACACGATGATTTGTCTTGGTATAATCAATACAACCAAAACAGCGCTGACACCGCAGATAACTGGTTACGCGAAGGCATATCAAGCCTTAATAAAGACAAAAAATCATCTACGAATCAGCAAGCGCATGCCTTATCTATGATCGCTAATCTTGCAGAATAGCGTGAGAATATCTGGAAAAATGAATTAAAGAACGGTCACTAACAATTGCACAAGCCCTGCCAAAATACTGGTGGGGCTTTTTTATATATGGCAACAGAGCAAAGCCGCACAAATCTTGCTAGAATGAAAGATCTCTACTCATTTTTCGCACGTTTAACAATAAGTCCAACTATGTCCATACCTGACGCGCCTACCTACTTGTCTGCCAAACCTTTAAACATTTTGCACACCTCCGATTGGCATTTAGGGCGGCGGTTATATGGTCGCCTTCGTTATGATGAGTTCGAGTCGTTTTTGCAGTGGCTACAAGAGACAATAAGCGCGCAGCAAGTGGACATCTTAATCGTCGCGGGTGACATTTTTGACACCATGACCCCAAGTAACAAAGCCCAAGCGCTGTATTATGAATTTCTGGGTAAGGTGTCGAAATCCTGCTGTCAGCATGTGGTCATTGTGGCTGGCAATCATGATTCACCAACATTTTTGGATGCCCCCAGCAATGTCCTTAAGTTTTTAAATGTGCATGTCATCGGCACGGCTTGTGAGGTTTTGGCCGATGAAGTATTGGTTTTAGGCGATGAGGACAATGATCCACATTGCATTATTGCCGCTGTTCCCTATTTGCGTGATCGTGACGTGCGTAGCAGTCAGGCGGGCGAGTCAGGTCAGACCAAAGATGCCAATGTCATCGCTGGTATCCGCGTACACTACGATCAAGTAGCAGACATTGCCAAAGCTCAACAAGCAAAATTAATGAAAACGCACCAGCGCCATATTCCTATCATTGCCACAGGTCATCTATTCGCGGCAGGCGGCAAAACGACTGATGATGACGGCGTACGCGAGCTGTATGTTGGCTCACTTGGTAAAATTTCCGCTGATATGTTCGATGACAGCTTTGATTATGTTGCCCTTGGTCATTTGCATGTACCGCAACGGGTTGGTGGTTGCGCGCATATTCGCTATTCAGGCTCACCTATTGCCATGGGTTTTGGTGAAGCAAGACAGCAAAAACAAGTACTGCTTATACAGTTTGGTGCTATAAATAATATTGATAATGAAATCGTAGAATCAAATACCACATCTGATAGTGTTGTTCCTCAGCTATCTAACACGGTTACTAAGGTTGAAAAATCAGTAGAAAAAACGGCTAAAAGAGCAGTAAGTCAAGCCGCTACCTTTATGGATGATTTGTTTGGTTTTGACGAGCCAGCAGAAAATGTTGAGATAAAAAAGGATGCTGCCATCATTTCAACGTCTGAAAGCGAGTCTGATGAGCAAAATCAAGACAATGATCTAATGCTAACTGAGTTTGTGACTACCAAAGAAACACGGCATGACGACAACTCAAAGCAAATGCAGGTGAGCTCCCTACCCGTTCCAACCTTTCAACGATTGATGCAAATATCAGGCGATTTAGAGGCCATTAGTCAAACCATCAATCACACTATACAGTCCATTTCGAGTACAGAATCAGTTTGGCTGGAGATTATTTATGCGGGCGATGCCGTCGTCAGTGACTTACGTGAGCAAGTTCTGATAATGATAGAGGGCCTGCCGTGTGAGGTATTAAAAATTAAAAACACGCGCACTTATAACAAAGTCCTTAATCAACAGCAGACTTCTGAGACGCTACAGGATTTAAATGAAATGGAGGTTTTTGAGCGTTGCTTAACGGTACATAATGTTTCTGATGAGCAAAAACCAAGCTTACGCAATGCTTATGAGCAAATCGTTTATAACCTTCGCCATGACGATAAGTTGGCAGAGTGATATGATTGACCTATCATGATAGCCCCTTTTTGACACTATTTTTTATCACTATGAACTTCTTTACTTTTACATTTGCTGCGACTACCAACAATAAGACCCATTCATGCGCCTAATCGAACTCAGACTGAAAAACTTAAACTCCCTAAAAGGCGAATGGCACATTGATTTTAGTGATACCGCTTTTATTAATGAAGGTATTTTTGCCATTACAGGACAGACGGGCGCTGGCAAGACGACGATCTTAGATGCCATTTGTCTGGCACTATACGGTGAGACGCCAAGGATCAATAGTATCAGCAAAAGTAGCAATGAAGTCATGACGCGGCAAACGGCTGAATGCTCGGCTGAAGTGGTAATTGATTTAAACGGCAATCACTACCGCTGCCGCTGGGGACAGCGCCGAGCTTATAATAAAGCGGATGGCAACCTGCAAGACGCGACGCACGAAATCGCAAAAATTAACCTCGATGATGTGTCAAAACCCGATGATCTGTTAGAAAGTACCTTAAAGCATACCAAAAATAAGATCATCGAGCTGACGCGGATGGATTTTCAGCAATTCACTCGCTCTATATTGCTGGCGCAAGGCAGTTTTTCCGCCTTTTTAAAGGCAAAAGCTGATGAACGGGCAGACATTTTAGAAAAAATCACGGGTACGGATATTTACGCGACCATCTCAGCCCATGTCCATGATAAAAAACGGGCTGAAGAAGACATTCTCAGCAAACTGCAATACGGTCTAGATGGTTTGATGCTACTAGATGCCAATGAAGAAAAACAGTTAAAGTCAGATTTGCAGTCGTATCAACAAGCGCAAAGCAAACAGCAGCAGATGCTTCAAACCCTAGACAAAAAAATCCAATGGCTCGATAGCGTCACAGAATTAAAAGACAAGCGACAGCTTTATCACAATAATCTTGAGAAGGCTCAGCAGGCCCAGCAAGACTTTATCCCTGATGCCAAGCGCCTCGCCGCTGCTAATAAAGCATTAGAGATCGACAGCCAATTTAGCCAGCTTGTCAATAACCGCGACAATCTTAAGCGTTTGCAAAAAGATCAGCAGCAAATTAGCCATACCTTGCCGCAGCAAGAAGATAATTTGGCGCAAGCGACTGTATATCTAAAGACGGTACAAGGGCAGGTACAAACGGCTAGTGATGCGCTGCAAGCGGCTTTGCCTAATATTAAGGCGGCACGCAAACTAGATGTAGACATTGCGCAGCACGCTCATAGCATAAAGGATGTTCAGCAAAGACAACAAACGCTAGCAACCAACGCTCAGGGCTTACGTCAAGAGATTAACCATCACACTAATGAAGCGCAGCGAAATACCAGCCAGCTGACAAAAATAGAAACGCAGCTCGATGACGCTCATGCGTTTAATGATATTGAGAGCGACATCGCCAACTTTGAGGCGCATTGTGGTCGCTTAAAAGTATTGCTACAAGACAATGCGGCGTTAGCAAAGGATAAAAAAGCCCAGCAAAATCAAATAGCCCAGCACCAGACCAGTCTTGATCGCCTCTATGAACAGCAAAAAGAGCAAGAAGCTACCAAAGCGATAACGCAAGATACATTAAAAGCGATACAACAGGAGCAAGCAGCACTCACTGAGTCGCAGTCAGTGGCTGATATGCGCACTGAACAAGAACAGATCGATCATATCAGCAGTCAAGTTGAACAAGTCAGCTTTAAAAGACAACAGCTCAATACGCTTTATGCTCAAAGCAAAAAAACAAAGACTGACCTTCCAGCAATACATGACGAGCTCACAAAACTGACAAGCGCTATTCATCATACTGAATCAGCATTGCAAATTGCCAAAGACAAGCGTCATGACAAACAAACCCAGCTACATTTATTACAAAAAGTCGCCAAGTTAGAGGATTACATTGCTGATTTAGAAGACGGTCATCCTTGCCCGCTGTGCGGCGCACTTGAGCATCCTTATCGCCTCAATCATCCCCATTTAGCCAAAGAGACGGAAGCTGTCCAGACACAGCGCCAGATAACAGAACTGGATACCACCATCGCCGATTTGGAAAAAACCTTATCAGAGCAGCGTATCCACCAAGCCACAGCGCAACATCAGCTTGAGCAGTCCCAAGGGCAGCAAACGCTACTGGATGAACAAATACACACGCTAGAAGCTGATCTCGGTCAGTTAATCAGTACTGTCTTAAACAAAACCCCTTCTGAATGTCTCACAGCGATTATAGAACCGCTATCAACGCTGCAACAGATAGAGACGCCGACCGACTCACTAGCATTGTTAAACAGTATCAAAACTCAGCTTACCCAATATCGGGAGACGCTTAAAAACACCCTATCTCACTATGAAACGCTTAATGAGACAATTTCTACCATACATAAAACCACAGAGAATTTGAAACAAACCGAGTATCAGCTGGCAAGTGATATCAACGATATTAAAATACATATCGAAGTAAGCTCGTCAACGTTAAAAAATCTTGGTGAAAAATTCGATGACCAGTTTTCTGAACTAAAAACCCTTACAGACGCCATATGGCATCTGCTAACCAAATACTCAGCTGGCACGTATCAATCAGACTCAATCACAGCGATACGCGCCTTGCAGCACTCGCTACAACCGTTGATAGCCAGTATTGAGACTCAAACCATACTAAGCGATGTGGCCACTCAGGCTCATATCGATACCTTGCGCCAGCAGCACCGTAGTCTTGGACAACTAAAAAACCAACTCAATACGTTTAAAGAAGAACAGCACGCTTTAAGAACCGCACTTGGGCGCATAGAGACGCAAATCGAAACCAAGCAAAACCAGCTTAATCAAAACCAAGAAGAGCTTGATAAGACCGCTCAATTAGTCACGGATAAAACGACGGTGCTTAATCATCTTCAAAAAGACAGAGCGCAGATTTTTGCGGATAAAGATCCTGAAGAGGAAGACAACCGCCTGCGCAAGGCACTAGAGCAAGCTCAGGCTGAGCAGATCACGGCTCAAAGACAATTGGACAATACCGAGTACACACTCAACCAATTGCTTGATAAACAAAAAAACTTGTCCGAGCAAATAACAACCGTCACTGATACGCTTAACACGCAAGAAAATGTGTTTCAATCAGCGCTCGCCGCCTCTGACTTTATTGACGAAGCTGATTTTACGGCGGCTCGACTGCCTGTGGATGAGCGCAAGGCACTCAATCAGCAGCAGCAACATATCGATTATGCTCTAAAGCAGGCAAAGTCGTTACTCGACGACACGCAAAAAAACCTTGATGATAAGCAAGCTCATCCATTCACAACGGACGATAAAGCCACGCTCACCGAGCAACAGCGGCAGGCACAGGATGAGTCTAATAAACGCATCGAGTCGATTGGTGCTATTAGCCAGCAACTAAAAGACAATGAGGACAAAAAAGCCAACCAACAGGCACAGCTTGATGCCATCAACACGCAAAAGGACAAATTGCAAGTCTGGCAACAATTGCACAAGTTAATCGGCTCATCTGATGGTAAAAAGTACCGCACCTTTGCGCAAGGCTTGACCTTCGATCTGATGGTCACACACGCCAATACTAAATTGCAAAAGATGAGCGACCGTTACCTGCTGATTCGTGATGACGACAGCCCACTTGAGCTTAATGTGATTGATAATTACCAAGGCGGCGAGATTCGCAGTACCAAAAACCTCTCGGGCGGTGAAGGCTTTATTATTAGTCTTGCCTTAGCGCTGGGACTGTCACAGATGGCCAGCCAAAATATTCGTGTGGACTCGCTGTTTTTGGATGAAGGCTTTGGCACCTTGGATGAAGAATCACTGGACATTGCACTCGATACATTGACCAACTTACAACAAGAAGGGAAATTAATTGGGGTGATCTCTCATGTACAAGCGTTAAAAGATCGCATTTTGACGCAAATCAAAGTTGAAAAACTCTCAGGCGGCTTTAGTCAAATCACAGGGCAAGGTTGTCAACGAATATCTGATTAAAATATTGGCATTGGTACTCTTGATAGCAACCGTATTCTCAGTCGGGTTATCTTTTTGATAAAATTTTAGGGCGTGTCCTCATTTTTAGTCCATTTAGATGACTATCGCTTGAATTGAGGACACGCTCCAGTTAAACAATAAAAAAACCACCGTTAATTCATAACGGTGGTTTTTTTATAGCGTTTTTTATTGAGTGACTGTTATTTTGTCACCAAACCACTGAGCTCACTCATCAATACTGAGAGCGTTGAGAGACTTACTTGACTGTCTTCATTACTATCAAGCTTGCTCATTTCCGCCTCTATTGACGCCAAACTGTCCAAATGACGCGCTCGCCACTCACTAAAGGCTTGCTTGGCATCAGGTTTTGACAGTACCGCATCCATAAGCAGACGTAAGCTACGTGTCAACTCATTGACAAGCGCATGACGTGCACGGCGATCCCAATATCCTTGCTGCGGTAAACCTGCGATATTGTCCATCATCCAATCTAACTGCAATACTTGATAGGCTTCAAAGTACAGCGTTGCAATCTCATCGACAGGACGCTCATATTGCTCGGCCAAAATAGCAGCATCAAGAGCATCGACATGATATGGTAGCATCGCAAACAACGCCGCATCGGTGTTGGACAGCTCTTTTTCCATCAGGCTTGTGGTATCTTCTTGTAAATACTGAGCAAATTGCTGCTCAATAAAACCGCCCGATTTGGTCAGTTTCTCCACGCTATTACTAAAGCGGCTGATCATATCCGTCACTTGTAAGTTTTGGCCAAAGGCATTGATAAACCAGACCACACCGCGCTCAAGAGCATCACGTAGACGCAGCTCAAGCGTGAGCAATAGCGTCGCATCGACTTGATTGTCCAAGTCTTCAAGCGCTCTCCAAGCTTTTGATACATTAAAGACATCACGGGTAATCGCATAACCACGAATAATGGTGGCAAGTGATTGGTCAGTCTCTTCATAAAGACGGAATAATGCTTCAATACCCAAACGATTGACCACGCTATTGGTCAAATATGTGCTGATAATCTCGCGGTGTAAGCGGTGCTCAGTCATTTCATCAAAGAAGCGGGCTGCTAACTCATCAGGGAAGTATTTGCGTAGCTCATCAATGAAGTATGGGTCATCGGGCAAGTCGGACAACAACAAGTTGTCATAAACCCACATTTTACCGTAAGCCATAATAACAGCCAATTCAGGATTGGTGAGACCGGTATCTGCTTTTTGGCGTTTGGCAATCTCTTCATCTGATGGCAAATACTCAATCGCACGATCAAGACGACCTTCACCTTCTAACATTTGAATAAAACGCTGATGTTCATTCAAATTCGCTGACGCTTGCAGGTGACTGAGTTCAATCGCTTGCGGCTGCAAGTAATTTTGGCGCAATACCAATTCTGCCACGGTATCGGTCATACTCTCTAACAGCTCATTGCGCTGCTTCAAGGTCATGTCACCCTGCTCGACCACTTTGCCCAGTAAGATTTTGATATTCACTTCATGATCTGAGCAGTTCACGCCACCTGAGTTATCGATAGCATCGGTATAAATGCGGCCGCCCGTTTGTGCGTACTCGATACGTCCTTGCTGGGTAAGACCTAAGTTACCGCCTTCACCAACGATGGCTGCGCGCAGCTCGTTCCCGTTGACACGTAGCGCATCATTGGCACGATCACCAACATCAGCGTGGGTTTCATTGACGCTTTTGACGTAAGTGCCGATACCGCCATTCCAGAGCAGATCAACAGGCGCGCGCAGTAAAGCGCTGATCAAGTCATTGGGCGTTAGACTGTCGGCACTAATATCAAAGGCGACTTTCATCTCTGGACTGATGGCAATGGTCTTGTCTTGACGTGAGAAGATACCCCCGCCTTGACTGATTAACGATTGCTCATAATCTGCCCATGATGAGCGCGGCAACTCAAACAAGCGGGCGCGTTCAGCATAAGAGCTTGCCGTATCTGGATTGGGATCAATGAAAATATGTAAATGGTTAAAGGCCGCAACCAGCTTGGTATGGGTTGATAGCAGCATACCGTTACCAAAGACGTCCCCACTCATATCACCGATACCAATAACGGTAAAGTCATCGCGGTTTTGAATGTCCATGCCGCGCATACGGAAGTGGCGTTTAACTGACTCCCAACCCCCGCGTGCGGTGATGCCCATCGCTTTATGGTCGTAACCTACCGAGCCACCAGAGGCAAAGGCATCATCAAGCCAGAAGTTGTACTCAGCCGCCAAAGCATTGGCAATGTCTGAGAAAGTGGCAGTACCTTTGTCCGCGGCAACCACCAAGTATGGATCGTCTTCATCATGGCGCACGGTATTGGCTGGCGCGATGATATTACCGTCAACAATATTGTCTGTGATATCAAGCATACCGCGTAAGAATGTCTGATAGCAGGCAATACCTTCAGCTTGGAACGCTTCGCGACCATCCGCCATGGTTTTGGTTTTGACGATAAAGCCGCCTTTTGAACCCACAGGCACAATGACCGCATTTTTGACCATCTGCGCTTTAACCAAACCCAATACTTCGGTGCGGAAATCTTCCATACGATCTGACCAACGCAGACCACCACGTGCCACTTTGCCACCGCGTAAATGCACTGCTTCAACACGCGGTGAGTAAACAAATATCTCAAACATCGGTTTCGGCAGGGGCAAATTCGGAATGGCAGCGGCCAAGAATTTAAACGACAAACGGTCTTTACGTTGACCTTTATCATCGACTTGGTAGAAGTTGGTACGAACCATGGCGTTGATTAAGTCTAAGTACCAACGCAGGATACGGTCTTCATCCAAACTGTCAACGTCAGCAAGGGCGGCATTAATTTGCTCTTGGATCTGAGTCGTTTTTTCTTGACGGACGTTGTCACTGTGCTCAGGATTCATCCGTGCATCGAACAGATCGCTCAATGCCATGCTGATGTCACTGTTTTTAACAACCGTTTGTTGAATATACGTGCTAGAGAATGGTGCGCGCGCCTGTATCATATAACGCGATAACGCACGCAATACGACCACATCATGAGTATCAAGATTGGTCGTCAGTACCAGCTCATTAAACGAATCGCTTTCGACCTGTCCTGCCCAAATTTGCTTGAGACTGTCTTCAAACTGACCACGAACCACTTGCATATTGACGGTATCAACGTGCTCTAATGTCAGCTCATACTCTTGCATCCAAATTGGTTGCTCTGGCAGATCAAACTCATAAGTTTGGGCAGAAATGACGGACACACCAAAGTTTTCGAGGATTGGCAGTACTTTAGACAAAATAACGGGCTGCTCGCGGCCGTATAACTTAAGATGCAGCTGATTACGTGCATCGCCTGTTGACTGATATAAATGCCAAATCATTGGCTGCTCTTCAGTCAATCCTGATAAGCGTTTGGTATCTTCGACCGCAGTACGAGTATCAAAACGTTCTTGATAGGCGGCTGGAATATAATTCAAAAAGCGACGATTTAATGCATTAGCTTGCTGCTCACCGACATTATCGAGCAGCATTTTTTGATAACTGTCACTCCATGACTGCATCAGCGCTGATAATTTGGCTTCGAGCACTTCAGTATTGACGTCATTTACTTGACCGGGTACGGTACGGACGTGAACATGAACGCGGGCATGAGCTGACTCATTGAATTCTGTCGTAAAGCCTGAAGAAGTTCCGCCATACGCTTCTTTGAGGACATTTTGTACTTTGATACGCAGTTCAGTGTTGAACTTATCGCGTGGGATATAGACCAAACATGAGACAAAACGCTGATAATGGTCGATACGGCTAAACAGACGCAGACTCTTTTTATCTTGCAGTTGGCTAATACCAGATACGATCGGATACAACTCTTCGACGCTGGCTTGAAACAAGTCATCGCGCGGTAACGTGTTAATCACATGCATCAGCTTGTGATGAGCATGGCCATCACGTGGCAGTTCTGCCATTGCCATGATTTTATTGGCTTTTTCACGAAGTAACGGTATTTGTTGTACAGTCAGCTGATAAGCTTGTGAGGTCAACAAACCAACGAATCGATATTCGCCAACCAATTTGCCGTTATCATCAAACTTATGAATACCCAAAAAGTCCATATATACTGAACGATGGATTGGAGAGACGCGGCTCGACTTAGACAGCATCAATACGCGCGGTTCAGTCAATAGCTGCTTTAACATTTTGGGCAGTTGACTAAAGCTTTCTGACAGTTTGTCCTCTTCAGCACCGCGCAGTAAACCAAGGCCACTATTACCAATAGCAAATAAATCTAAGTCGGCAGGCTTGGCCTCAACTTCGATGGATTGACCGCCTTCTAAACGGTATTCGCGGTAACCTAAGAATATGAAATGCTCGTCCAATATCCAATCCAAAAATGCTTGTATTTCTTGCTGCGAATAGAAAATTTCAGGTAGCGGTTTTTTGGATAGCTCTGTTTTGATATCCATCAGTTGTGCACGCATCTGTTTCCAATCACCGACCACCGTGTCTAAGGTGTCAATCTTGTTCAGCAGCATTTTTTGCAGCGCGTCCAAATCGTTGTTATCTTGGTAAGCAATTTCGCAGTGAATCAATGACAAATGAGACGTGGCACTTTCATGAGCACCTTCAACATTTGTAATTTGTCCATCATCATCACGCATGACGCTCACAATGATATTATAAGTACGATGAACATCAATGCCTTCTGCTTCAAGGCTCATTAAAATGGTATCGACTAAAAAAGGTCTGTCATAAGCCACGATTTGAATGACCGTGTGCGAGCTATGAAAGTGCTGCTCTTCTGCCTTTGGATTGATTACTGTGAGCTGCGGCTTACTACCGTCATAGGCTTTTAGCAGCGTAAAATGGTGTAGCGCCATACCTGCTAAGTCGTTATTGCTGATGGCTTTTGCCGCTTCTTGGTGTAGTGGTTGGTAATAGCTATGAATAAAATGGTCAAATAGCGATTTGTCTTTTTGTACATAACTGGTAGCAATATCGCTTATTTGGCTGATGCGCTCTTTTGCGATACTGAGGGAGTTTGGCATGTCCTTCGTCCTTTTTTACAGGTTTGATTTATCATTTATTTATTCGAATTTATGAATCTATCCATCGACTGACCATGCGAGAATACTTAACACTTCTCACAAGGTGCAGTAGTATATCCATTTACGTGGCATATTCTACTTTTTCTTACTGTTTTGAGACTTTCTCCTTTTATGCTCTTATACTTTGAGAATATGTATCGATTAGGATTAACTATTATCTAGTATGGTGAAGTTTAACGCACCTAGGACGGGAGCTAAAGCGTACAACATCATTTCATGAATCAGCAACATGTCGATAACAATTACTAATGGAATAGAGCCTTATTGCAAAATTGCAAAGGGCATCGTTTTATAGAGCATTGATGGCGGGCCAGTGGATACTCATGGTAATTGTGACGGGTTTTTTGTTAGAATATGCCAGTGTCTTTGAGAATGTATGGCTCACTCACGATTAACTTTGATGTTAAATGAACTTTAATGCTATTTGATACTAAGGGTAGGATGTATGACAAATATTTTGGTGATCGGCTCAGGTGGTCGTGAACACGCACTAGCATGGCAGTGTGCAAAAGATGAGACAGTAGAAAATATCTATATTGCGCCCGGTAATGCAGGCACTGCCCTTGAACCCAAATGCCAAAACGTTGTCTTAACCTCTGACGACGCGTCAAATGGGCATGCGGCTGTCATAGATTTTTGTCAAAATAACGCCATTGATTTGGTCATCGTTGGTCCAGAAGCGCCTTTGGTAACCGGTATCATTGATGCTTGCCGCAAAGCAAATATCAAAGCATGGGGACCGACAGCGTATTGTGCCCAGCTAGAAGGTTCAAAAACCTTTGCCAAAGAATTTATGGCACAAAATAATATCCCAACAGCCGCCTATCAAGGCTTTACCGATGCTACCGCTGCCAAAGCGTATATTGATGAGCAAGGCGCACCAATCGTTATCAAAGCAGACGGTTTGGCCGCTGGTAAAGGCGTCATCGTTGCCGAGACGATTGAACAAGCGCATGAAGCTATTGACGATATGCTGGCGGACAATAAGTTTGGTGATGCTGGTAGCCGCGTGGTTATTGAGCAGTTTTTACAAGGTGAAGAAGCCAGTTTTATTTGTATGATCGATGGCGAAAATATTTTGCCAATGGCAACCAGTCAAGATCATAAGCGCGCCTTTGAAGGCGATACAGGCCCGAACACAGGTGGCATGGGCGCATACTCTCCTGCACCAGTCGTGACGCAAGACGTTCATGAAAAGGTAATGGCGCAAGTCATCCAGCCAGTGGTTGATGCAATGAAAGCAGCGGGTCATCCCTATACCGGTTTCTTATATGCGGGGTTGATGATTGACCAAGCAGGCGACCCTTATGTCATCGAATTTAATTGCCGTTTTGGTGATCCAGAGACACAGCCTATCTTGATGCGTCTGCAATCTTCGATGGTTGATTTGGTGACGCAAGGGCTGGCAGGTCAATTACCCAGTGAGGCAAAATGGGATACCCGCCCTGCTCTTGGTATTGTTGTTGCCTCAAAAGGCTATCCTGAAACCTCCTCAAAAGGTGATGTGATTGCTGGCCTGCCAGAGCTTGATAGTCAAAAATCCAATGCAGTTAAAGTTTTTCATGCTGGCACGGCATTTTCTGACAGTGATACCACGACTAATGACAAAGCAGGAATTAGCGAAAAGGAAGTGGTTACCAATGGCGGGCGTGTGTTGTGTGTAACAGCCTTGGCAGACACTATCTCTGATGCTCAGCAAGCAGCATTAGCAGTCACAGGTGCCATCAGTTTTGAGGGGGCCCAATATCGTCGTGATATCGGCCATCATGCCATTGCGCGTGAAAAAGCTTAAATAATTTTTATTAATAGTAGTTTAATTAACATTAACTTGATTCATTAAGACAGCATATAAATGATCGAATTGATCTGATTTTTTAAGTGTTTTTTGGCTGATATGATAAGACCTAGCGTAATGCTAGGTCTTATTTTTTACCGTTTTCATGTATTTTTAACTAGGTGCTAATTTTCTACTTGTTATCTTCTACTATGAACAGTCATTGATTATGTATATGAAATCGTAAACATTATAGGCATTTGGGTTGAATTTTATAAGCTCACGATAGCTTACAAAGTAACTGCTGTCATCTCACCAAGGCTCACCAATCAATTGAGCTTTATATGATACAATTTTGTACCTATGCATCACATCTCCCTTGTATTGTACGTCTTGAGCCCGCAAATCGATAGCAACTGGATGAATGATTATATTTATGGCAAATGATACGTCTAAACCTTTTAGCAATAAACAATCAATCGATAACTTAAAAACGTCAGGTTTTGAGCGTCGAATGTCAATAGCCAAAACCTCTTTAAATATTGGTCGTCGCTGGGCAGGTAATAGTGTGTCTGGTATGTTCTTAAACAAAGAAGCACGTACCGCGCGTAACCAAGCGTTTATGGAAACACAGGCAAATTATCTGGCCTCAGAACTTGGTAAGCTTAAAGGGTCAGTCGTTAAAATTGGCCAAATGCTGGCGATTTACGGTGAACACATTTTACCGCCCGAAATCACCCGCGCATTACAAACGCTTAATGATGACACAGCCACATTATCATGGCCAACTATTGAACTGACATTACGTGAACTATTGGGCGCAAGATTAAATGAGCTTGACGTTGACCCTATTCCAATTGGAACCGCATCCCTCGCCCAAGTCCACCGTGCTACTGTCATTGCGACGGGTGAACAGGTCGTCTTAAAAATTCAGTATCCGGGTGTGGCAGACGCCATTAACTCAGATCTTGCGTTATTCAAACAATTATTAAAAGTAAGTAATATCGTTCCACAAACTCGCTCATTGGATGCTTGGTTTGAAGAGATACGCGATTTGCTCCATCACGAAGTTGATTACGAAGCAGAAGCGCTAACAACAGAACGTTTTTACGATCGTCTCAGTAATGATCCACGCTATGTAGTGCCCAAGATCAACCGTAAGTATTCGGAAAAGCGCTTATTGTGTATGTCTTATGAGCCAGGCATCACTGTTGTGTCCGAAGAGTTACAACTGTTGTCTCATGAGCGGCGTAGCGCTATTGGTCAAGCAGCTATTGAAATTATGATGCAAGAGATTTTTGTTTGGGGCGAAATGCAGACCGATCCAAACTTTGGTAACTACTTGGTTCGCGTAAGTACCAATGACAATGATGTCGACAAGCTCGTGTTATTAGATTTTGGCGCTATTCGCCAGTTTGATAATCATCTATTAACCATCGCCCGTGGTTTACTTAGAGCTGGTTACCATCATGATCATCAGGCGATGACGTTAGCAATGACTGGCTACGACTTTTTTGACAGTATGAGTGATAAAGTACGTTCCAATGTCGCCTCCTTGTTTCTATTGGCCACAGAACCTTTTAGTGATCCTACCATTAATTCTGATATTCCTGCTGATTGTTTAGATGGTAACAATCGTTATGTCTGGGCAAACAGCAAACTGCATTCACGTCTTTCAACAGAGGCGACGCGTGCGATGCAATCTTTTGAGTTTAATCTTCCACCAAAAGAATTTATGTTTATTAGCCGTAAATTTATTGGCGCTTATACCCTTCTTACCGTCCTAGACTCATATACAGATTCTAATAAATTAGTGAAACCTTATTTGTAATGCTAATTGACAGAGAATTTTTGGCTGTCTTTTAGTGACAGCTTTTCTTGATTAATTTTTTATTTACTTAGGCTATTTTATATTTAGTAATTATGCTAATTTAAGTGTGTGAATTTTTACTTAGGCTATTTATTGTTGTCTATTGTCTCAGCTTTCCAGTTATCAAATCTTGTTTTGTATCCTTCTGGTTTATGCATTTTAAGCTCCCAGCAGACCTCATCCCTTGCCAGATACTTTACTTCAAAATGAGTACGCTGACTGTCTTTAGGTACTTGCGAACGGGTATTTGGTAGACACCATATCTCATTTGCTTGTTGCTCTGCATTATCAATATACGCTTCTATATTGGTCACAAGAATCACTTCCCCGCCCTCTTGTAAGCGTGACAATAGGAATTCAAAGAAAGGCATGTTTAACCATTGCTGATTTGGATTGTGCTGCTCAGGATTGGGATAAAGGATAAATATTTTTGCGATACTATTGGGCCGGATGGCATGCACCGTCCAGGCAATGGCATCTGCATGAATGGGAGTTAAATTCGATAGGTGTTGTTGCTTAGCCAGTTTTGCAAAAGCGTCAAATTTATTACGCGTACGCTCAATGGCAATCAGATGCTTATCAGAATTTTGAGCGGCAAAACTGAGCGCATGTTTGCCCTTCCCCGCACCGATCTCTAATATTAAAGGAGCACTGCTCTTTTTTTCTGCCGTGTTTTCTACGATGATATTGGGAAGCATGAAATCACGTGGCGGTGAGAGTTTGTCTGGTTGAAATGCGCGCGTCTGATGATGTGTACGCTCGATGTTATCAGTCATTTACTGTCCTTTGGGTATTTGTCTTTTGCCATTATTCGGCCACATGCTATTATATAGTCAATCCACTTTAATAGTAATATAACGACAGCGAGTCCGCACTGATCGCTCTTAATTTAAACAAAGCTCAATAATCTAGATTGACCGCTTTCGTTAATATCATACTCATGCTCGAAGCCTCAAGGATACACGCCCCTTTATTATGAATGACTCTAGCCCCAATACCAACACCTCACCCAAGACTTATCCTTGTCCACGTTGCGGTACTCAAACGGCATGGCAGGACAATAAATACAAACCGTTTTGTAGTAGTCAGTGCAAGCTTATCGACTTAGGTGCTTGGGCAAACGAAGACTACACTTTGCCCGCTGAAACCACCCCTTTTTCTGACGAATTATAATCAATATTTCCATTTAACTGACTACCCTAAGGATGTTTTACATGTCTGCGACTTACCTGATGCCTACTTATAACCGTCAACCGATTAGCTTTACTCGAGGTTCAGGTAGTTGGCTATATACCAAAGATGATACGCCTTACTTAGATGCGCTGACAGGAATTGCGGTTTGCGGATTGGGGCACTGTCATCCACAAGTAACAGAGGCCATTCAGCAGCAAGCAGCCACCTTGGTACATACCAGTAATTTATTTGGTATCGATTGGCAAGAGCGTGCTGGCGAAACCTTGTGTCAAGCGGCCCAAATGGACAGCGTTTTTTTTGCCAATAGCGGCGCTGAAGCAAATGAAGCGGCGTTAAAACTTGCTCGTCTGTATGCGCATAAGCAAAGCTTCAAACATCCTAAAGTGATTGTGATGGAACAGTCATTCCACGGCCGTACATTGCTGTCATTATCAGCCACTGCCAATCCAAAAGCACGTGAAGGGTTTTATACGTTAGATGCAGATTTCATCCGTGTACCATTTGGCGACATTGCCGCAATTAAGCAAGCTGCCCAAGACTATGATGAGATTTGCGCCATTTTTGTTGAGCCTATTCAAGGTGAAGGCGGTCTCAATACCGCTGCCAATGGTTTTACTTATCTTGAAGAGCTACAAGCTGAGTGCGATGCCCATAACTGGCTATTTATGCTTGATGAGGTACAAACAGGGAATGGTCGCACGGGTAAATACTTTGCGTATCAACACAGCAGTGCGCGCCCTGACGTTTTAACAACAGCTAAGGGTTTGGGCAATGGTTTTCCAGTTGGTGCTTGTATGGTTCGCGGCCGTGCCAATGGATTGTTCGGTGCTGGCAGCCATGGTTCTACTTATGGCGGTACACCATTGGCGAGCCGTGTGGTTCATAGCGTGTATGATGTGCTAGCAAACAGTGACATTATGGACAACGCCGTCAGCGAAGGGTTATTCATACGAGAAACGATCGTTAATGCACTTGGACAGTATGGCGTTAGTAGTCGCGGTGCTGGTATGATGATTGGTATCTCATTGCCCAAAGACATGGATTGTAGTCAGCTGGTGGATCGTGCGCGTGATGAGCAAAAGATGATTATCAATGTCACGGGCGGTCATGTCATACGCTTGTTGCCTCCGCTAAATATGAACCGCGATGAGAGTACGCAAGTGGCTGAGCGTGTGATTGACTTATTGAAACCTTCTTTCTAAAATTTGATAAATTACGCTTAAAAAAGCCTATAAACAGATATTGTTTATAGGCTTTTTATATTACTTGCCAAACCAACTGGCATGCAACTGTCTCGATCTTTAGTTAGCACGGAAGTATTTTTTCAATACTTCTAGGCAACGAGTAATCTTGGCTGGCTGCTGTTCACGGTTTAAGGTAACGGCATACAGTACAAAGCTTGGTAATTGATAACCTGTCAAAACTTCGACCAGCTCACCATTTTCAAGCTCTTTTCGGACGTCCATCTCCATAATTCTGATCAAACCATGTCCTTCTTTGGCCAAAGTAGTTGCCATAAAGACATTATTGGTACAAATACGCGACTGCATCTTTGTGCGCGTTTTTTTACCTGTTTCTGTTTGAATAAGCTCAATTTGGTTGGCATCTTGCATGATTTCAATACAAATCAGCTGATGTTCGGCTAGATCCTTGGGAGTTTGTAATTTAGCATTTTGGCGAAGATACTGCGGTGACGCGACAAGCATTTGGCGTACGTCAGTTAAAGGGTAACTGGTAACAGTTGAATCATCAATCGTTGGACTCATGCGAATCGCAATATCAATACGCTCATCAATCATGTCAATATAACGATTGTCAGCAAGATAGGTGATACTGAGGTCATCGTGAGCGGCCATCCAAGTAGATAGCGCTGGTAAAATGTGATTGACCCCAAGCTCAGGAGTAGTTGCCACACGCAAACTACCTGCTAACTCATCACGCAGCTGGTTAACCTTGATTCGACCCTGCTCTGCTGCGCTGACCACATCTTTTGCGGCCTCATAAAAACTTTCACCAGCTTCTGTTAAGCTCAACTTACGAGTTGAGCGGTGCAATAAAATCACGCCCAAGTCATTTTCTAATGAACGAATTTGTTGACTAACTGCACTTGTCGTAATACCAAGCTCACGAGCCGAGCCACTAAAAGAACCATGTCCAACCACACTGGCAAACACAGCCATACCGCGTAAATTATCCAACATATCCTCACCTAAGCTGCATTTTAATTGTTAATTTAACTTAACCATTATAACGAATTTAAATTTATCTTACCGTTACTAAATACGCTATTTACAATCAAACAGCGTCGCTTTGTAACCAGTAAAAATAAAAATATCAAGGCAATAGCATAACACTGCCTTGATATTTTATATGTATATTATGTCTAACAACTGTATAGACTTTTTAATCTTCCTAAAAACCAAATATAAAACTGTCTAATACAACTGGACTTTACCCATTTTGCCTTCACCGCGCTCAGTCAAGTATTGCATCACTGGCGTATTAAGTAGCTTTGATTCTGCCACTGTTTTAGCGTGTGCTAAGCGTTTGTGTTGACGACGCTCCGGGGTTTTGTCGTCCGACTGCATGACACTACTATCAATCTGTAGATTCATTTCCGCTTCAGGGAACTGTAGTTGCAATTTTTTAGATAATTGCTGGAAGATAACTTGTAAATGTTTACTATCTACCCCTGTCAAAAAGGTTGATTTACCATTGCACAATCCGGTAACCACCCCTTGACGCGCCAATGCCAATTCATCCTGAGCCAGAACGTCTGTTTCACGAGCGGTTTGTAACCAGTAATCCCATTTTTCGGGCGTCCATTCGCCTGTCAACTCTTGCGGTGGGCATCGTAGCAACGTTCGTGGATCATCCGGCAGCGTCATTAACCCAGCATCATCTGTAGCAGATTCAAGTTCGATAACTGGCTCAGACTCAACAACTGGTTCAGACTCAACAACTGGTTCAGGCTCAACAATTGGTTCAGGCTCAACAATTGGTTCAGGCTCAACAATTGGTTCAGGTTCAGCAATTGGTTCAGGTTCAGCAATTGGT
>NZ_JBDKWD010000003.1:0-264654 GCF_039680845.1 Psychrobacter halotolerans | reverse complement strand
GTTTCAGGTTCAGCAATTGGTTCAGGTTCAGCAATTGGTTCAGGTTCAGCAATTGGTTCAGGCTCAACAATTGGTTCAGGCTCAACAATTGGTTCAGGTTCAGCAATTGGTTCAGGTTCAGCAATTGGTTCAGGTTCAGCAATTGGTTCAGGTTCAGCAATTGGTTCAGGCTCAACAATTGGTTCAGGTTCAGCAATTTGTTCAGGTTCAAAATTAGGTTCCGGCGTAGCACCGTTGGTCAACCAAACATTATCGTCAGAATCAGCATTTTGCCCCGTATCATTATGCTCTGTTTGATGATCAATGTCATAAGGCTGCAATGGTGGTATTGAAGCTGACGCTATGGCATCAGAAGCCTGCGTAGAAATGGCGTTCTGTATGACAGGCGTCGAAGACGAAGACGTGCTATCAAAAGTGTTGGTTAGCACTTCATCTACGGGTAATGGACGAAAAGCCAATAGACGTAAAATACACATCTCAAGCGCTTGCATTGGCGTACTAGCAAGCTTAACACCTTCACGCGCCTGTACCACAATCTCATAATAAAGTTGTAAAACATCCGGGCTAATGTGCTGAGCGAGCGCATTAATATCTTGTGCCTGCGCCTCATTTACATTTAACGCAACCTCAGGTAATAACTGTGTCAATGCCAATTGATGCAGTAACTCAGCGAGTCCATCAAACATACTGGTCGCATCAACCATCTGCGCCCGCATTTGCTCAATGTGAGCTGCAACCGCCGATTTATCATGATTATAGATATCTGTGATCAAACTGACTAAATCTGCTGCATCAATCAAACCAAGCATGGCATTGACAGTCGCATCATCCAGCGACCCTTGACCAAAAGCGATCGCTTGATCTGTCAATGATAAGGCATCCCGTACCGACCCTTTAGCAGCACTTGCCAGCTGCCACAGAGCTGGCTGCGTATAACTTACATGCTCTTGCGTCAGGATATTGGCCAAATGCTCGCTAAGTAAGGTTTGCGGCAACGGGCGTAAAACGAACTGTAAGCAACGTGAGATAATCGTAATCGGCAGTTTTTGCGGATCAGTCGTTGCCAGTAAAAACTTCACATGCTCAGGTGGCTCTTCTAGCGTTTTAAGCAGTGCATTAAAACTGTGTGTCGACAGCATGTGCACTTCATCAATGAGATATACCTTATAGCGTCCTTGACTGGGCGCATAAGGAACGTTATCTAATAGCTCGCGGGTGTCTTCTACCTTGGTACGAGAGGCGGCATCAATCTCAATAAGATCGATAAAACGCCCTTGATCGATGGCCACACAGTTATCACACACACCGCAAGGCGTGCTAGTGACACCCATATCACAGTTCAAACATTTAGATAAAATACGCGCAATCGTTGTCTTACCCACACCGCGCGTCCCAGTAAAGAGATAAGCATGATGCAGGCGATTGTAGTCAATCGCATTGATGAGTGCTTGCGAGACATGCGTTTGCCCAATCAACTCATGAAAGTTTTTGGGACGGTATTTGCGAGCTAAAACTTGATATTGCTGCGACATATCTATCCATTGTGCCAAGTGGTTAATATTCTTATTTTAAATGTACTTTTTGACTGCTTATTTTTGAACATCCATTATAGCAAAAAGCCAGCGCATTCGTCTGGCTTCTTACTGATATGATGATGGTTTATCCTACGCTCGATAAACGCCTTTGATTAAAGAGCAACTTTGATTAAAAAGTAAGCTTTAATCAACTTTACGGCGCATATGCGGGAATAAAATCACATCACGAATACTAGCAGAGTCCGTCAGTAGCATGACTAAGCGATCAATACCGATACCTTCACCCGCAGTCGGCGGTAAACCATATGACAAGGCTTCGATATACTCTTCATCAAAGTGCATAGCTTCGTCATCGCCGGCGTCTTTTTCAGCGACTTGTCCACGGAAACGTTCTGCTTGATCTGCTGGGTCATTAAGCTCACTAAAGCCATTTGCCAATTCACGACCGCCAATAAACAGCTCAAAACGATCGGTAATTTCAGGATTGTCGTCATTACGGCGTGCCAATGGCGAGGTTTCTGCTGGATACTGCGTGATAAAAGTTGGTTGACGCAATTGATGCTCAGCCGTTTCTTCAAAGATAATCGTCTGCAATTTGCCTATACCAAAGCCCTCTTTTACTTGCTGCTTTAGCGTCGTTGACACATATTCTGCCAAATATTCACGATCACTCATACGCGCTGTATCAAAATTTTCTGCGTATTTTGCAATCGCATCAGGCATGGAGAGACGCTCAAACGGTGCTTTTAGACTGATGGCTTCTTCTTGATAAGTAATATCCGTTGTACCCAAAATATCAATCGCCAACTCATTGAATAAGCGCTCGGTCAAATCCATCAAATCATTGTGATCGGCATAAGCTTGATAAAACTCAATCATGGTAAATTCAGGATTGTGACGGGTTGAGACACCTTCGTTACGGAAGCTGCGGTTAATCTCAAACACTCTATCAAACCCGCCGATAACCAAACGCTTTAAATAAAGCTCAGGCGCAATACGTAAATAAAGCGGCATGTCTAAAGCGTTATGATGCGTCACAAATGGACGCGCTACTGCACCACCTGGAATGGGATGCATCATGGGCGTCTCAACTTCCATGAAGCGCTCATTCAACATAAACTTACGGATACCGCTGATGACTTGACTGCGAATCATAAAGGTATCGCGCGTTGTCTCATTGGTCATCAAATCAAGATGGCGATTGCGATAACGGGCTTCTACATCCGCCAAACCATGGAATTTGTTTGGCATGGGACGTAATGACTTAGTGAGTAGCTCAAGCGTTTCAATATGAACATACAAGTCGCCCTTTCCTGAGCGACCGATATAACCCGATACCCCAACAATATCACCCAAATCTAAAGACTTGATACTAGCCAGCATCTCTGGATCCAACTCTTTGCGCGCAACATATAGCTGAATACGACCCGTCATGTCTTGAATAACAAGGAATGATCCACGGTTCAGCATCACTCGACCAGCCACATTGACCTGTGTTTTTTCACCCTTAGCCGCATTGTCTTCAATCTCTTGCTTTGAGACGCCGTCAAAGGCCGCTTGCAAGTCTTTTGCATAATCTGTGCGCTTAAACGTATTTGGATACGGCTGTTTACCTGATGCACTGATATCGTCTAGCTTGGCTTGTAGCTGTGCAATCAGCTCATTGGTATCCTCTACTGCTGGGGCTTGGTCTTGGTTCTGGTTTTGATTGTTGGGCTTTGACATAACACTCTCAAATGTTGATAAGTTAGTTTTTATATTTGGAAAAATAATACGATTAATCTACGCACAAGAAGCCTTTAGCAACGCCACCTTCAATGGTTTGACGGCAACCAAAAGGACTGTCATCAGCGGCGCAGGTTCCTGTTACGTTTGCCGTACCAGCTTCGATCGCTTTGTCTGAGTTTGTGCAACTGCCTTGACACTCAGCGCTGTCACTACAAGATTTTCCTGCATCTGAAAACTGCTGTACGCAGCGATATGCTTGTAGTCGACCTTCTTTGGTGTACTTACCACCTTTTGCAAGGCATTCTTTTGCCAGCATCTCTACGCTTTTAGATGCAGAATTGGCATTATTTTGTTCTTCTGTCATTGCTGGTGTCTGACAGGCCGATATAAAAAATAAACAAAACAAACCCA
Organism: Psychrobacter halotolerans; assembly: GCF_039680845.1. Lineage (NCBI taxonomy): Bacteria > Pseudomonadati > Pseudomonadota > Gammaproteobacteria > Moraxellales > Moraxellaceae > Psychrobacter > Psychrobacter halotolerans. The sequence goes on along the minus strand of NZ_JBDKWD010000003.1, from coordinate 260,980 downwards.
TAAAATATAAAGCTAGACGATTATTCATGATAGTTCTCACCTGTAAAATATGGATCCGTTTATAGGAAAATTGAGTTAATTAAATTCAGTTAGGAAGTTCATTTTTGTTAATTGACTGACGATGAATAAATAAAGACTACTCGCCGCCAATACTGGCCATCAAGTCAGCCTGATGCTCACGTAGTAACGCATCAAGAATCTCGTCCAAGTCACCTTCCATAATGGAGTCAAGCTTGTACAAGGTTAAGTTGATTCGATGATCGGTCATACGCCCTTGCGGGAAGTTATAAGTACGGATGCGCTCTGAGCGATCGCCACTACCCACCAAGTCACGACGTATGGTGTCGGCGGCATCGACCTGCGCCTGTACCTTGACCTGCTGGATTTTTGAGATCAGCATTTTCATGGCTTGCGCGCGGTTTTTGTGTTGGCTACGTTCTTGTTGACACTCAACCACCGTTCCAGTTGGAATGTGAGTCAAACGTACCGCTGAGTCCGTAGTGTTAACATGCTGACCACCCGCACCGCTTGAACGGAACGTATCAAAACGGATATCGGCTGGGTTTAAATCAACCGTGTCATCAATCTCAACTTCTGGCATGACAGCCACGGTACAAGCTGATGTATGTACGCGGCCCTGGCTTTCTGTTTCAGGCACACGCTGGACACGGTGTACACCCGACTCAAACTTGAGACGACCATATACACTATTACCTGAGACGCGAGTGATGATTTCTTTGTAACCGCCGTGCTCGCCCTCACTGGCCGATAACACTTCTACCGTCCAACCTTGCGTCTGCGCATACTTTTGGTACATGCGGAACAAATCGCCAGAGAAAATCGCCGCTTCATCACCGCCTGTTCCTGCTCGAATCTCTAAGAACGCAGGTACTTTGTCATTAGGATCTTTTGGCAGCATCATAACATTGAGCGCTTCTTCCATGTCTACGATGGCGTCACGTGCAGTATCTATTTCTTCTTGCATCATCGCTTTCATGTCAGGATCTGAAGCTTCTTTTAGCATCATTTCTGCATCGGCCTGATCTGTCTCCGCACGCCCGTAGTTCTGCCATAAAGTCGTGATATCCATCAAGTCGCTATGCTCAACAGACAACTCACGGAATTTATTATTGTCACTGATGACGCTAGGATCGGATAATAAGGCAGTGACCTCTTCATAACGGTCTACCATTTGGTCTAAACGCAGGCGTAAGGATTCTTTCATAAAAGGACTTTTAATTGGATAAATGGAATAAGACCGTGATTATAGCAAATTTTTTGCCTTAAATTAAAACCTCTACATAATCTTGTTATTATTCTGCTCAATCTCGTTATCACTGTCCCAAACATTGCTAGGTATTTTTGACTTATATTTGCTTTCCTTTCTTATTTTTAGTGCTTTATTGATTCAAAGACAGAAGATTTAGCCAATAAGATAAACAAAAAAATAGCTAAGAAGACTCTTAGCTATTTTGATCATCATACAAGACTATGATTAAAAATTAGACTTTACGAACCAGTACTGAACCGATTGAATAACCAGCACCAAATGAGCAAATCACACCCAAATCACCTGACGATAACTCATCTTTATAACGGTGGAAGACGATCATCGGGCTGGCTGAGCTGGTGTTGGCAAATTCATCAATAACGCTTGGCGCAATCGATTTGTCAGCATCTTTTCCGACCACGGTACGTAAGATCAAATCAAGCATGTTGGCATTGGCTTGATGCAACCACATCATTTTCACATCGCTAGATTGCAGCTCGTTTTCATGCAAGTGCTCTGTGATAATCTCCGAAACTTTTGGACAAACTTCACGGAATACTTTGCGGCCGTTTTGCAAAAACAGCTTATCAGTGACAGGGTCTTTAAGATCTGGATACATCTCCGTCTGCGCTGCCAAAAACTCAGAACGATCCATAAAACCATATTCATTTTTAATATTAGTCGAAAACTGCGTGAACAGTTTAGAGTTAAGGATCTCGTAACCTTTTGGCGTATCAAGCTCTTCTACGATCGAAGCTGTGGCGACATCGCCAAAGATGAAATGGCTGTCACGATTGCGCCAGTTTAGATGGGCGGAAGTAATCTCAACGTTCACCACCGCAATACGCTTAGCAAGGCCTGAGATGATAGAACCGTGCGCTTGTGAGAGACCAAACGTCGCAGCACTACAAGCGACATTCATATCATACGCAAAACCACCGATCATACCGATTTCGTTTTGAATCTCGATAGCGACCGCAGGATAAGTACGCTGAAAATTTGAGCAAGCAAGGATAATACCATCCAAATCATTGGCTTCAAGTCCGGCGTCCGCCAGTGCGTCTTTTAACGCAGCTGCGCCCATTTCTGCCATAATAGACAGCTCTTCGCCTAAGTTACGATAAGGGATAACGGGTGCCATAATTTCAGGGTCTAAAATACCGTCTTTTTCCATTACATAACGCGATTTGATGCCAGAGACTTTTTCGATAAAAGCCGCTGATGAAGGCTCAAGCGCAGTGATGGTCCCTGCTGCTATCTCATCAGCATGCTTTGCATTATAATTCTCGACATACTGATTGAATGAATTAACCAGCTCTTCATTACTGATGCTAAAGGGAGGGATATACAGGCCAGTGCCTGTGATACAAGTCGTCATGATACGCTTCCTTGTCTACTACTATAGGGATTGGAATAAATACAAATATAGTCGATTCTAAATAAAACAGATACGTTGTGACGCGGAACCAATATAAGCTTTTCTGGCTTGCTGTACTTACGCCGACAGAGGCTACAAAGAACTCATATCCGTCCCGCTGTATCGTTTTTATACCGAACTGACTATATAAAAAATAACAGTCACTTTTTTTATTGAATAACTGCTTCAGTGAATAACTGTAAACTTAAATAAGTGCTCTTATTATGCCTGAATATTATTATTTTTCTAATACTTTGTTACAAATAATCTGTTTGTTGAGAAAAACAAGCAAAGATTGCCGATATTTTGAGGGCCTTAAGCTATAATCAACTGACTTTAGTGGTCAAATAGTCAACGCTTGAGCGCTTGTGAGCCTATAACAGCCTAATAGATTAGCAGACGCTTTTGTTTGAAAAACCTGTGTATTTGGATACAGTCATAAGTATTCTGTGGGTTTCTGATCTTTTGACCTTTGTCTTATCTGGCTTGCTATTCACCATTATGTATAAAGTGGTTGGCGATACGAGTAAACATTGATAAACGCTAGCGCTTACTTTTCCATATACTCTCCACCCTTCTTACATCTTTTTTCTTCATGCCTCCTCTATGATTTTCTTTAAACCTATTGACTGCCGTTTTGACAGTTTTGGACTAAAGAATCATATGAGGCGCTTTTATGCAAAAAATACTGTTTATTAAATTAACCATCATCGCTGGGCTTTGCCTGATTTTTGCCATCGGTCTTAGTATGATTGGCTCAGTTATCTATGAGCGACAAATTTATGCAGAGTCAGTGGTCAAAGAGATTGCGCAGCAGCATGTCAATCCGCAAGAAGTCATTACTCCATTTATCGCCATTCCCACCACAGTGACACCTGAATGTCAGATTGAAACCCTAAAAACTAATAATAAGTGCGCTTCTTCTTACTCAAAAACCGAGACTATCTTTGCCAATCAAACCCAAGCCATACAAAATCTTGAAGTCAGTACGGATACTTATCAACGCGGTATTTATCATGCAACCAGCTATAACGGCGCGCTAACATTTGACCAAAATTATACTTTTGATGACACCATCAATCGCTTAAGTGCAGCAAGTAGCACAGCCAATCAGACGTTAGACCCACCCAATGCTGCTACCAATGAAGATCAGATCAAGCCAGAAAAAACTGTCATTCATTGGGATAACGCAAAGTTAATCATTCCCGTATCAGATCTGCGCGGTCTTGCCACGCTGCCAACAGTGACCATTGATAAACAACCAATCAAGGCCACTTATCCGCAAACCCCCATCATCAAAAACCTAACCTATGTGGAAGTGGCTATTCCGCAAGAGATGTGGACTCGTTCAGCAAAAACCATAGTAGGAAACAATACCCAGCCGTCTGATATTAGCCAGAAAGTTATTGATACTGACGCTAATAACAATGAAGCCATTAATTTTATGATTGATCTTCCGTTAGCGGGTGTCAGCAACCTAAGCACCGTGCCTACCGGACAGAACTTTGGCTTAACGATGCGCAGTAATTGGCCTACGCCAAACTTCATTGGCAAAGCCCTGCCCAATGCTAAAAAATTGACGTCTAAAGGATTTGAAGCCAGCTGGCAAAATCAGTATCTGGCAATCGCCAACACGCAGAACTTATCACAGTGTGTCAGTATTGCGGATAATCACTGTAATGTCACTAGCACTAGCATGGCACCACTTGATAACAGCGGCTCGTCCATGGTTCCTGATACGACTATGGCCATACCGGACGGCACTGCTAGATCAGAAGACGCTACAATCTCTAGCAGCTATAGAGACCTGACGTTGAACAGCTTTGGCGTGAGTTTTGCTGAGCCAAACGATGTATATTTGCAAACAGAACGAACAATGAAATATGCCTTATTATTAATCCTAGTATCCTTCGGCACATTTTTCTTATTCGAAGTGATCAAATCCAGCCGTATTCACCCGATCCAATATCTATTGGTCGGTTGTGCGCTATTTGTTTTTTATGTGTTGTTACTACCACTGGCTGAGCAAATCGCATTTTGGCAAGCCTACGCCATTGCTGCCAGCGCCTGTGTCGGACTCATTGGCTGGTATACCTACTATGTATTAGGTGGTATAAAACGGGCCGTAATCTTTACGGCTACGCTTGCAGGATTGTATGCCGCGTTTTTTGGTATCTTAACCACAGAAGATATGAACTTATTGCTTGGGGCCGTTTTTTGCTTCGTACTACTCGCCTGCGTGATGGTAATGACTCGCAAAATCGACTGGTATAAAATTGCTTGAATCGATTAGACTCTCTTAATACGAGTAAACATTGGGCAGTGTTACGTTGGTGTACGTTGATATATTTAGCACGCCAGCCGAAAACCGCCCAATGATTTTTATCTCACGATTTCACTATTTAAAGCTTTCGCCCATCTCTTACTAATGTCTTCACAACGTTTACAAAGCTGATCGGGGTCAGAGAGGTGCTCGACTTGGCCGCAATGCATACAGGCATAATAAGTCTCTGGCTCTATTTGCTCCAATGCTTGATATTGTTTGGGAAAAAGCGGCAATCCATATCTCGTTTTTTCAGGCGAATACAACAATATACTAAAATTGCCATCTGTTTCGAGCAGTCCAGTACGCACTTGCCCCAAATGCTCGACCCCTTGCTGGCGCATCTCTGAAAAAAACTCATCATGTGACATCTTGCCTTTTTTAATCTTATCCAGAACCAGCATGCCCTCCTCTACGATATAAAGTGATTTGCCTTCCAAAAAATTTTCAACTCGACTAGACTTCATCATTGCCCAAGTACACAGACGATAAAGTAGAATAACGGTACTCATAATCAGCACGGCTTGAATAATCGGCAAATCCTCCGTAAACATCGGATCCCCTGCAATCGATCCTAGCGATAAAATAATAGTCAACTCAAAGATAGAGAGCTGACGAACACCGCGTTTACCTGTGAATCGCAAGAACGAGATAATTAGCACGAACATCACGATGACACGTATTAAGATTTCAACGGCAAACATCCAAGTTGTGTCATAAATAAAGATATCTGCCCAATCCATATATGTGCTTCCTATTGATAATTAGTTGCGAACTTATTAAATTTGATATCATCGCTCTACTATAAAATGTATACCAGTAGAAGTGTACTTTTTTAAAATGAATCGACTATAGAAAACTAAAACACCTGACAACGCCTATAATTCTCTATAGTCGAGTCTTTCTAAAACCGATACTGGGCTGCTGACGTATCGATTTTATTTTGGACTGACTATAGTAGGGTAAAACCCGCGCAATCATTGTAGGAATTATTTTTGAAAGCCTCCATTTATACCATTATTGCCTTACTTGCGTTTGCCGCCAACTCTTTATTTTGTAGGATGGCATTGGCAGATGGCGATATAGACGCTTGGCGTTTTACGGTCATCCGCTTACTGAGTGCTGCTGGCTGTTTAGGGGTGATTATGACGATCTATACTTATCGTTTACGAGGCCAAGTATCGAACCTAGATACCCTGCCTAATGAGACGCGCTCAATTCTTAACGATAAAGGCAGCTGGTTAAGTAGCGTTAGCCTAGTGGTTTATGCGCTGTGTTTTTCGATTGCTTATACGGCGCTTGATACAGGTACTGGTGCGCTGATTTTATTTTCTGCCGTTCAGTTGACCATGATTGGTTGGGGTATTTATCAAAAAGAGCAGTTAAGCGTCGTGCAGTGGGTAGCATTTTTGCTGGCAGTGGCAGGATTTATTTATTTAATGTTGCCATCAGCCGCAGTGCCTTCACTACTAGCAGCAGCGCTGATGGCTATCAGCGGGATAGCTTGGGGAATATATAGTATACGCGGTAAATCGTGCGCCTCACCACTACGCGCCACTGGTTTTAACTTCATTAGAAGCTTGATGGCGGTGCCGATACTGTTATTGCTCAGTATGACTTATCTAGACAATGCGGGATGGGATGGTCTTTATTTAGAAAACTTCAATTTAGACAACTTTTTAGATAACTTCAATTTAAACAGTATTACAGTTAAAGGCATATTACTCGCGTGTGCGTCAGGGGCGATTGCCTCAGGTATTGGTTATAGCATTTGGTATACCGCCATGCCATTATTAAAAAATACCCAAGCAGCAGTGGTACAGCTGTGCGTGCCCGTGCTTGCTGCCCTGCTAGGAGTGGTATTTTTGTCTGAACCCCTAACACCGCGTTTCATCATGGCAAGCGTCATTATCTTAGGCGCGGTCTTGGTCTTTATTTTAAATAAAGAAAAATCAAGCAAACCTGCTTAACGTGCTATTTTGCCAATAATCATTGTAAGGCGGGTCTTCAATTTATCTCATTTTTACCAGCATTTTTAGAATGAAAAAGCGTCCTACTACTTGAATTCAGCTATTAAGCGTCTTATCGATTCAGCACTCAATAAGTAAGGGTTAAAGTCCGTAGTCGTAGAGTACTTGAGATAAAGCGCAGTATTGTCCATAGCAGGCGACGCTAAGTCCATTGACCATCGTGACCATTCTCTAGATTTTAACTCACGAGTCTCAAGTAGCTGTAAGTCATAATGTCGCTCATCCTTGAGTAAACAACGTAGCAAATGATTGATCTGTGAACGCGAGCCTTCAATCGTCTGTAAAAAGTATTGGTTATTAAAAATTAGCATGCCAGTGATGGCATTTAACGCGTTATTTTCTTGAGCTTGCTTGAGGATTTCGCTGAGCGTTTCATGCGACATATCAGGGTTGGCGCGGCTAATATAAGTCATGCTCACCAAAATGTGAGCGTCTGAAGTGGTTTGTGTCATATCTTGCCCTTCATCTAGTGTGATCGATTCAACTGTGTGACTAAAACCCAAGGCTTTTTGTGTCCGTGTTGCCCTTTTCTTTGCGCTCTTGAAGCGCTGAGAGAGTATCAATAAACTTTAGGATTTGCGAAGTACTCATTATATAAGGATCAAAAACCGTCCCTGCTGAGAACTTGCGCACGTATTCTTTGTCGTAATCGCTGGGAGTCAAATGCTTCATTGACCATTTATTCCAGACACGCTCTTCAACCTCGCTACATTCAATCACATGCAAATCAAAATGCCGATTATCATTCACCAACTTTCTGAGCAAACCGTTAATGACTGGCCTTGCGCCTTCAATACTTTGAAGGAAATAGTCATCATTAATAACCAGCGCACCCGTGATGCCATTACGCTCATTGTTTCGTCGCGCTTGCGCTAAGATGCGTGTCACTTCGATACTAGTGTTATCAGGATTATGACGACTAACATAGGTTAGACGTAGGATAATACCTTTACCCTGCTCCATATTGGCGGGTTTGTTGTCTAAAATCTCAGACTGCTCCATACGATACTCCGAGTAATTGGCAATGCTTAATTGAACCTCATATTAAATAATGAGCGATAATGAAATCAATCAATTCGATGTTTAATAATGTGATTAAACACTTTTATAGTATATATAGTCGATTCTAAATAAAACAGATACGTCATTTTATGACACGCCCTAATATAAATTTTTTTAGCTTGCGGTGCCTACGCGAGCAGAGACTGCAAAAAATTCATATATGTCCCGCTGTATCGTTTTTATACCGAAATCACTATAAAAATTACCGCTATTAATCGATTGATTTTAAATTGAATGGTGTCGCAAGTTTTAATAAATTCACTATTCGTATCAAAACGCTTAGAAACAATGGTAATAATGGTAATAAACACGGTGATTGTTAGAAATCTTAATAACACCTTCCTATCAGAAATACACTTCTCTAAGTCTCTAGACAATGACCATTTAATCGAGCTGCCAATAAAGTGGCTTGCCATATACCTTAGCAAAGTAATCAATGAGCGTTCTGACATTTAAAGAGACGTGACGCGTATTAGGATAAATGGCGGCAATATGCTGCGGCGTTGTTTTGATAGCCGTTTGATACTCAGGTAATAACTTGATTAGCTTACCATGCTTTAAATGATCGCCAATCAGCCAGTCTGGAAAAAGCACAATACCCATACCTTTTAGCGCTGACACCAATAAGGATTCTGCATTATTGGACATCAATAAAGCGGAAATCAGATAAGAATCCCAATCCTCCTCTTCTCTTTTAAACAGCCAACGATTTGGTCCTGACGACCCTTTATATACCAAGCCTTTGTGCTGACTCAAATCAGCGGGCATTTGTGGCTTACCATGTTTGTTTATATACTCGGGCGCGGCCGCAAGATGATAGGTTTGTTCACCAAAAATGCGGGCATGAAAGGCGGAGTCATTCAACGTTCCAATTCTAAAAATGACGTCTGTCGCGTAGTGATGCGGATCAACAAAGTCATCGGTTAACGTCAAGTCTATCTGTAATTTGGGGTACTGAGCGCTAAATTGTGGCAACCAGGGCGCGATATGTCGTTGTCCAAAAAACACGGGTGCATTGATTCTTAGCAAGCCACCCGGCTCTAGCGTCCTATTTTGCAACTCCTTTTGGGCTGCGTTCATGCTTTCGGTCATAGACAATGCGTAGGTCATGAACACGCGACCCGCTTCGGTCGGAATAACGGCCCTTGTATTGCGATAAAAAAGCTGCTGTCCCAGCGAGTCTTCTAACTGTTTAATGATACGAGACACTTTAGAAGCCGATACCCCTTCTTTGCGCGCTACTACTGAAAAGCTCTGAGCGTTAAAGACACTTATATAGAAGAGTAAGGTTTTTATACTGATGCTGTCGATAGGATTCATTTGTGCAACTTATGCAAAGGTCATTTCTATATTGTAGCGTTTTTTGTGGGGATAAGCTGCTGTAGAATGAGCGCCATTGCTCACCAAGGATTTTTTCATGCAAATATTATTGATACTTATCGTTGTATTAGGCGGTATGGGGTTATCCGTTGAAGCCGGATTACTTGGCCCGTTAGGCGGTCAAGTTGGCGAACTGTGGGCGACATTGAGCATTTTCGGTGTCGGCGCTGCATTGACCTTTTTTCTGATGTTGTTTTTTAGTCCACGCAACAGTCCTTCATTTTTCTCGCAGCCGCCTTTATTACTCATTGGCGGGATTTTAGGACCTATTTACGTGGTGGTCTTAACCGTCGTAACGCCAGTTATCGGTGTTGCAATGACGATGATTGGCATCCTTGCTGGCCAAATATCAAAGAGTTTGATCATCGATCATTACGGGCTATTTGGAACCACGGAACGAAAAATAGACAACAAAAGAATCATCGCATTGGTGTTTATCATTGCTGCATTGTTCTTTATGGCGAAGGGGTAACATAGATGACACTTATATTAATGGTCGTATTGGCAATCATTGGCGGCGCCGCCTTAAGCGTTCAAGCGGCTTTGAATGGTCGATTGGGTGGCAATGTTGGCGTATTCAAAAGCGCGTTTCTCACCTTTTCTGTGGGTGCGCTAGTCACCGCTTTGCTTATTTTCTTCTTTGAACCAAACCACTCAGTCACATTGATGGACGTGCCGAAATGGCAACTATTAGGCGCCTTGTGCGGAGTGCCTTATATCGTCATTATGGTGGTGGCAGTACAGCGTATTGGTACTGCCGTGGCAACCGTTGCGGTGATTTTTGGTCAATTGAGTATGAGCGTGCTGATTGATAATTTTGGTTGGTTAGGTAATGAGATGATTCAACTATCTGGCAGTCGAATCGCTGCTTTGATTTGTCTGGCCATCGCGCTTTACTTTATTTATTCTAGTAATAAGTCTGAACCCAAAGCCGCTTAGTTGTTCTATGTTAAGTGCTGATTATGAGTTGAATATTGTTATTCTCAATCCAAAACAAGAATACTAAATCAAGAATAATAAATACAGTCATCACATTCTACTGATAGCAACCAAAAAAAAGGATGAGCCGCGATGGTTCATCCTTTTTGGTTTAGGTTATCTGTTATTGATGTTGTCAATGTCATCATCGAGCTGCACACGGCGCTGATGAGTATAAGTTGTCAAACAACCATTGAGCGCCATTGAATGGGCACTACCTCCCTTAAAGCTGCGAGCCGAAAACTGACAGGCTTTGTCTCTAAAATCAATCCAAGCCAACTGCGCCGCCTTTAATTGCTTTTTTTCACTACTACTCAATAGTCGCTGTAAATCACTGTATGAACGATTCAACTTGCTGTCTTCAGCTGATAATTCCGTTGCGGTGCACTTGTTCATATCGGCCTGAGTATACGCATTATCGCAAACACTGGCTGCTGATGCCTCAGCTGTCATAAATAGACTAACAGACAGCAACGCGATGCCCGACACTTTTTTTATATTAGTTTTTATAAGTCTCATGTAACGTCTCGTGGTTATAAAGAATTAAAAAATATTATCACAATACTTTTTTGGCTTTATCAGAATCGTGTTAAGAAAAGTCACGCTAAATTCAAAGGAAATACTCATCGTATTGTAAGCGTCTGTAAGGCAATGATTGTAACTGTTTGGTACTTTTTGATGGAATCATATACGAGTACAACCGTTTTATATTATCTTTTTGAAACCTACTTCTCGTTTTTTGGTTTTACTTTACTAAAAATAAAAATAGCGACATAAACAGGTTGATTCTCTGTTTACATTAATATACTGAATAAAAAAAATGGCTGGCTTAATATCAATTATTGATATTTTTCAATGAAAACATAAAGAGGGCTATAAATCATGTCAAATAACAACCCCAATAACAACACAGAGAACGACGCAACAGATACTATTAAAAATAAGGCAGTCACTTCTGTAGAAGTACTAAAAGGTGATGACGTTATCACTGATGACGATCACTCTGAACAAGACAGTCAATCTAACAAAGATAGCAAGTCTGATAAAGATAGCAAGTCTAATAAAGACGGTAAGTCTAGTAAAGATGATAAGTCAGACAAAGACGACAAGTCTGATAAAGACGACAAGTCTGATAAAGACGACAAGTCTGATAAAGATGAAAAGTCCGATAAAGATGAAAAGTCCGATAAAGATGAAAAGTCCGATAAAGACGACAAGTCTGATAAAGATGACAAGTCTGATAAAGACGACAAGTCCGATAAAGATGATAAATCTGACAAAGACGATAAGTCTGATAAAGATGACAAGTCCGATAAAGACGATAAGAGTGTAACGATAGCCAATATTTACCAATGGGCTACTAAGCTTAAAGATGATTTTATGGCTGATAAGAACGACAAATCGGATAATAAAAAATCGGATGAGGAAAAGTCAGATAACAGTAAATCAGACAGTGACAGCTCAGACAAAGACAGTTCGGACAAAGACGACAAGTATAGTGCAACCGTAGCCAATATTTATCAATGGGCGTCGAAACTTAAAGATGATCTTAAGTCTGAAGCTTCTGGCATGACTTATGGCGTGTCTGAAAAAGCGGTTGCTATGCTGTTAAACAAACTTGTAGATGGCGTAGATGCTGAGCTAGAAGCTTTTGATAAGAAAGCGAAAGATTCTGATCAGTCAGATACCAATACTAAGGAAGAGCGCCAGAAAATCGTTGCGAAAAAAGAGAAGTATCAAGGTATGATCGATCAGCTAGAGAGCTAATTAACCTCTCATTTGATTCATATTCCAGCCAATAAAAAACCCAGCATTTAACACTGGGTTTTTTATTGTTTGCTAATTACGTTTAAAAAACAGTCCAAAGCCTATAGGACAAGTAGCTAACCTACTTTATCCCACATTTTACTTAAGCGCTTGGGTGAAACAGCCATACGAGTTTTCATTGGCTGAGCGAAGAGTTGAATACGATACTCCTCTACCATCCAGCGATATTCACTAATGGCTTCCTTATCCGCACGTCCTGCCAATCGCTCCATATGTAAATCTAGCGCGTAAACCCCATCAAGATCAGCATCCAAATTGTGCTCAAGGCGCTCAAGGCGAATTTCTAACGCTTCAAGATAGCGAGGATATTGTTGCCAGTGGCTATAATCCATGCGATAAACAAAATCTGCCAAATGCAAGTCTTCTAACTGATCCTCAATATCTTCGATAGACTCGCCAAATATTTCGCGATCAAGCATCAATAGGCCTTGGCGAATGCGTTGCCAGCGGGTATAGACATTCTTAAGGGTTTTGATAACGCTTTGACCAGTCAATAAAAAGTTACTCGTCACCACGTCCAATGTTTTTTCATACTCTTCAGAGGTAAACGGTAACTCCTCGCTCAAACCAACGGCGATACTGTCAGCACTCTCAGGCAAATCGGTACTGTGATCAAATAATACATAGTGCTCTTCGAGCGCGGCATCTAACGCCGCATCAATGATAATAGTTTTGAGCTTTTCCATATCACCAAGCGGTGCAAATGCCAGTTTGAATATTTTATCTATTTGACTGGTTAGCTGTTTTTTCTTAGCGCCAAGCTTGCCTTTGATTAGGGTCAGCACTCCAATGCGATGCGCCTGTAATGCTGCGTTGACATCCGTATACTGATGAATCGATACGGCCTCGCCTGCCTCATCAGCGACCAACGCTGAAAACTGCTTCATCACCACGCCTGCACTATGATGGTTTTTGCTAAAGGCAAAATGCGCTGGAAAGTCTGTATGAACGCCCTGCTGTTCAGTCACGGCTTGACTGGTCTCGGACGCATGACGAATCTGTAGCGTTTGTAAGTCGCGACCTTTCTCAATAATGCGATTTTTATCGTCGACCACACTGATTTGCGGCTGCAAATAACGATCAATCGATGACGGGTTAAAGCTCTCTGGCGTCACTGACATAATGCCGCGACGGTTGAGCGCTTGGCATAACTGCTTTAACAAGCCTTGACCACCAGCGGGCTGCAACTCATCAAACAAACTGTCAGCTGTATCAGGAATGGGGACAATTTGACGGCGGATATCTTTGGGCAGCGATTTGAGCAATTGCAATACCAACTCAAAGCGCCAACCGGGTACGCCCCATAACAGCTCAATCGCATCAAGCTGCGGTAATGCCGCAAGTGGCACACGAATGGTCACCCCATCATCGTCGCTCGCAGGATCAAAGACATAACGCAGTGGCAGTTTTAAATCACCCAATTTCCATACTTCTGGAAAGTCGCCCGTGGTTGGCGCTTGGCTGTTAAGTACATCATCATCGGTGAAGAATAGATGCTTGGTGTCCGTTTTTTCGACCTCAGCACGCCAGTCTTCAAAGGCTTTGCGGCTGGCAATATGCGCTGGGATTTTTTTGTCATAAAACTGATACAGCGACTCTTCATCAACCAACAAATCACGGCGACGCAGTTTGTCCTCAATACGCTCGATATCCGCGATTTTATCCATATTGTGCTGTAAAAATGGCGCCTGACGACCCAAATTACCCGTCACCAAACCATCACGGATAAAAATCTCACGCGACTCGCTTAGATTGACTTGCTCATAGTTGGTCAGCTGCTTACTGATAATAATAAGCCCGAACAAGCTGATCTGAGCGTACGCTTTGACGCGGCCTGTCTTTTTCGACCAATGCGGCTCAAAGTAGTGATACTTGAGTAAGTCACCAGCAGCTGAGATGATCCACTCGGGTTCAATCTTCGCAACCGTGCGCATAAAGACTTGTGAGGTTTCGACCATCTCAAACGCCATGACCCAAGGTGGCACCTGCTTAAACACCGTACTGGCGGGGAATATTTTGGCTTTTTGCTGACGAGCGGCTAGATACTCACCGCGATTTTCTGTCTTATGGGCAATAATAGACAACAAACCCGTTAATAGCGCTCGGTGCAAGTTGGCATATTTAACCGCTTTGAGCTCTTCATCTTCAATCGCCGTCGGATCACTGGTCACCGCTTCAATCGACGCGTTTTTTGCATTATGTTTAGCGTTGTTTTTATCCGCCTCTCTTGCGTCACTCACGTCAGTCAGCTTAAGCTCGGTGACCATTTGTACCAATTGACGATGGGTTTGATGCCATTCGCGCACACGCGGAAAGCTTAAGTAGTTTTTCTTCGCAAATTGCTTACGCTGATTGCCAGAGAGCTTATTACCGTCTTCATCTTTTTCAAATAGTGCTTTCCACAGACTTAAATAAAATAAGAAATCAGAATCGTCTTGACGGAAAACGGCATGCTTTTGGTCCGCTTGCGTACGCTTATTGGCAGGACGCTCGCGCGGATCTTGTACCGCAAGCGCGGCAACCACAATAAGCATTTCACGAATACAATCAAAATCAGAGCCAGCGACCAGCATACGTGCCAGCCTTGGATCAATGGGCATGCGTGCCATTTGTTGACCGATACGAGTCAGACGCAAATGGTCCAAACCTTTTTTTGGTTTAGGCTTGTCGCTTTGGTTGGCAGATGCAGAGTCGTTTTTGGCTGTGATCGCGCCTAGCTCATCCAGCAATTTATGGCCATCCGTCACTAAGCGACTGTCTGGCGGCTCAATGAACGCAAAATCATCGACGCTACCCAGACGCAAGTTTGCCATCTGTAAGATAACAGACGCCAAATTGGTTCGTAGAATCTCAGGTTCTGTAAATTCAGGACGGCCACTAAAATCCTCTTCGCTATATAGACGAATACAGACGCCGGGAGCCACACGACCACAGCGACCTTTACGCTGATTGGCAGCCGCTTGCGAGATCGCCTCAATCGGCAAACGCTGCACGCGTGAGCGATATGAATAACGCGAAATCCGGGCAAAGCCCAAATCAATGACATAGCGAATACCCGGAACCGTCAGTGCCGTCTCAGCCACGTTGGTTGCGATAACGATACGCCGACCACGACCTGATGGCTGAAAAATACGCTGCTGCTCTTCATAAGTCTGGCGTGCAAATAGTGGCAGTACCTCTGTGTGTTTGGGTCCGTAGCGCACAAGCACTTCTTGTAATTCACGAATCTCAGCTTCGGTGGCAGCAAAGATCAAAATATCAGCTTGATCGGCATGACCTTTGTTTTGGGCATCACTAAAACACTCATCGACTGCTGCTACCACAGCACGCGGTAAGTTATCTTCAAAGTCATCGTAGCTATCATCATCCGAGCTGGTAACAGGCTCATCTGTCAGCGGACGATAACGAACTTCGACTGGGAAACTACGTCCTTCGACATTGAAAATCGGTGCAGGTATTTGACGCTTTAGCTTGGGATCGTAGTGACTAAAATATTCACTAAAACGCTTGGTATCAAGCGTTGCTGAGGTGATAATAACTTTCAAATCAGGGCGCTTGGGCAGCATCTTTTTGAGATAGCCCATGATAAAGTCAATGTTAAGACTACGTTCATGCGCTTCATCAATAATAATGGTGTCGTACTTACTCAAGAAGCGATCATGTCCCAACTCCGCCAGCAGAATACCGTCGGTCATCAGCTTAACGACAGATTGCGCCGAGCCTTGCTCATTAAAGCGAATCTTAAAACTGACCGTATTCCCTAGCTGCTCGCCCAGCTCTTCTGCGATACGGTTTGCCACACTACGCGCCGCCAATCTTCGCGGCTGTGTGTGTCCTATTTGTCCGGTGATACCGCGCCCTGCCAGCATCGCAAGCTTTGGCAATTGCGTCGTTTTACCAGAACCCGTCTCACCTGCAACGATGATAACTTGATGATCAATAATGGCTTGTACCAAATCTTCAGCGCGTTGACTCACTGGCAAATCAAGATTCAACTTGGCAGGTAAGTCACTTGGAATACTGTCAATACGTGCCTGCACCGCTTGTTGTGAGCGCGTTTTTATTTTTTCATACTGGGCACGTTTTTTAGCAAGTGCGTCATCGTTTTTATGATTTTTTTGTTCAGCATCTTGATTGGACTTTTTGTTTTTGGACACAGCCATGCGTCCCAGCTCGCGTTCTAGACGGCTCAGATAATAATTGTCTTTAGCAAGTACTGGCAAATCGGCAGTATCAACTATTGGAGAGGTGTCTTCGTTATTTGGGTCAATAGTTGAAAGCTCGTTGTTTGGTACTTTTGACGTTAGGCTTTCTTGATTTTTATCTATAGCAGATGTTTTTAAAGTTGTATTCTTAGAAGTATTGGGCATATTTACTTAGGCTATTTATTATTTATAAGTGGTTAGATTATGGGGGTAATTGGGGTCTGATTCAAGTTGGTTATCTGTCAATCTAGAATGACACGCACTCTAGATTAGAATGTAAAGAATAGATCTTACAAGTCAATATTTGTTTTATCGTATGGAGCATTATGGGCTAAAATACGGTTGAGAAAAATATAGTAATTTCACTTATCTAGATTAGGGACAAGTCATGTCAATTTGGTCATACAAAATAGTTATTGTTTTACCAGTATTAGCATTTGGATTAACTGGTTGTTTGAGTACCAAGCCTTATCAACCTCCTGAAAATGCAACTACAGCTACATTAACTTATGATATTGATCCTTCAAGTTTTTACAGTCCTGCTAGATTTATAGATAAAGGATATGCCGAAAGAATTGACATAGAATTGGTTCCAAGCCCCTTATCCGTCGCACTTGCCGTGAATGCAAAAGCTAAAACAATTTATATGAATTTACCTAAACGAGATTTTGTAAGCGAAATAAACACTTTCGAAGCTGGCAAAAAATTAAGATTTTCTTATCAACATAAAATGGTTCAAGGCTTAGGTGATTGGCCTCTGTTATGCGTTGTTGCTATAGATGTTACCTTACTTCCGAACAGAAATTATATCTTGAGGGGTAATACGACAACAGAAAACTTTAGAAGCAAAACCAATTTTCTGGGTGAAAAAGTAGAAGCTGAAGATACGAGTTGTCAATTTAAAATTATTGATACTCAATCCAACAAGGTAATAGCGGAAGGCAGTACACAAAAATTTGAAAAAATGATCCCATTCTATAATCGGTTTTAAGCACTTTATCTATTAATAAATAGTATGTTTTATAAAAGTATGGGTAGCTTAAGCTCATAAAATATTATCCAGCAGTAGTTACTCTACTTTTATAAAGTAAAAAATTGCTAGTTATAATGCCAACTCTTTTAAGTTGGTCATAGTGTTTGGTTAGAGCTGAGAAAGTTAAAATCAATCACTAATAGTATAAATAATCTGTTGGCTAGTAGCAGCTCCCATAAAAAAGGTATGTATTTTCTGTAGCGAGAGCATAGGAAAAGGAAGGTGTAGCGAAAGTATTAATTTTTCAAACGCTAGCATCTCATCTGCTAAAGCGCTAGCGATGTCAGGTTGAATCTGCGGATTTTCATACAGATTGTTAATTAACCACGTCAATTGTGGAAAGTTAGCATTATTATGAATCTGATAAATGGTTGGCAACATGTCATCAGAGATTTGGCAGCGCGTTTTGCGGATCATACCGCTTTTATAATACATATTTAAAGACATATTATGATAACCTCCTTAGGTTCTTGATACTTAAATATCCAACATATTCTTTATCTGCTTTAGTCTCAAGGCCACCGTCCTCTGTATTGATAATAGGCTCAATCAAAAGCTGAACGTTTGAGATAAGATCCCCCACGTTATATATATTATCTATATCCACCGCAAACTTATCATCGATATGGGAGGCGGCATTAAAGGGTGAGTCTTTATCTTTAAACGTAAATGTTTTATAAAACTCGCTCTGCTTTGCTTGCTTAATAGCGTCTGCTTGATTAGCAGCTATGACCAGCAACTTATAATGAAACTCTTCAAAGCTCCCCTGCTGATAACCGCCCAAATTAATAAAAAATAGCTTTAAATCAGAGCTACTTTCTACTTGCTCACTGGATTCAACCAATTTAATGGCATAATTATCAACATTGGTAATCGCTCGGTACGAATCAATGTGCCACTTGTTTTTCACTTCCGGCCAGTGGTCATTAATATCTGCTATTAACTCGGGCAGCTGACCCGCCACGCCAAAAAAGATATCGTGCTGCTCAATCAAGCGTCCTTTGGGACGACCACCGAGTTGTACCATATATAGGGTTAGCATTTTACGCAGTCCTTATGAAACCACTTCTTATAGTTAATGTTTGGTTAGGTAACGTTTAGCTGGGGCATATAGTGAGTTGGGTATAAAAACGATACAGTGGGACGGATATGAATTTTTTGCAGCCCTTGCCTACGCATGCATAGCAAGCCAGAAAAATTTATATATAATCGATTCATTTTAAACAGCAATCTAAAAACGGTTATATCGATAACACACGTCCTGTCCTTAATGCAAATGCCCAATCTGCGCGCCCATTTTTCAAAGCCATTCTAGCAGCCGCTTCATGATCGTAAGCCACTTTGACATGCTCAGTCTGCCAGCGTTTACCGTGTGCAGTCTCAGTACAATGAATAAGCACATAATTGGCATGAGGAGAATAGGTCTGCATTTTATGAACCATAGGTAAGTCGTCTTCGTAAGCGGGATACCCAACGCTGCCAGTATTAATAATACTTTGCCCTGTTGATAGCATGACGGTACGCGGGATATGAGTATGACCACATACAATCACATCACTATCCATGCCATTCAGCAAGTCTAAAATAGCCGCATCACTACGCATAACTGGCTCACCTGTCTCTACATCCTCTAACAAATACACCATGTCATCGGTTGGCGTCCCGTGGCAAAGATAGATATCGTCAGTGAGCTGATACTCAAACGGCAAAGCTTGCATCCATCCAATCGCCTCTTTCGGTAAATCTTCGACAATAAAATTGAGCGTTGAATGGTCATCAATGTCTGCGGTAGTCGCTTCATAAATCTGCCTATCTTGATTGCCACGAATGGTAATAATATCTTTTTGATAGCGTATCAACAGATCATAGGTGGCCTTGGGCGCGATTGGTCCGTAAAGAATATCGCCAAGATTGACGATTTGATCGACATTACGCTGTTTGATATCAGCCAATACCGCCTCAAGCGCAAAGACATTGCTGTGAATGTCTGAGATAGCCGCGATGGTACCAAAAGGCGTCTTCTGAGCGTCTACCATCTGCTTACCTCTCTCGTAAATGCGTATGTCATACACCCGCCATAAATAAAAACGAATAAAAAACCCGATGCCTCGTAATGGTTGAGACATCGGGTTTTTATGTATCATAACGCTGTTAGTGAGTTTATATCAAGAAAAAATAAGCCCACATTCCGACAACAAAGGTCGCGATGATATTAAGGATAACACCCGTACGGATCATCTCCGTCTGCTTAATCAGTCCAGTACCAAATACAATGGCATTCGGCGGCGTAGCAACGGGAAGCATAAAGGCACAAGAAGCACCAATACCGATAATCAATACCAAGACTTCATTCGGCAAGCCCATTTGCTCAGCAATCGCGGCAAAGACAGGCACAAGAAGCGCGGCAGAGGCAGTATTAGAAGCAAATTCTGTCAAAAAGATAATAAATGCGGATACCGCAATCATAACCACAATGATCGGTGCGGCAGACAGCGCATTTGCAACCGTTTCGCCCAATACCAATGACGCCCCTGAAACTTTCAAGACCGTTGATAGGGCAATACCGCCACCGAACAACATGAGGACGCCCCAATCGGTATTATCAGATACCTGCTTCCATGACACCAGACCCAAACTGACCACTGCAACGGCCGCTGATAAGGCTACAATAGCATCTGTATCAGTAATGTCTAAGGCCGCCCCAATCTTTTTAGAAAATATCCAGCTTAGCGCCGTGATAATAAAGACAATAATAGTCAATATACGCGGTTTGTTCCAAGCAATTGGCTCATCTTCAAGCAGCGTAATCGTACGATTCAGGTTTGGTTTTAGGAAAAAATACATCGCACCCAATAACAATGGCAATAATACCAGCATGATTGGGATACCAAACTTCATCCAATCAACAAAAGCAATATCAAGCGCTTTAGCAGCAATCGCGTTGGGCGGTGAACCAACGATCGTTCCCAAACCACCCAGACTGGCTGAGTAAGCAATCCCCAGTAATACGAAAACAAACGTCCCGCGATCCTTTTCACGATCCACTTGCGTCAAGATACCAAGCGCCAATGGCAACATCATGGCAGCAGTGGCGGTATTTGATATCCACATCGATAAAAATGCCGTCACACCAAAAATCAAAAACACCGCTGTACTTAGTTTGCCACCAGACAATGATAAAATCTTTAGTGCAATTTTTTTATCCAACTGCTGTACATGTAGCGCCGCCGCTAGGGCGAAACCACCGAAAAATAGATAAATGGTGGGATTGGCAAAGCTTTGTAAACCAATCTCAGCATCAAAATCTGGAATACCAATTAAAGCGCCAACCACAACCACCAATAACGCTGTAATTGTCACATGCACGGCTTCTGTCAGCCACAGTACACCGATAAAGAACAACAAGGAAAGGCCTTTATTGGCATTGATATCAAAGGGTAATACATTATAAATAATCATACTGATAATCGCCGCAATAGCGACCACTATCAAACCTTTTCCGGTTCCCTTTGGAAAGGTGTCGGTAAATAAATACTCATTGCCATCATTAGGCAGGTGTTTGTCTAGTTTTTGCTCTGACATAAAATGTCCTTATTTCCTCAAAGACCGGGTAAAAAGACGCTACATATAAAGACGTATACGAATGTCTTACGTTTGGTTAGGGCGGGTTGCTCTAAGTATTATCACTAAAAATTATTATCGCTAAAAAATACGCCGCCATCATAGCAGATATACACTACAAAATTCTCTAGTACCGCACGTAGCTGGCTGATACAGCCGTACTTTGAACCATACATTGGGTTCAATCATTCATGATTCTGACAAATTAAAGAAGGATTTCATGACATTTTTCTTTGATGCGAGCCTGCGTGACGTCTAGTTACACATCGTCACTAAATACGTGTACATCCTACCTGTACAACACTATAGCCGTGTTTCATACTTGGTGAGTTAAATAATGATTAAAAGCCGATAGAGGTTCAATGATAACAGCTATCTTGAACCCCTAATAAAAACAAATAGGAGCACCTTATGACTGATGCAAATAAAACGGATTCGACCACTAAAATGGCACCAAACGATATCAATCAAGATGGTCTGGCAAAAAAAGACCAACAGCGTACGGATGATTCTGCGCTAGATATGATGCAAGGTTTGCATGAGCATGAAGATCATAAAGAAGAAGGCGAAAAGTAAACAGCCACTCTACGTTTAGAAGAACCTACAGCAAGCGCTTATCACTATGATGGGCGCTTTTCGCGTTTGACCTCTCGCTTTTCTGGCAAACGGTCTGATACATAGTTATACACAAATGCGGCTGTGGTCACGATAGCAATCGGAACAAACAAAGCATCGTAACCCACTCTATTGAACAAAAAAGCGCCTAACGCACTGCCCCCACAAAAACAATACCAGATAATGGCCTGAAAACCCAATGTTGGTTTACTAATTGGGCGACCTGCCAACCAATTACCGATCGCCGCGCCCATATCTGAGGTCAGTCCTGTCAAATGCGTCGTGCGAATCACGGCCCCGCTATAAGTGGCTACCATCGCATTCTGTAACCCGCACGCCATTGCTGCGGCCAAATGTCCCAGATAGTCATGCTGCTGATACAACCAATAACTAAGTAACAGCAATACCGCTTCGATATACAGCGCACGACCATAGCGTCTGCCCAGTTTTAACGATGCCTGTCCAATAATAAAACCACTCAACACCGCACCCGATAAAAAAGACAGCAGCAATACACCAATGTACAAGATACTGCGAGCATCTAAATAGGCAATTGCCGCTGCAAACAAACTGACATTACCAGTAACATGCGAGACCGACAAATTGGTGAAGCCCAATAATGCCGCTGTATTCACGCAGCCTGCACTAAACGCCAGCACAGCGCCGCCCCACAAAATCCACCTTGGTAGTTTGGTTATCATCGTTGCCGCCTACAGGCTGGTCTTAAAATAGCACCTAGTATAACCAAAAAAGACAACCCATTGGCTGTCCTTCTAGTAGATGGTGCTTATAATTCACCACTAAGGTGAATTATTTTGGTTCATCGAGCATCATTAATTGCTCGCTGATCGCTACGGTATTGAAACCTGCGTCCACAAACATGATCTCACCTGTGATACCTGACGCCCATGGCGACAATAAGAATAAGGCCGCATTACCCACTTCTGTTTGAGTAATATTACGCTGTAATGGTGCGATCTTTTCGCTGATGTCGAGCATTTTGCGGAATGATTTGATGCCGCTCGCCGCCAAGGTACGAATAGGACCAGCTGAGATCGCATTGACACGTATGCCTTCGCCGCCCATCGACGTTGCAAGATAGCGAACACTGGCTTCAAGGCTGGCTTTTGCCATACCCATGACATTATAGTTTGGCAATACCGAAATGCTACCTTCATAAGTTAGGGTCAGCATAGAGCCATGACGCATGGCAAGCAGTGCACGCGCTTCTTTGGCCAATGCCACAAAGCTATAACTTGAGATGTCATGCGCAATATGACTGCCTTCACGAGTCGTCGCATTGACAAAATCGCCATCCAATTGATCCATGGGTGCAAAACCAATAGCGTGTACGACACCATTGATACCATCACCCCAATGCGCGGTAACTTGCTCAAAGCAAGCAGCAATAGAGTCATCAGAGGCGACATCACATTCTAACACCAAGTCCGCTTCGAACTTTTCTGCTGCCATGTCCACACGTTTTTTGATTTTATCGTTGGGATACGTCAGGATCAATGATGCACCTTCACGGTGTAGCGCTTCAGCGATGGCCCAAGCGATAGAAAGTTTGCTTGCGATGCCAGTTACGACAAACCGTTGTCCTTGCAGTAGCATAGTTTTTCCTTTTGAATCGAACAAAATAATTGGATATGAAGTTATTTAACGTTATTAGAGATAATAAAAATTGAGCAATAACCAAATATAAGTTAAAAAACCACATTATACACGAATTGGTTTAAGTAAACAGTCGTAAACTGTATTTGCTAAAAAACGGCATTCGCTTAAAATCTGACTTGATATTGAGCAAACAGATAACTACTTACCACAGCAGTATGAAGTTGAGTGGATTTCGAGTATAATTGCATCCCTTCCCAGCTTGCACAATTTTTATAAAATCCTTTACATAATCGGATTTAGCGTTAAGCTACACCTACATTTTGGATGGCTGCCAAACTTATGAGTAACACCCCAATCATAACATCAGATTACCAAGAAAGTATTGAGTCGTATCGTCAACTGATACTCTCAACTGGTGAAGACTTGGAACGTCCTGGTCTTACAGAAACACCAATGCGTGCTGCAAAAGCCTTTGCTCACTTGACCCAAGGTTATCATCAAAACCTAGATGAAGTCGTCAATGACGCCTTGTTCCCGTCAAACAACCGCGAGCTTGTACTGGTACAAAACATTGAATTTTATTCACTGTGCGAACATCATATGTTACCGTTTCATGGTATCGCACATGTGGGTTATTTGCCTAATGGTCAAGTATTGGGCTTATCAAAATTTGCCCGTATTGTCGATATGTTCGCCCGTCGCTTGCAAGTTCAAGAAAACCTAAGCGATCAGATCGCACAAACCATTATGGATGTGACTGGCTGCCGCGGCGTAGCTATTGTCATGGATGCCTCACATATGTGTATGATGATGCGCGGTGTGAGCAAACAGCACACCACCACTCGTACCACCTCAATGCTCGGTGAATTTGTTCATGACAATCAAGCGCGCATGGAGTTTTTGAGTGCCATTCCTAGACGTCAACCAGCATTTTAAATTGGTATAATTAGTATATTAGGTACTCTAAAAAGTACAATGAGTAAAGAAAAGGACACTTAGACGGTGTCCTTTTTTGTTCTTATCACTGACGGCTATAGTCAATTTTTTAGATTAACTATAGATAATATCATTATCGTTAATTACCAAAGACGCTTATATTCTACGATTTATCAGCGGACGTGTCGCTTGCCTGCTTGATCTTTGTCAAAATCTCTTTGATTTCAGAGCCTGATAGATACGTTGGTACGGCATAGGTCTCACTAACTTCTTTGGCCGCTGCTTTGGCAATCTTATCAAAATCACTCGTTTGCATGTCTTGAACCGCCGGATCAGTATGTAGCGTTTTGATCAAATCACGTACTTGTGCGATAAGATGATCTGCTATCTCACTATCACTACCAGCAGCTTGACCCTCCTGCACCATACCGATTTTTTTGGCCAATGCCGCCAATCTTTTTTTGCTGGCATGACGGTTTACATCGAGCACATAAGGCAACACAATGGCATTGGCACGACCATGAGGAATACGATAATACGCGCCTAGTTGGTGTGCGATGGCATGTACATAACCAAGACCTGCTTTATTAAAGGCAATACCGCCATAATGTGCAGCGATACCCATCGCTTCTCTGGCTTTGAGATCACCACCATCTTCATAGACAATAGGCAAGTAGTGCATGACAGATTTGATCGCAGAGGCTGCATAATAGTCAGTCTCGACGCTAGCGTTGACGCTCATCCATGCTTCAAGCGCATGGGTCAATACATCGATACCAGTGTCGGCTGTAATGTGTGCTGGCATGCCTTTCATAATAATTGGGTCAATCGCGGCAGCCAATGGCACCATTCTTGGATCGATGGACAGAGCTTTTTGATGCGTGTCATCATCAGATACCACCGCACCAAGCGTTGCTTCTGAACCGGTACCAGCAGTCGTTGGAATACAGTATAAAGGAGTCGCAGGTTTTCTGGCTTTAAGAATACCAATAAGCTGTTGAGGCTTGCATTTATTTCCTTGCGACATTGCAATCATCTTGGCCGCATCAATCACCGAGCCACCACCAATCGCAACGATTGAGTCGCACTTAGCATCTAAAGATTGACGCAGTCCCTCTTCGACCACCTTAAAAGTAGGATCTGGTGTTACTCCATCATAGACATGATAGCTGATGTCTTTTTTGTCCAAATAATCTGTCACTTTGGCGGGTATGCCAAGCTTATTTAACACGGCATCCGTGACGATGAACACGTTGGTGCTGCCTTCATTGATAAGCATGTCACACAGCTCATCACAAGATGTTTCACCAACAAATAACATCGGTCTTCTAATCGGAATCACATAAGAAAACGCCTTTAGCACTTTGGCGCGCGTTTTAGCAACCGCCAAATACCCAGCGTGTTGTAATCCATCAGTACTGACCAATTTAGACAGACGATTTTGTTTTTTCATGGGCATAACAATCCTTTTTAATGAGGTAAACATAGCAATAACTATCATTTTAATAAGTCTATGATGGCCGCTATTAAAGCGAAAATATAGTCAGTTTAAGATAAAATCGATACGTGAATAGCTGCATGACTCATTATATGCTGCGGGGATAAATTTTTTGTCGCCTCTGTCACGCTTGCGAACAGTAAGCAAAAAGAATTTATCCCAGTCGCACTGTAACGGTTTTAAAGCAAATCAACTCTATAACAATAGCGTGAGCGTCTATGCCAAACTAGAGACTACTCAAACTTATTTATCATATTTTAAATGGTATTATTTTAAATTTTACTTAGGCTAAATGATACTTGCCTGCAATAATTGCTTGGCATAAGGGTGCTGTGGATTATTAAAAATATCTTCAGTACGACCAGATTCGACACATACCCCGTCTTTGAGCACGACAATATGCTGGCACAGGGCGCGCACGACCTTTAAATCGTGACTGATAAACACATAGCTGATTTGCTGGTCTTGCTGAATCTCTCTTAGCAAATTCACCACGGTTACCTGCGTTGTGCTGTCAAGGGCAGACGTTGGCTCATCTAATATGAGTAAACTTGGCTTCATGATAAGGGCGCGAGCCAATGCCACGCGTTGGCGCTGACCACCTGATAGCTCATGCGGATAGCGCTGTGCAAACTCGGCAGGCAAATGCACCGTCATCAAACTGTCCATGACTGCTTGCTGACGCACAGCCTTATCGACCCCTTGTACCAGCAGCCCCTCTTCTACTACTTGCATCACCGTCATGCGCGGGTTAATACTGGCAAATGGATCTTGAAACACCATCTGAATCTGCGCGCGAAAGGTGCGTAGCGCTTTTTTTGACAATAGCGTGATGTCTTGCCCATTGACTCTAATCTGCCCATTAACCTGCGTCTGATTACTAAGCAGCTGACTCAAGGCCAGCGCAATGGTGGTCTTACCTGAGCCTGATTCGCCAACAATGCCTAATGCTTGCCCTCTCTGTAAGATAATATCCACGTCTTTGACCGCATCAAACCAACGTTTGGTACCACCGAACAAGCTTTTTTCCATCGGAAACTGTACGTTGAGATGGTCCACTTGCAATACGGTTGAAAGCTGACTTTGCTCATTGGTAGATAAGTCCAATGCTTGCCCAAAATCTTGCTTGATCAGCGTGCGCGTGTATTCGGCTTTGGGATGGGCAAATACCGTTGCGGTGTCGCCTTGCTCGATGGTTTGCCCTTGACGCATCACGATAACTGCATTGCTATAACGTCTAACCAGATTGAGATCATGGCTGATTAACACCATGGCCATGTTATGCTGGCGTTTAAGATCATCCAACAGAGCAAGTATTTCATGTTGTAAGGTGACATCAAGCGCGGTGGTGGGTTCATCAGCGATTAAAATATCAGGCTGCTGCGCCAGTGCCATGGCAATCATCACACGTTGGCGCTGACCGCCTGATAGCTCATGCGGGTAACGTGTTAACTTATCGTCAGGGTCTGAGATATTGACATCTTGGAGCAGCGCGATGCTCTTATCTCGCCACTGTTTTTTGGGCACAGCGCTGAGACGTAGCGACTCAGCGATTTGTTTGGCAACAGTATGCAGCGGATTGAGCGCCGTCATGGGTTCTTGAAACACCATGCCGATACGCTGTCCACGTACAGCTCGCAATACCGCATGACGCGTCTCATCATTTGTAATCGGTAGCATTGTCATTCCAGCTGAGCTTGCTAATTTTACCTTACCACTGATGCGCAAATCATCTGGCAACAAACCCAATAGCGCCAAACTAGCAATCGATTTGCCCGAACCTGACTCGCCAACGATGGCTAAGGTTTGCCCTTGTCTTAGCTCATATGACAGCTCATTAACCAGCGTCACATTCTTGGTGGTCACAATACTCAGCTTCTCTACGGTCAGCATCAACTTGTTTGCCGCATCGCTATTGCCTTCCCTAAAACGGTTACCGTCATTGGGGTCATTGCCGTTATTTGGATGATTACTGGCATGAATAAGATTATCGCGTTCTGTCGTCATTGTCATATTAAGCGCGCCTCGGATCAAACGCATCACGCAGCGCTTCGCCAACGAAGATAAGCAGTGATAAAATAAAGGTTAAACTAAAAAACCCGGAGAGCGCGAGCCACGGTGCATCAAGGTTATTTTTACCCTGTACCATCAGCTCACCCAGCGATGGCGAACCTGGTGGTAATCCATAACCCAAAAAGTCCAACGCTGTTAAAGCGATGATATTTGCCGTCAAAATAAATGGCAGCTGCGACAAACTTGAGGCCAACGCATTGGGCAAAATATGTTTTAGCATAATCTGACTGTCCGAAACCCCAAGATTGCGGGCAGCACGGACATAATCAAAATTACGGGCGCGCAAAAACTCTGCTCGTACCAAACCAACCAATCCCATCCACCCAAATAACAGCATCATGGCAAACAGCATGCTGATACTAGGACTAAATAAGCTCACCAAAATAATAATCATAAACAGCTGCGGCATACCGCCCCACACTTCCATAAATCGCTGTCCGGCCAAATCCACCCAGCCCCCATAATAGCCTTGTATCGCGCCGACGATAATACCAATCAACGCGCCAGCAAGCGTCAATGCCAGACCAAACAACAATGACACGCGCATACCATACAGTACACGCGCCAGCACATCACGGCCTAAGTCATCTGTACCAAGCCAGTTTTGACTATTGGGCGCCGCTGGATACGGCAGGCCTAGCTCAACGTTTGGGGTTTGATCAGCGAAAGGAATAGGCGGCATGACATAATAGCCGTCATCATTAATAAGCGCCTGAACCGCTGGGTCTTTATAATTGGTTTCAGTTTCGAACACACCGCCAAAAGCCGTTTCAGGATAAGCTTTTACTATGGGAAAGTAATAACCTCCTTGATATTGCACGAGCAAAGGCTTGTCATTGGCAATCACGTTGGCCGCCATACAGATAACGAATATCACTGAAAACACAAACAGCGATACGACTCCCAGACGATTGCGGCGAAAACGATCAAAACGCGCCTGCCAAATAGGATTTAAACGACGCTTAGTTTCAGTTGTAGAAGACGCTGACGCTGGCTGTTGATTTGACATTAGCGCCCCTCAAAATCGATACGAGGATCAATCAAGTGATAGCTCAAGTCGCTAATCAGCTGCAATAACAGCCCCACCAATGTGAAAATAAACAGCGTGCCAAATATCACGGGATAATCGCGCTGTTGAATGGCTTCAAAACCAAGCAGACCCAAACCATCCAGTTTAAAGATAATCTCAATCAAAAAATTGCCCGCAAAGAAAATGCCGACGATGGCCGCTGGAATGCTCGCAATAATAATCAACATGGCATTGCGAAACACATGCCCGTACAACACCTGTCGCTCGTTTAAGCCTTTGGCACGCGCGGTGAGCACGTATTGCTTGCCCAGCTCTTCTAAAAAGCTAAACTTGGTTAAATACGTCAAGCCAGCAAAACCGCCAACCGTGCTGGCTAAGAGTGGCAGTGCCAAATGCCAAAAATAATCTTTTACCTTACCAATAGTACTTAACTGATCAAAATTCTCGGAGGTCAGTCCTTGCAGCGGAAAAATGTTCCAATAACTACCACCTGCAAAAAATACCAATAATATGACCGCAAATACAAATACTGGTATCGCATGACCAATGGCTAGAAGCATGGCAGTCGCTTTATCGATCCCTGAACCGTGTCGCATGGCTTTATAAACGCCAAGTGGAATGGCAATCATATAAATAAGCAAGGTACTCCAAAGCCCAAGCGAGATAGAAACTGGTAATTTTTCTATGATGAGATCAGTCACCGACTGCCCTTTAAAGAATGACTCACCAAAATCTAACTGCGCATAGTTTTTTAACATCAGCCAAAAACGCTCAGGCGCGGACTGATCAAAACCGTATTGGGCATTGATAGCAGCGACCATTTCCTCCGACAAACCGCGAGTACCTTGATAGGTACTATTATTACCACCTGCACTGCCCGCGCCAATATTGCCACCCAGCGCATTGTCTTTTGTGCCTTGCTCAATCAGCGCCAACTGTTGCTCGACAGGGCCACCGGGTGCCGCTTGTATAATCACAAAGTTTGCCAACAATATCAAAAAAAGCGTCGGTAATATCAGCAGTAACCTTTTTAAGATATAACGACCCATAATGACGGCTTCCTAAGATAAAAAATGCGGCGATGAAAAACAAGCAGATAACTTTTTAAAGGACTCTTTTATTCAATTACTTTTACTAAGTGGCTCTGGTTAAACGATTCTTGTTAAATAACAGTGATTAAATAAGTCCCTTATATTCGCATGCCCCATTAAACATTATTTTTAAGCTCGCGCAGGGTGGCAAACACCGTTAAAGGCTTGTCATCGACCAGTGTGGTTTTAGACTTAACGCCTGCTATCACGCTCGGCTCTTGCGTGCGTAAAAATATATTTACTTCGCGCTCATGCGCAAGCGTAACAGGTAGCGTTGGTATACCTTGCGCCGTTTTTTCTTCCGCTTGCGTCAGCGCTTGCTGCATTGCTTCATTGGCAGGCTCAATCGACAAACCAAAGCGTAAATTGCTGGCCGTATATTCATGGGCAGGATACAAAAGCGCCTCAGCAGGCAAGGTATTTAAACGCGTAAAGCTGTCATACAACTGCTCGATCGTACCAGTAAACACACGACCACAGCCTCCGCTAAATAAGGTATCACCGCAAAAGCAGTGCTTGAGACCGTCGATATCCAATACGTACGCAATGTGGCTTGCGGTGTGACCAAACACTTCCCATACTTGCGCCGCACAGCCCCACGCACTCACCGTACTGTCATGCTTTATGGTCTGGTCTTCTTCCACATTGTGCTCAGCATGTGCCACCAAATGCGTCATCGGATAAGACTCTTGTAGTTCTGCGACACCGCCCGTATGATCGTGATGATGATGGGTGGTCCAAATCGAGGTCAACTCTAAATCGTGTTCTTCCAAGTACGCTATAACAGGGGCTGCTTGACCTGGATCAATCACAATTGCCTGCTTGTTACTGTCGTTAATCAAGGTCCAAATATAATTATCATCAAATGCTTTTATGGGGTGAATATGGATACTCATAGTAAATCCTTACCAGTGGTTATTTTTATTGCTAATATTTTTAGTGATTGTTTATCGTTTAAATGAGAGGTTATTTATCGCTTTAAGTAGTTGTTAACTCGTACCTCGGCTGCTTTATCCGACCACCAATAATCGATACCAACGGCATTGGTCGGCAGCTTATCAGCATGACGGTATTGACTCCAGTAGGCGACATTGGTGCCCGACTTGCCATACAACGGCACCAAATAATGACCTGCGCGCAATAGGCGATCAAGCACATGTGTGTAAAGGACAATCTCGTCACGACTTTTTGCATTGCCCAATTTTTCAATCACTGTATCAATCACTTCGTTTTTGATACCGATGGTATTATGGTTGCCCTCTTGGTCTGCGGCCGCGCTTCCCCAAAATCCCGTTTGCTCTGCTCCAGGGGATAAGCTTTGGGCAAAGACGTCGATCACCATGTCATAATCAAATCGGCGCATTCGCTCGTAATACTGCGGACCATCAACTTGACGTAGGGTCGCATCAAACCCTAAGCGTTTTAGATTGCGAATATAAGGGAGTAGCACACGGCTGTTACTTTCCCCTGTCATCAAGACCTCTATCTTGGCAGGTTGCCCATCAGGTTGATACAGTTTCATATCATTATAATAGAACCCAGCATCTAACAGTAATTGCCGCGCCGCAAGCAAACCTTTGCGGTTAAAACCACTGCCATCACTGGTTAGCAATTGCCACTCTGCCAATACCGCTTGACGCTGAATGGGCTCAAGCTCAGGCAATAATGGAGCGAGTACCTTCATCTCCTCGCTCGAAGGCGTCCCCGTGGCGGCAAGCTCCGAGCCATAAAAAAAGCTTTGTAGACGTTCATATTGATCATGAAATAAAGCCTTATTCATCCACTCAAAGTCGTAAGCGGCTGTTAGCGCTTGACGGACGCGAATGTCTTGAAAGATTGGCTGACGCAAATTCATGACCAAGCCTTGCATTGGCACTGGATTTTCACTGCTGATCGTCTCTTTTTTGATCATGCCAGCCTTGACAGCAGGAAAGTTATAACCCGTTGCCCAATTGGAAGCTTTATTTTCAGCGCGAAAGCGATATTGCCCCGATTTAAAGCCTTCAAAAGCAATCTCGTCGCTTTGATAATACACAAACTTAATCATATCAAAGTTATAGCGACCACGATTGACCATCAAATCACGTCCCCAATAGTTGGGGTCACGCACATAGCTGACAGCACGACCTGCATCGACGCGCCCAAGCTTATAAGGCCCACTACCCATAAGGGGCGTCAGAGTGATTTTTTCAAAATCAGCATCAATAGACGATTTTGCAAATATGGGAAACTGACCAACCGTTAATAAAATCTCTTTATTCTCACTGGAGGCAAAGACAAACTTCACTCGCTGTTTGTCAATAATCTCAACCTCACGAATGTCACCCAAATAACTGCGAATGTACATCGGCCCTTTGTTTAATAACGCATCAAATGTTGCTTTGACATCACGACTGGTCACAGCTGAGCCATCCCAAAACCGCGCCGCTGGATCAACATGATAGATAATCCAACTGGTGTCCTCTGGATCGTAAGTGACTTTATTTGCCAGCTGCGGATACATAGTAAAAGCTTCGTTCAAAGAACCTGTCATTAAGGTGTCGTAGAGATAATCGGTACCAATCATCGCCACGCCTGTGGTCATCCACTTATTGGCACTATTAAAGGTGCCGCGTGCATCTAGTGAGAGCGTGCCGCCTGTTGGTGCTTTTGGATTGGCATAAGGCAGATGAGGCGCATTAATGTAATCGGTAGGGCTATTATGACCAAGCGCTGTCGTCGTCACAGGCACAGCTAAGCTGGCTGGAATCCAGCCAATAGCTATAGCAAGCAAGACGGTTTTTAACATGACATATTTGTTCATAATAAGGTGATGACAAGCCTCTATGCTAAACCAATGGACGCAATGAGAATGTATTCAATGACTGAAAACTCATTGAGAAGTCACTAAAAACAATCCGTAAAATAAATTTTATCATAGCAAACTTAGGTTTTTTAACCTAATACTTTGCCATATTGAGTATGGTGTATAGTCGATCTACTTTAAAAAGACTACGTTTACTAGGATCAATTTTTTGAAGACTTTGTCATATTTGGGAGCAGCCAATGAAAAAATTAATACCAGTAAAACACCCCATAAAATACCCCGTAAAATAGTTTGACGGTATGTACCACGCTTATCTTGGATTAACTATAGATTTCTTTAGTCAATCAAACACCCATCCAAACATCATAAAAAAACAATAAAAAAAAGACGCAACCTCTCGATGTTGCGTCTTTTTATGTTGGAAAATCTATGATCTTAAGCGTGCTTCTTTTCAAAAGCTAGCATAAAGTCAACCAACTGCTGTACCCATTCTAGCGACACCGCATTATAGATACTGGCACGCATACCGCCAACGTCACGGTGACCTTTTAAGTTTAAAAGACCAGCAGCCTCTGATTCTTCTAAGAATACTTTATCCAAGCTGCTATCAGCCAAGTTAAAGGGGATATTCATGATTGAACGATATTGGGTCGCCACAGAATTGCTATAAAAATGGCTGTCATCAATGGTCTTGTACAGTAGATCCGCTTTTTGCTGATTGATTTTGCCAATAGCAGCCACACCGCCCTGCTCTTCTAACCAATCAAAAACCAATCCTGCCAAATACCAAGAATACGTCGGCGGCGTGTTCGACATAGATTCTTTATCTGCCTGATGCGCATAGTTCATCAGCAGCGGACACCACTCACTTGCCTGTCCCAATAGATCGTCACGAACGATCACAATCACCAATCCGGCAGGGCCGATATTTTTTTGGGCACCAGCATAGATCATACCAAATTTAGAGACATCGATTGGCTGCGATAAGATGCAAGATGACATATCAGCAATAAGCGGGGCATCAACTTGTGGTGGCTCAAAGATCTGCAAGCCATGAATGGTTTCATTGGCGCAGTAATGAAAATACGCTGCATTGTCGCTGTTATTCCAACTGTCTGGCGCTGGTACGTCCGTAAAGTTACTGTCTTTACCCGTTGCCACCAAATTAATCTCACCAAGACCCAGAGCGGCGTAGCGCTGTGCCTCTTTAATCGCTTTAGCTGACCAAGTACCAGTGGTTAAATAATCGGCTTTGCCACCATTCAATAGATTCAAAGGAATCGCTGAAAACTGTAAGCTTGCACCGCCTTGTAAAAACAGCACTTTATAGTTGTCTGGAATGCTCATCAACGAGCGCAATTTGGCTTCGGCCTTGTCCGTGATTGCCATGTATTCTTTACTACGATGACTCACTTCCATCACCGACATACCGCGACCTTGCCAGTCGAGCAACTCTTCTTGCGCACGTGACAATACCGCTGTCGGTATCGTGGCAGGTCCTGCAGAAAAATTGGGTAAACGATGGTGCGTCGCATCGCTCGTAGGTGTTGTCTGTGTGGGCACTGAGTTCGTAGACATGGCTATCATCCTAAGGTAAAGGGTTAATCGTTATTAAATGGCTGTTAAATGATTGTTGAAACTTCGTGATTAAACGGACTTTTTATATTGATTCACTGTCATATTATATAGCGGGTAAATCACGCAAACATTTATGACTGATCAGAAATTTGTTCCCAAAGTTGACGCTTCAAACTGCTATCAGTGAGCATCTTATCCAAGGTAGGTACTTCGGTAAGATTGGGGTGTTCAAGACCTTCAGGCAGCGCCGTCAAGGCAGCAACTTGGATCTCCTCACTTCGACCTACCTTGAACACATAACCTGCAAAGCTGGCATTGGCAAGCTCTGCTGTATCCATGCCATCACAGATGGGAAACGATGTCGTCTCACAAGTGATAGAGAGTGCTTGTGTGAGATTGTCCCACAGTTTTTGGCTTTCATTATTAAGGGCTTGGATATCAACCAACACGACCCAATTGCCATAACGACCGCCTTGCAAATCAAAGGGCGCAACTTTAAGAAAGGTATCATGACGAGATTCGATAGAATCGGTTGGTTCAACCAGCGCCGATGCTTGCGCTGCTGGTATATTTGTAGGCGTCGTCGCAATATTAGGGACAGTTGTGTCAAAGCTATAGGTGACTGGGCTTTGCTCTTTATTTGAGTCTGTCAGGCTGTCAGACGTATCCTCATACGCATGGTCATAGTAGCTGCTAATACTGCTACTAATATTACTAATGACATCTTCATCTACGATGTCTGATGTTACATCTACAGACTCATTGTCTATAGTAGGAATGCCCGCCATATCAGGGTTCAAACCAACTAAATTTGTATCATTCGCGTTTAAATCGTTAATGTTTAAGACATCATCGCCCAAATCATTGATGCTTGGCTGACTAGCGCTCGTATGCAAGGGTACAGAAGACTCGGGCGTGTCTGAGACAAGGATAGTCGGGGCAGAAATATCAGCAACGTTGGTCGTCTCTGAGGTTGGTTGTACCCACTGCTTAATACCCATCATTGCCAAAATTTGACGCTGCTGCACGCGACGTTGCAATACAATTAGCGGGTCTTGGGTATCACTCATAAATATCTACTGTCCTACTTGTCTCAAACGGGGTGACGGATTTTTTAGCAACCAATGTATAGTCGATCTACTATAAAAGAAATATAGCAATACTGGCATATTCATATGCGTATATTTTTTATTTAGGACTGACTATAAGCACCAGTATCAGCTATTTTATATGTCACTGTTAGTTAAAATCTCTTAAAACAACTGCCGAACCCCTAACCAGTGCTCGGCTAGCAGGATTAAGCAATCATATTCATCTTGACTGACTATCGTATCGTGTAACATCACTGTATGCAATGTACTTAGCCATCGCTGGTAGTCATTAACAGTATAATTATCCTCGCTCATAATAGTGTCAGTATGATTGCTATGAATATGAGGTATATGAGGCACTGGGGCATTATAGTCTATTTGACGACCATCCTGCTGCCTCTGCTGAGAATTATCGCCATTCTTGACACTTTTATCAGACGCTACAAAAGGTGGCAACGTTTTTATCAAAGCCAATAGCTGCACACTATTAAGATTTTGCGCTGTCAATAACAGCCATTGCAAATCGGCCTCACTAACAGCGGATAAATCAATATCAATCAAGCGTGCATGGCGTCTTAAGTCTACAATATAGTGAGTCACGCTGGCATCATTATAACCGAGTAACGAGCTTTTCTGTGCCGATATCATCTGACCTTTGATGTCTTTGGATAAGCGATAAGCCAATAATATGAGCATCAATTGCCGAGCCACACCTAGACTGTCAAATATAGAACCAGAAGGATCAAGCTGAGCCAGAAGCTTGTCCTTACCTACTTGTAATACTTGCTGCCATGATCCTTGCTCATCGTTTAATACGGTAGACAGCGCAGGCAGTAATTTCAGCAAATGTAGTGCTTGCCACAAGGATAAGATCGAAGAGGTTCGAAGCGTATCCTGCTCCAAACCAGTAAATAGTAATCCGTGCTTATCTCTATAACTTAGTGAACTTGAACGTCGTGAACTTGAGTCACTTGAGTCATTTGCATCGCCCGTTACTTTATCGGCAAAGCTTTTGCTGAGATCAGCTTCTAGTTGCCTTTCAAACAACGCTATCATGCCTTGCTGATAACGACCGAGCATCGTTCGATATTTTTTGTGTTGAACATAATGCTGATGGTATTGATGGCTGGGACGGTTTTGTTGTTTTAGGCGAAGTGTACTGATCGCATCGTCAGACAGATCATGCTGACGCAATTGTTTGATTGCAAGCATAATCAGCGCACTGTCCAAACGACGGTCGAGACATGCCACCCTCTCTAATAATTCAGCATCTATTCTGTGCGGTAAAACTTGCTCATGAGGGGCAACAGACTCTACGATTGAGTCATTTATAGTAGTCTCGCTTTTGGTAGTATCATGTTTAGCGGTAGCACTTTTATAAATAGTACTTGGTACATCAGAAAAGGTGTGCCAAATCATTGTCAGATCATATCTCGCCATCGTTGAAAGCGTATGACCTTGATGGCATAGCATCACCGCTTCAATTAGCGCTTGCGCGCCCAATGGATGGTGACTGTGATTAAGAATATAGTGCGGTATCGACCTTGTTTGTACGTTTTCAGCACTGATTAAAGCCGCTGGCAACTTACTGTCAGGTTTTGCTTGCCACGGCTTGAGTAACTTATGCGCGTCCGCTTCTTGGTCTGCTACCTGCAAACGCCCTTCTACAATCACCTCTTCTTCTAAAACAAACTCAAGTCCTGTTTCAGACTTAAGCGCGCTACTAGTATCCGTATCAGCTTTTAACTTTGGATATGTGGATTGCTTTTTATCGATTGTGTGAATGGTTTTAGTTTGTGTATTTTTGCTTAGGCTATTTTCCTTTATTGTCCCCCAGTCGCACAATCGGCGCTGCTCATAAAGCTGCTTTATTTTTTGTTGATTGAGACGCTTTTCATTAGCAATTTGTGTGGCAAAACTCTGATAAGCGCTGGCATTGATAGCACTCATACGCTCAGGTAAACTCGGATGAGTGGCGAACCATGACACCTCGCCTAAATCAGCGCCACTGCTAGCAAAAAAGAAATGACTGAGTCCATTGATATCAGCGACGCCTATCAATCGTGAGCCAAGCGCGTCTTGATGAACGGCTTTTAAGGTCTCTATAATCGCAGGCGAGCGCGTCAGTTGCACGCTGGTTGCATCAGCCAATAACTCACGCTCTCGATTGAAACTGTGTTTAATCAGCTGAGCACTGGCCATACTCGAAAAACTTAACGCGCTTATTATTAATGTCCATATACTAGGCAATGCTGGCCGTCCAGTGGCCGCTTTATTCGGCAGCCACATTGATTGGCTCTTAGCGATGTGCTGCTGCTTTTGAGACTGAGTTTTCCAATAGGCGGCCCAATCATCATATGTCTTAATATCGAACGTCTGTGTGTCAGTGCTTGCTATGGGGTTATTATTCTGCCTATTGTGACGACGAGAATGACCAGAGCCCATAGGATTAATAGGATCACTCCAATCATATAACAATTGTAGGCCTGCAAGCACCACCATAAGTTTTAGGTTAAAGGCGGCATCACCATGCAGAATATGACCGTACTCGTGACCAATGAGTCCGTACAGCGCCTCATCTGACAACTTATCCAGCGCGCCTTGGGTCACCACCAGCACCATATCTTGACTATGGCGACCAGCGACAAAGCCGTTGATACCTTGCTCACTGGCCAGTACGTACAGAATCGGCATACGTAAGTCCGAAGCGATGGCTAGCTGCTCGGCAATCTCATAATAACGACGATAGACAGGCGGCAAATCGCGCTGATCACGCACCGCAATTTGCTGGTGACGGTAATGAACTTTTTGTTCAGGCTCATGCTGATGAGCAACGCCGCGACTTTGCTCCCAAGCCTCTTGGCTACGGTCAATAAAAACTCTAACCGCTCCTACTCGCTGAGCAATGGCACGACCACCCGCTCTTAGTCGGCGGTACTCTACCAAGCTGCCAATAAGAAAGCTGCCTAGTGTCCACAGAGTCACCAGTATCAGCACCCAATAGGAAATACCGCCATTAAACAATGTCAGGAGCAGTGCCATGACCGCGATAGCCACTGCCATATGAGCCAGTACCACGAGAAAGAACAGCCCATATAGCAATAAGCTGCGCTGGGTCCGTGTCCGCTGTGCCCTAAAAAAGTCCATTTATAAATCTGACCTAACGATAAGCGAACGCATCAGCTCATATCAACCGTTGGTGCTTGGATAATCGCCTTTCTGTCTTCAAAAATCAGCGGACTTAAAGGGCGAAACCCAAAGGTGGTACTAATCAGATTGTTTGGGAATACTTCGCGATCATTGTTATAGAACATAACGCTGTCGTTGTAATGCTGGCGCGCAAAACCAATGCGGTTCTCGGTGTTGGTCAGCTCATCCATCAGCTCTTTGATCATACTGTCAGCTTTTAGTTCCGGATAGGCTTCCACGACAGCGGAAAACTGCCCTAATGCTTTAGACAACATGTCTTCTGCTTTGGCAAATAATGCCATATGCTCGAGCGAATCTGGTTGATGCTGCTTTGAATCTTGTAAGTTTTGAGCATGGTTACGCGCCCCAATGACCCGAGTCAACGTGTCTTGCTCATGCGTCAAATAACGCTTTGCAGCCTTAACAAGGTTTGGAATCAAATCGTGGCGGCGTTTTAGCTGTACGTCAATTTGTGCAAAACCATTTTTTGCTTGGTTGCGAGCGCGTACCAGCTTATTAAATATCGAAACACCAAACACGACCACCAGCACGATAACGGCAACAAACAGCCAAGCAAACAGTTTCATAAAGGCATTCCAAAACGTTGAGGGTTAACAAAAGTTAGTACCTGATATTCTAACCTATCTTAATCCCCGTATTATTAGAAATGGGCAAAAAATTTTGCAAAAAAAAGCCCTTTAAAATGAAGAGCTTATTATTACTTAGCAGTATTTTTAATAGTTTATCGAAACAGTTGCCAAATTTTAGGCAAAAAAAAGCGACTCCATCAGCACATCCTCGGCACACATTGTGACTATTACCGTTGCTACCTTCCGGTCCTGGCGGGATTCATAGAACAATGTTGCGAGGCTACCAATGGAGCCACCAGTCGCAAATTATACAAGAATTTTTTAGCATTGCAACCCCTTTTATAAAACTGTTTGTTTTGTATCCTATAAAAAGCGGTAACCTAGGTGACAAAATTCTAACAGCAGCCTTTTTAAATTTTGCTATTTTAGGGAATGAAGTTGGGCACACGTGTTATCTAACAACGTCATCTAACAACTAAAATGAACAACTTCTAAAATCACAGTGAATCTTATCTTAGTAAGATTCTTACAACTATTATTGTAGTTTATTTGGGAGATTTCTATGAAAAGCACTTTACTTAACCGAGCAGCGCTAACAACAGGTACTGCCTTTTTATTGACTGCCATGATGGGCGGCGCACATGCAGAAACCACAGGCTATGACCAGCTTACTTTTCAAACAGAAGTAAAAGAAGAAGTTCAGAACGATGAAGTACGCGCCAGCTTGTATAAAAAAGCGCAAGCAACAGATGCTAAGACACTAGCGACCACGCTTAATACAGCCGTCAATAACGCGGTCAGAATTGCCAAGCGCTACCCTAGTGTGACGGTTAGCACAGGGCAGCAAACCACCTACCCTCGCTATGATAAAAACGACAAGATCATTGGCTGGACAGGACAGGCCAATATAGACTTAAAAAGCACAGACTTTGCAGCAACAAGCCAATTGATTGCAGATTTGCAAGAAACGCTGGTCATGGACAATCTGACTTTTAGTGTATCAGATACCAAAAAGGATGCATTAGAACAAAAACTAATGACCGACGCCTCTCGCGCTTTTCAGCAGCAAGCTAAGAACCTCACACGTGCATGGGATGCTCGTGGCTACCGTGTGGTCAATGTCAATCTAAGCACGGGTAACAACTACCCGCGTCCAATGTACGGCGCTATGGCCATGAAATCAGAGTCTGCTGATGCCGTACCAAGCCAAAACTTTGAAGCAGGTAACAGTACCATTTCAGTGACGGCTAACGGTACGATTGAGTTGAACAAATAACGCAGTACACAGACAAAAAAAACGGAATGCATTATATATAAAAGGCAAGCACCATAAACAGTGCTTGCCTTTTATATATAATGCATTCAATACTCGGCTAAATGTATTCAATATTCGGCCAGTTAAACGCAGACAATCATAGCCATCGTCTACTATTAGCAACCGATTTAAGGATTAGCCGTTTGTTTTTGGCGCATTTTTAGCATCACTTTTTGATGCCACGGTAAATTTTGATAGGCCAAAAGCTGTTTTGCCATTTTCTTTTTATTTTGTAAGGCAGTCGTGTTTTGAATCACATATACGGTACGCGCGACTTGCTGCAATACCTCACCTCGCTCATTTTTTATCACCGCTTTGATCTCATGCTCCCCCGGTAGAACATTAACGGTTCCGATGGTGCTGATTAAACCTTGCGCCACCTCATTATTATCCAAATAAATACTGATGCGATCGCCCGCCTGTAGACTGGGGTTGACTTGCACACTCACGTTGATACTTTGGGCAGGACGACGATAAGCGCGCTCTTCACTCGGTTCAACCATGGCCAATTGATAATTGACTGGTATATCTGCTTTGGTACTTGTAACCGTCCTCGCCGGTACTTGCTGCATATCAGAGGATTGACTGCTGGCACTACTCTCATTTGCTCGGCTGCTTTCATTACCAGTTGTAATACTCATTTGACTGACTTGCTTGCCAGCTTCTTGCGCATGGCCTTGTGGACGATCCGTAAAGGTTACCTGACCCGTTTTTTCATCAACGACTTTATAGATAGGCGCAGCAGTCGCTATCGTTGTATAAAGACTGACGGTACTGATAACGGCACCAGACAATAGGAGGTGCGTTAGCGCCTTATTAAAAATGCCATTTTTCGATAGTGAAGTCATGATCAGTCAATCCAGTCAGTGTTTATTCTTTCAGTATTTATTAATGCCCTGCCATGTATTATGCGTTACTTTTTTGGTTAAATCAGTAATGAATGTATAAAAACCTCGCCTTCGTTTTAAACCTTGTCTTCGCTTTCAATGAGTGATTGTTATACACATAAAAAAACCAGCTGAGGTTAACTCAACTGATTTTTATTTATTGATTAAGTACTAATGTTAAGCCAGTAATTAGCAGCTGTAGTACATGTCAAATTCAACAGGATGTACAGTAACGTTTAGACGTTGTACTTCTTCTTCTTTCAACGCGATAAAGGCGTCTAACATGTCTTTAGTGAATACATCGCCTTTTAATAAGAACTCATGATCATCACGTAGCGCTTTTAGAGCCACGTCTAAGCTTTCAGCAACGGTTGGGATTTGCGCTTCTTCTTCTGGTGGCAAATCGTACAAGTTCTTATCAGCCGCTTCGCCTGGATGCATCTTGTTCTGAATACCATCAAGACCTGCCATCAATAGCGCAGCAAACGCTAGGTATGGGTTCGCCGTTGGATCAGGGAAACGCGCTTCAACACGAACTGCTTTTGGACTGCTCACGTGCGGGATACGGATAGACGCTGAGCGGTTAGATGCTGAGTAAGCCAATTTGATCGGTGCTTCATAATGTGGCACCAAACGTTTGTAACTGTTCGTTGATGGATTGGTAATGGCATTCAAGGCACGAGCGTGCTTGATTACACCGCCGATGAAATATAGAGCAGTTTCAGACAAACCTGCATACTCATCACCAGAGAACGTATTTACGCCATCTTTTGAGATTGACATATGTACGTGCATACCTGAACCATTGTCACCAACGATTGGCTTTGGCATAAAGGTGGCTGTTTTACCAAACTGATGCGCAACATTGTGGACGACGTATTTTAATTGCTGAACTTCATCGGCCTTGCGTACCATCGTATTGAACGCCACACCAATCTCAGACTGGCAAGAAGCGACTTCATGGTGATGTACTTCGACGCTACCTTCACCAACAATCTCTTCAATGCGCTCACACATCACAGCGCGCATATCGTGCGAGCTATCGATTGGTGGTACTGGGAAATAACCACCTTTAACGCGTGGACGATGCGCCATGTTGCCCCACTCATAAGACTCGCCAGTTGACCAAGCGGCTTCTTCTGCAGTGATTTTATGGCTAACACCTGACATATCGACTGACCACTTCACGTCATCAAATACGAAAAACTCAGGCTCAGGACCGAAATAGGCAGTATCACCAATACCAGTAGACTTTAAATACTCTTCAGCACGGCGAGCGATAGAACGTGGGTCACGATCATAACCTTGCAGTGTTGACGGCTCGATGATGTCGCAAGTGACAACCACGGTAACCGCGTCAAAGAACGGGTCAATAAAAGCGGTTTCTGGATCTGGACGTAAGATCATATCTGACGCTTCGATGCCTTTCCAACCCGCAATGGATGAGCCATCAAACATTTTACCGTCTTCCATGACTTCTTCGTCTACGGTAGACGCTGGGAAACTGATATGTTGTTCTTTACCGCGTGTATCGGTAAAGCGGAAGTCGACCCATTTAGCATTAGAGGATTGGATAAGGTCTAGTAGTTTGTTCGACATAAATAGTCTCCGTTGTGTAGATCACGTTATTGCGATTCAAAGATATTGTTGTACTTTTTGGTTTAAGAATGACTGGTAGCGGTGCTTCAAAAGTGAAATAGTTTATTCCATATTCTACTTATCATTATCAGCACTATTAATGTTGTTAGTCAAGAGGCTCATATAAAGCCGCCTTCAAGTCAGAACACTGACCATTTTAAAGTATGAACGATGGCTAAATGCACGCTCATCTTACTCTAGTCACTTTTTATTCTATCCTAACAACCTGACTTATGATGCCGAAGGCCTCCGGCACGTGTCAATAATTATTATTAAACCATTTGATAGTCATCAACAATCGTAACTATGATGCTGCAAAGGCCATGCCAATGTATTTTTATGATCCTAATACATACGTGTGAAATACTATTTATTATCAACAATTACAGAAACTTATACTGCGTAAGTTATTTACCGAAGCTATTATTCAATCAATTCTCTCTTAATCTACCCTTCTTAGCAATCACTAATATTGACCCAATAGCACCGAAATAGTGCATATAAAAGTAAAATTACTGTTGAAACGTTCACTTTAGGTGCAACTATTATCATCGGATTCGTCAAAAAATTTGTAAACGCAGAGGTATCTCAGTTAGTCCTAAATAAAAAAGATACGCATATGCTCATGCGATACTGGCAACCATTTTCCTCGCTTGCTGTGCCGTTGCTGACAGAGGCGACGCAAAATGTACGCCAGTATTGCTGTATTTTTTATAGTGGATCGACTATACATAAACGAAGCAAATCGATTTTTGTCATCCATATAAAGTTATAGTCAGTTCAAAATGTAGTTAACCCTAAATAAAATAGATACAAGACATGATAGAGCGAGACTGGAACCAATTTTTCTTGCTTGCTGTGCCTTTTTTATATTAGATGGACTTTAATATCTATACGTCAATATCGTTTGGTCATGCAGATTTAAAAAGTTAATACTGGTCAAATTAACTTGGTCAAAGTACTAAGTAAGGATTTTATAAGGTCGCTACACAATTTATATTTTTACAAACGTTACATTCAAACTTGCTAAAGTTTTTAACTTAGAAGCCGTATTTTTAATTAAGCTCAATTAACGACATATTAATACTAAAAAATCAAAAAAATAACTAGGCAAAACGGTTTGGCTCTACCTAGTTTTATCGTGATTTATATTAACTTAGCGACAGTTTGTTAGAAAGGTCCAAGAGCTGTCACTACCTGGAATGGTACTTGTATACCAGTTAGCTTTATAAGCTTTACCTTGGTATTGAATTTTATCGTCGGTTTCGTTATGGGTATAAGGACCGCTTGGATAATCTTTTCTTACCCAATTTGGGTAGGTTTTTATATCTTTACAGCTTGTGTTGCTTGTTATAGGACAGCCATTAGAGTCTACTTGCGTGCCAGTAGGGGTATTGGGGCATTGATCAAGAGTGTCCCTTACCCCATCACCATCGCTGTCGCCACTAGGGCTTGGGCTTGGTGTAGAGGTATTACTATCCCAGCTCTGCAAGATACTTTTAACCTTTTGACCTGAAGCGCTAAGGGAGTCCCATCTACCGCCTGGCAGAAAAGTGGAGGCACCTTCGTCTTTGTCATTTAAAGCCCAATTTGTATGGCTAATATTATTTGACTTAAGAAAAGCCATCCATGCGTCAGTTTCACTATTATTTACGCCGCCGTTACCATCAGCATTGACAGTACCCCATTCAGTAGCAAACAATGCGATACCATTGTTTAAAGCGGTTTGT
This sequence comes from Psychrobacter halotolerans, assembly GCF_039680845.1. NCBI lineage: Bacteria > Pseudomonadati > Pseudomonadota > Gammaproteobacteria > Moraxellales > Moraxellaceae > Psychrobacter > Psychrobacter halotolerans. The sequence continues at coordinate 216,147 of NZ_JBDKWD010000003.1, read as the reverse complement.
GCTTTACTTCTGAGTGAAGCGCCGTGTGTACCAGCATAAAAATGTAAGGTATAAGCAATATTGCTACGATCTATCGGATTCTGCGACGCAACATCGACGTCTTGTGACCAAGTAGGCGTACCTACAACAATTAAATTGTCAGGATCTATCGCTCTAATTTTATCAATAACGGTGACGGCGTAGGGCTTTACCTCATTTGTCCACGAAATTTGCAATGGTTCATTATAAATCTCATAAATGACATTGTCATAGCTGCCATATTTAGTAGCGGCGTACTCAAAAAACCGAATGGCCGTTGCTGTGTCGGTATGTGCGTCGTGGCTATGGAAATCGATAATAACGTACATATCTTGTTCTATTGCTGCGTTAACCACTGTGTCTAGGCGGTTAATATTGCTATCCCAGTCGTCGTTTAAACCGCCTGTGATATTTTTTCCGTGACCCATAGCGGCACGGATAATGTTAGCACCGAATTCTTTTTTGGCATTAGCCACCGTTTGCGCGGTGTAAAACTTCTCTCCTCCCCAGCCCGTATTACTCCAAAATAAGCTTGTACCAGCAAAACTGGTTGCTTCACCACCAGCCAATATTTGGTTGCCACTAACACTTAACTTGTCAACAGCCGCATAGGTTGAGGTTGAACATGCTAACAATAAAACGAGGGTTAGATTGGTGGCTATAGATAGCGCCCTGTTAGGTATACATGAAACTTTCATCGCATTTTCCTTAATTTAATTTATCTATTAGATATAAATTTGGATATTTTTAATTGCGTTAAAATTCATATTCGCTGGTTACTCTTATTAAATTAACCAGCTTGACGTATGGTCAATCCTAAATAAAAAAAGCATCCCCATTATGATGCGCTACTGAAAAAAATTTTTCTTGCTGGCTGTGCCTTCGTAGACAGAGGCGGCGTAAAATTTAACTCAATAGCGCTGTATTTATTTTATATTGGATCAACTATAGTTAAAATTAAAATTAAAATTAAAAGACAAAGATAGCATAACTATCTTTTTATATAATTTAAACAATTATTTTCAGATAATTTTTAATGCCCTACCCATACCATTACTATTAAGAAATAAATTTATATTACTGTCACTAATTATATTTATCTGCTCAACTGCTATAAGATTATGTACGTATTTTTAAATATTATTGATTAATATATATTTTATAGTCCAAATTTATAAAATCATCCTATATATTCTTTATAGCTAATAAATAGAATGTAAATTTTTTATGCGCTGATGTGATAGAAAGCTATAGTCGATTCTAAATAAAACAGATACGTTATTTTATGATGCGGAACTAATATAAATTTTTCTGGCTTGCTGTACCGTTGCTGACAGAGGCTGCAAAAAATTCATACACGTCCCGCTGTATCGTTTTTATACCGAACTCACTATATTGATTTTATCTATTATGCTGTAGAGCAAGAATAATAGTCCTTAGGCTTAGCTTGATGCGTGACTGCTAGTCGATTAGGCGCGATACCATCTAGTAGTAGGCAATTCTGGTAGTAGGTAATTCTGCAAATACCCTGAATTTGATAGATGACAAAATAGTGGTAAGATAACAGCGTCTTAAGGTAGCAGATAGCATCATTAGCCTTGCTTGACGTTGAATGTTGAGAGCCGCATACAGGCATACAAACCTGTCTCATTCTAAAACTGTAAAAAATCAATAAGTTGATAATCCAATGATTCTGATGATCGATAATTACGATAGCTTTACGTACAATATCGTACAGTACTTTGGTGAATTACAGCAGGACATCACCGTCTGGCGTAACGATCAAACCACCATTGAGCAAATTCAAACATTGGCACCTGATGTGATCGTGATTGGCCCTGGACCCTGTAATCCAGATCGTGCGGGTATATCGCTTGAGGTTATCGAAACCTTTAAAGGTGTTGTGCCTATACTAGGAATTTGCTTAGGACATCAAGCAATTGGACAAGCTTTTGGTGGTCAAGTGGTCAGAGCTGGCAAAATCATGCACGGGCGCTTATCTGCCATTTATCATAATGATCAAGGCATCTTTGTAGGTTTGCCTATTCCTACGCAAGTCACGCGTTATCATTCACTCGTCATTGATAAAGCCAGTCTGCCCGACTGCCTAGATCTGACCGCATGGACACAAAACAGCGATGGCAGTATTGAGGAAATCATGGGCATTCGTCACAAGACATTTGCCATTGAAGGGGTACAATTCCACCCTGAGTCTATCCTAAGTGAAGCGGGCTATCAGCTGCTTAATAACTTTTTGCAGACTCATCATTTGTCAGTGCTAACGACGGATGAGCTACCGCAAGTTGGTTAACTTTCGATTAAATTGGCAAGCTATCGAATAAAAGTAGTTAAGTAACAGTCATTGGAAAAATCAGCGAGTCATACAAACGGTTCATAATAAAACCAAAACCAACCCTATACACTGCAAAATTATAAATAAGAACCTATATCTAAAACTAAAAAGCGAGATAATAATGAATACCGCCAAAACTGAGGAAACCGCTAACTCAAATAGCATCTCTCAACATGACGTTGCTCGACTGTCTGATGAAGAGATTCACAAGCTACTCACCACAGCCTTAGGTAGAATTTTTCAGCACATCGATTTAACTTTCGATGAGATGTATCAAGTGATGCTGATTATCATGCAAGGGCGATGTAGCGATGCCATGATGGGCGCTATTTTGACGGGGCTGCGGATGAAAGGTGAATCCATTGATGAGATTACCGCTTCTGCCAGTGCCATGCGAGATTTGGCATCCAATATCACTCCAGAAAACTGTGATTACTTGGTTGATATCGTCGGTACAGGCGGCGATGGCGCCAACTTATTTAATGTGTCGACCGCCTCAGCATTTGTCGTGGCAGCAGCAGGCGCACAAGTCGCGAAGCATGGTAACCGCGGCGTCTCTACCAAGTCTGGTAGCTCAGACTTACTTGAAGAAGCGGGAATCAGCCTTGCGCTCACACCTGAACAAACCAAAGAATGCATTGAAACTGAAGGCGTTGGCTTTTTGTTCGCGCCCAATCATCACAGCGCCATGCGTTACGCCAATCCCGTACGTCGTGAGCTAAAAGCGCGTACGATTTTTAATATTTTGGGGCCGTTGACCAATCCTGCTGGCACGCCAAACTTAGTCATTGGCGTCTTTACGGCTCAGCTTTGTGAGCCTATTGCTAAAGTGATGAAAAACTTAGGTGCTCGTCATGTGATGGTCGTTGGCGCAAAAGATGGCTTGGATGAAATCAGCCTGGCCACCTCTACCACTGTCGCGGAATTAAAAGACGGCAAGGTATCGGTTTATGAGATGATGCCAGAAGATGCAGGCATCGAATCACAAACGCTCATCGGGCTTGATGTTGATTCTCCCAAGCAAAGTCTTGAGCTGATTTGTGCTGCTTTATCAGGTACAGAAACCAATGACCGCTCTGTGTTAAAGGCTCGCGATATGATTGCCTTAAATGCAGGCGCGGCGATATATACGGCAGGGCTTGCCAGCAACTATCCGAATGGAGTAAGCCGAGCTCAAAGTATCATTCAAAATGGTGACGCTTTGGTTAAGCTTGAATCTTTGGCTAAATACACGCAGCAGTTGGTTAAAGGTTAGACCGCGCCTCCCTAAAACCTGTCAGCCTTGCTCTTATTATTTATTTACCCATAACGACATTTGGACACCAGCATGACCACCAACACAAAAATCCCTACGGTATTACAGCGCATTGTCTCGACCAAAACAGAAGAAGTCAAAGCGGCTCGTGAAGCGCTATCACTTAAAGACTTACAAGCACAAGTCGCAGCAGATACCAAACCACGCCGCGGTTTTGCAGCGGCCCTACGCGCAGCAGACATCGGTATTATTGCTGAGATTAAAAAAGCTTCACCGTCTAAAGGTATTATCAATCACAATTTTGCGCCTGCCCTATTCGCTCAGCAATATGAGCAAGCGGGTGCCAGTTGCCTATCCGTATTAACCGATCGTGATTACTTTCAAGGTGATGATCGCTATCTTATTCAAGCCTCTAATGCCGCAAGCTTACCGGTACTGCGTAAAGATTTTATGATTGATACCTATCAAATTTATCAGTCTTACCTGATGGGTGCTGATTGCATCTTATTGATTATGGCTTGCCTTGACGATGCGCAAGTACAAGAGCTGCATGCTCTAAGTATCGAGCTTGGGATGGATGTATTGATAGAAGTACATACCAAAGATGAACTTGAGCGCGCCCTGCAATTGCCTTACTCAGAGCACAATATTTATGGCATTAATAACCGAGATTTGAATACCTTTGAGGTTAGCTTAAAAACCACCCTTGATCTAAAAAACAGATTGGTTGAAGCGCTAAGCACGGCCACAGATGATACAGCACCAAAACCGCTCATTGTTACTGAAAGCGGCATTCATAGCATCGATGACATTCGTTTGATGCTAGATCATGATATTCAGCACTTTTTAATTGGTGAGCAGTTTATGAAAACCGATCATCCTGGACAAGCGTTACAATCCTTACTTGCAGGCGTCGCAGCAGACGGGTAAAGTAACTCAAACAGCTGGGCGCCAATAAACCGAGCAGCCAATTTTAGTACGGTACAGGTAAACATGTAGCATGCGCCCATTCATCCTCCCATCAAAGATACGTTAACTTTTATGTCAAACTCTCTATTTTCAAAAGAAATGCAAGACCAGCTCAAAGAGCTAAAAGGCCAGTTGAGCAAAGGGCGTGATACCAATGCGCCTGAAGGTGAAAACCAAAAGCCGACAGAGCCTGTTGCCCTACCAACCCAAAAGCAGGTCAAAAAAACCGTCAAACAGTTAGATAGTGAACATGTCGACGATGACAAAGTACTGTTTATGCAAGCAATGCATGGCGTTAGCCAACTTGAAGATAAAAACGTTCGCTCTCCTGCCAGCGCGGCAAAGGCACGCAAACCTGATGCCACAACTTTATCAAAACGTGCTGCTGCTCAAGGTAGCGATGCAAGTGATTTGGGTGCCGGCCTATCGGATATGCAGGCGCTGTTAAACCCTGTCGCAAGCGAAGCTTATTTGTCTTACAAACAACCAACGTTGCAAAATAAGATCTTTGATCAATTAAAAAAAGGTAAGCTGCGTTGGTATGATGCCGTAGATATCCACGGTTGTACCATCGAAGAAGCGCGCGATGCCATGACGCAACTGCTCAGCCAAGCCAAACAAAATAATGAGACGATGGTAAAAATCGTCCATGGTAAAGGCAGCGAAGCCATTCTAAAAACGTGCGTCAATGGTTGGCTACGTCAATTGCCAGAAGTATTGGCGTTTTGTTCAGCGCCGCCAAAAGATGGTGGCAACGGTGCAGTTTTAGTGCTGCTCAAAAAACCCAAAGTTGATGGCGAATAAATCACACTGTACGGGTATAAAAAAGGACTGCAAATAAGCAGTCCTTTTTTATTGATAAATTTTACGCTTGGCGCATTATTGCCTTTAAATAAAATAACCCTCTATACTGTCCTCACGCACTTTTTTATTATTCAAGCGATACGATTATGAGTATAAATACCACAAATAACACAGATACTCCAGATACCACAGCAACAGATACCACAGCAACAGAAAGCATCGATACTATTGAAAACCTGCAAGCATTAGGCGAACACATCACCGCATTGATTGCTATTGAACCAAAATTTGCCGCTGTCTATGAGCAAATTGGCACGCCAAGTTTGAGACACAATGCTGGCGGCTTTGAGCAACTCATGCGAGCGATGGTGGGACAACAGCTATCGGTAGCCGCGGCGGCCAGTATTTGGCAACGCTTGGTTGATACAAATCTGACGACGCCGCAGGCAATTGGTGACGCATCAGATGAAGAGTTGCGGCTGCAAGGACTGTCCAAACAAAAAACGCGCTATGTGCGATCATTGGTCGAGCATGATATAGATTTTGCCGCATTAGAGACTCAGCCCAATGAGGAAGTCGTCAAAATATTAACAGCCGTCACTGGCATCGGCCGCTGGACGGCTGAGATGTATTTGCTGTTCTCATTAAAGCGAGCGGACATACTAGCCGTCGATGATTTGGCGATTAAAGTCGCGGCGATGGAGCTACTCGGTTTGGACGCACGCCCAACCCCAAAACAACTGAAAAATCTGACCGAAGACTGGTCGCCCCATCGAAGCGCGGCCAGCCTACTACTTTGGTCTTACTACGGCGAGCTGCGCAATAAAACCGCCATTCCTTTATAAGACTGCTCTATAGCACTCGATCAAACGTCTACAAAAACCTTACTTAATACGTAATTAAGGCTGATTCCATATAGAAAAGCCCGTTTTTCTTTTGGTATGCTTAAAGGTACCTTTTTTCAATAAACGGCCTTTATTTCTCAAAGCTCTGAGCGTATGGTTGTGTTTACCGTTTTTTGCTCCTAGTTTGTGCTTATTGGTCTTTTTGCCATCTTTGGCTTCGTCGCGCTCCTTGTCCAAATCGACCGGTTGCGAGTTACCATTATTATCGCCAGCATCGGTTTCAAGCTCATCAGGATTGCCATCATCTGATGATGCTTCAGCAGTATTTGCAGCATCCTCTTCTTCACTGGACTTACTTTCATTTTGGTTAAGGATAAGTTGCTGCATTGGCAGTGCATGTTCAACCTTGTATCTCGCCACTTGATTCAACACATCGACAAATACCACGTTTTGTTTGTCATAGAAGTCTATTACGTTATTGGCATTGAGATACGCTTGCAATTGAATGACATAACAGTCTTGACGCAGCTCTGAAATATGGACTTGATTCCATTCTTGATTGGTCAGTTCATGCTCGCTCAAAAACTCATTCAAGTCTGTGACCATCTTAAAGACCACTTCAATATCAGCGGTGCGTTTGAGATACAGCTTATGATAAAATTGAAACATATCACGAGAGGTAAAGTTTTCAATTTGCATCGATGAAAAATCACCATTTGGTACCGTAACAATTGTGCGTGATAAGGTACGCACACGCGATGAGCGGATACCAATATCAATGACCGTTCCTTCATACGTCCCAAACTTGCAGTAATCCCCAATGCGTACGGGCGAATCTGCCACCACAACGACACTGCCGACCAAGTTTTCAATCGTCTTTTGCGCACCTAGTGCCAAGGCGATACCACCCACACCCAAGGCTGCAATACCTGTTGTCAAATCAAATCCTAGATTACCGAAGATGACAATAACCGCAAATATGAGCAGTAGCGCTTTGACGACCTTACGCAGCAGCCCCAAAATTGAGACTCGTTCCGTATAGTTTTTCTTATAACTTAAATTGACCGCGCGCGTGAATATGGCATCGATTACTCGCAGTAACAACCACGTTAATGCAAGCCAAGAAGCAATCTCAGTAAAGCGATTAATCGGCTCACGTAGCGTCACTGACACGCCAGCATACACCATCGCATCGGACAGTTTCAGTGCCATAATGACGACAGTAAGAGGCAATACAACCTTATTAGGAAACGGTAGCGGTACTCCGCGTACGCGTGGATATATAATACGCAATAGATGATAAAGCAGCCATACCATGATGTAGGTAATCACAAAGCTACTGACAATCATTGCTAATGCAGCAACCAAATCAGCCATTTGATAACCAAAAAGCTTTTTACCTTCTAAAGAATCCAGCGTATAACGAGAAACCAAAGTAGGCTCAGTATTCTCTATTACTTCTGGCATTGAGTTGAGCGTTTCACTCGAAAACTGCCAGTATTGTTCTCCTTGGTTGGAGGTGACCCGCTCTAATATCAACGCCACACTTTTATCACCCACATTGATAACGCCGACATTCTCTTGGCTTGGTGGCAATTGGTCAGCTAGGTTACCCTCGGGCGTGTTATTGATCTGCAAATCAGTCTGAAAACGACCGCCAGCATCCAGTGCTTGTTTGAATTGCCGTACGATGGTCGTTGGATTGTCTGATTTTGATAAATTCAGATAATTACTCGCCAGTAAATAATCATTTTCACTAAGCGCGCTGATAAACCCCTGCACGGTATGCCGAGGTGTATCACGTCCAAATGAATCTGGGGCTTGAGTATTTTCAGGCTCTTCACTGCCCCCGCCCATGCCAAGTGAGCCAATTTCAGCAGCAAAAGAAGTACTGGGCAGCAATGAAGTCATCATCGTAATCAAAAACACCATCATGATAAATGGTGCTTTTATGTTTGGGCATGAGGAAGACAGCTCACTCTTGAAAATCAAATGACGCTTAATAGACAAAACAAACCTCTTAGCTTAATGGATACTTTAAATTAGAAATAGACAGATAAAAACTGCCACTATGATAGCAATTATTTATAACAGCAGTGCTTTTGATTGCGCCTTTTTATAGTCATCTTTGTTATTTGTCGATATACACTTTGATCATCTGATCCATATTACGCAAAATAGTTTCAATAAACCGTGATTTAGATATTTCAAGGATTAAAACCTCGTTCATCATGAAAACTATTCATCCTAGGGTGAAGAAATGTTAGGTTAAAGTGGTTTATAAATGGGGCACTTTTGTAGATAATGGCGGCGTGTAGTGAAGTTATTATTTTTTGTAATGTTTACCTTCTTCACTTTCTATTCTGTAACACCCTTATTTGATTAATTTGGAATTAAAAATGGTTTTATCGCGTCCATCTTCGACCACTTATCTTCGGTTAAGTATCCTAAGCGCACTTGGTATGTTTGCTATTGGCGCACACGCCGCCCCTAACGATATAAATGGCGTTAACGATAATGAGCTACCAAAAGTTGAGCTTGATAAAATTGTTGTAACTGCAACGCGTACGCCCACTAAAACCAGTAATGTCATTGCTCAGACTCGCGTCATCGATAGCGAAGAATTGCAACGCTATCAGGGTCAAACCGCATTAGAAGTTTTAAAGCGTCAGCCAGGAATTAGCCACTATAGCAATGGTGGGATGGGCTCAGTATCAAAAATATACATGCGTGGCTACGAAGGCAAGCAGATCTTAGTGCTTATTGATGGAGTTCGCTATAGTTCTTTAAGTACTGGGAGTGCAACCCTTGGCTTACTGCCTGCTGATCAAATTGAGCGTATTGAAGTATTGTACGGTGCTTCAGGTTCTAGCGTTTATGGTGCCGATGCCATGGGCGGCGTCATTCAAATCTTTACCAAAGGCGCTAATGTTGAGAACAGTAATTTCTCAGTGACTGCTGGTGCTGGATCAAATGATCATTATACTTATGGAGCAACTGCTCAGCTTACTAATGAAAATGGTACAGCACTTAGTCTTTCTGCTAGTCACAACGAAACTAAAGGTTTCAATGCTAAATTACCTGGTACATTTGGTTATAATAAAGACAATGACGGTTTCGAGAGTGATGGTTTTAGCATTGCGTTGAACCAGCGTATCAATGAACAGTGGTCAGCAGGTACTAGCGCTTTATACAGCAAATCAACCGTTGAATTCGATAATGGAGCCAACAAAGATGATTATTCTGATCAAGAGAATGGCGCAGCACAGGCATTCGTTGATTGGCGCTATCGCCCTGAGTCATCAGTAAAATTACAATATGGTCATTCTATTGATAAGCTTGATAACAAGTTTGGTGATGAGTTTAATACCAAGCAGGATCAAGTGAGTTTAGTAGGTCAACACAAATTATCGGTTGGGCAAGGAGTCTATGGGTTAGAATATCTTAACCAAAGTCTTGATACGACAGCTACTGGTTATAATACCGATGACCGTGATGTGAAAAGTGCATTTTTAGGTTACTTATTGACAAACGAGCAATTTGATACCCAAGCCAACATACGTTTTGATGATAATTCACAGTATGGGAATGAAACTACTTACAACTTAGGGGGTGCTTATCATCTTAATACCAATTTCCGTATTGGGGCTAACTACGCTAAAGGTTTCCGAGCTCCTGATTTCAATGAGTTGTATTATCCAGACTCAGGTAACCCTGATTTAGACGCAGAAACTAGTGATAACTACGAAGCCTTTATAGAATATAAGACATTACTACAGTCTACACGTTTAACTGGCTATCATAATAAAGTTGATGATTTGATTAACTTTAACGCAATATATGATAGTGAAGGTGAATATATTGGCGGAAATTATGAGAACATTGAGCAAGCAAAAATCAATGGTATAACGCTGACTTCAGATTGGGAGCTAAATAGTTACCTATTTGGCGGTAGTTATGACTACCAAAAGGCCAAAGACGATAGCGATGGAATTAACGATGGCAACTTCCTTGCTATTCGTCCTGAACATAAAGGCTTAATCTACGCTGGTTACCGTCTGCCAAGCTTCGATATACGTGCTGAATATGAATACGTAGATAATTACTATAGTGGCGTCGATAATGTAGAATCGCAGTTGGTAGACTCATATGGTTTACTAAATGTTAGCGGTAACTATCAGCTAACAGAAAACTTGACGATGACCGCTCGCTTAGACAATATTACTAATGAAAAATATATCACTCTACCTGGTTATAATACTGACGGCATCAACTACTTTACCTCACTAACCTACAACTGGTTCTAAACTTTGAGCGTATAAAAGCCAATAACGGTTAACAATAATTAGGTCACTTATCGGTGGCCTTTTTTTATGACTGTAAAATAACAAATTGTCTATACAGTCACGGCCTATCATTTACGCTATCCAATAGGTGACAAGCTCGGCCTCATCTATTACAATAACGACCTCCGAGAGGTGTTGCGCCATAAGTATTAATAGTCGTGTTTATATGATAAAACCTACTGTTCAACCCTTATGTTAGGCTCGGTTAACTGTTGAAAACCCATCTTGAGTATCAACAGCGCAAATAACGGCACCTGCGTTTTTATTCTTTTTATCATAAATCAAACCACTGATAGGAGCATATTATGGACGCAGTGTCTAACACCCCATCTGCCCATACGATCGATCCCTCTTTCACTGACTATAAAGTCGCTGATATCAGCCTTGCTGATTACGGCCGCCGTGAAATCACCCTTGCTGAAGCCGAAATGCCTGCCCTGATGGGCTTGCGTCGTCGTTACGAAGCAGAGCAACCGCTTAAAGGCGCTAAAATCGCTGGCTGTATCCACATGACGATTCAGACTGCTGTACTTATCGAGACGCTCGTCGCACTGGGTGCGGAAGTACGTTGGACTTCATGTAATATCTTTTCAACCCAAGATCACGCTGCGGCCGCCATTGCTGCTGCTGGTATCTCTGTTTATGCTTGGAAAGGCGAAACCGCAGAAGAGTACGAGTGGTGCCTACGCCAACAAGTCCATGTTGGCGGTGAAGAATCTGGTCAACTTTGGGATGCCAACTTGATTTTGGATGACGGTGGCGATTTAACCGCGCTGATTCATTCAGATTATGCTGAATTGCTAGACAACATCCACGGTATCTCAGAAGAAACGACCACGGGCGTACACCGTCTAGTCGATATGTTGAACAAGGGCACATTGAAAGTACCAGCCATCAACGTCAACGATGCAGTTACCAAATCTAAAAACGACAATAAATATGGCTGCCGTCATAGCTTAAACGACGCCATCAAACGTGCCACTGATATGTTCCTTGGTGGTCGCCGCGCGTTGGTTATCGGTTATGGCGATGTGGGCAAAGGCTCTACGCAAAGCTTACGTCAAGAAGGCATGATCGTGCGCGTTTCAGAAGTGGACCCAATCTGTGCGATGCAGGCATGTATGGATGGTTTTGAGGTCGTCTCTCCTTACCTGAATGGCGACAATACAGGCGGCGCAGACAACATCAATACCCATCTGCTCGAAAACACTGACATGATCGTCACTACCACTGGTAACTATCACGTTTGCGACAGAAACATGCTAGCGGCGTTGAAGCCTGGTGCAGTGGTTTGTAATATTGGTCACTTCGATACCGAAATCGATACCCAATTCATGCGTGACAACTGGCGCTGGGTTGAGATTAAGCCACAAGTCCATCAAGTCTTCCGCTCGGATGATGAAAACGATTACTTGATTTTGCTTGCTGAAGGTCGTTTGGTAAACCTAGGTAACGCCACCGGTCACCCATCACGCGTGATGGACGGCTCATTTGCCAACCAAGTATTGGCACAAATGTATCTGTTCGAAGAAAAATTCGCTGAGCTGCCAGTTGATGAGCGTTTTGATAACTTATACGTCAAAGTCTTGCCGAAGAAACTGGATGAAGAAGTAGCAGCAGCGATGGTTGCAGGCTTTAACGGTACCCTGACTAAGCTGACGGAAAAACAAGCTGAGTATTTGGGCGTGCCTGTCGAAGGTCCGTTCAAACCTGACGCTTATAAATATTAATTAAAGTACTGAGGAGCACGACTATGAGTAAGCCTGTTTTCTCATTTGAGTTTTTCCCTGCCAAAACTGAGCAGGGACATGAGAAGTTACTGAACACTTTTGATGAGTTAAACACCCTGTCACCAGCTTACTTTTCAGTGACCTATGGTGCAGGTGGCTCTACTCGTAGCCGCACGTTGGATATTGTGCAAGCGCTGTGTGCCCGCGGCGATACTCAAATTGCACCGCATATGTCTTGTATCGGTGATGATAAAATTGAAATCGCAGGGTTACTCGATCATTATAAAGAGTTGGGTATCAAACGTCTCGTTGCGCTTCGTGGCGACTTGCCCTCAGGTCAAGTTGGCATGGGCGAGCTACCATTTGCGTTAGATTTGGTTAAGTTTATTCGTGAACATTCAGGTGACCACTTTCATATTGAAGTTGCCGCTTACCCAGAGATGCATCCACAAGCACGTAGCTTTGATTTTGATGTTAATAATTTGGTGAACAAGTACCAAGCGGGTGCAAATGCAGCCATCACGCAGTTTTTTTATAATGCGGATAGCTATCTTTATTTGCGTGATACGTTAGAGAAACGCGGTATCGATACCATGGCTCAGCCTTTGGTTGCTGGCATTATGCCAATTACCAATTCTAGCAATTTGGTGCGTTTTGCCGATAGCTGCGGGGCTGACATTCCACGTTATGTGCGTAAACAGTTGGCTGATTTTGGCGATGATCGCAAAGCCATTGGTGAATTTGGATTTGATGTGGTTTATCGTTTGTGTGAGCGCTTGATAAATGAAGGCATTCCAGCAATGCACTTTTATACAATGAACAAAGTTGAACCAAATAAACGCTTGGTTGAAGCATTAGGATTGACGGTTTAACTTGGCTCGGTATTGATAACTTAATGACTGGCGTTCTTAGGAGCGCCAGTTTTTTTATGGTTGGCATTACGATTTTTTGATTGTCCCATAAGATAACCAAAAAGAAATATCCAGTCTATTAACGACAATACCTTTACCCAGCGGAACGATATTCTGATAAGATATTTAACCATACTATTATTAAAGATATAGGACTAAGCGACTGTGCGACGTTTTTTTTATGCTACCAGTAGTGATGATATTAGTAATGAGGCAGAAACCCTCTACCCGCCGCTTAGCACTCTGCCTATTGGCACCAGTGTGACTTTGACTGAAAACATTGTGCATCATTGGTGCCGTGTGTTGCGTGCCAATATCGGCGATCAAGGGATTTTATTTGATGGCTTCGGTGGTGAGTACCAGGTACAGCTACAAACCATCAGCAAAAAACACGCCACTGCCATTTTACTTGCGCATGTTTCTGATGATCGCAGCAATTCATTGATTACCAAAATTGGCTTAGTAGTGAGTCGCGGTGAGCGCATGGATTACGCCATTCAAAAGTCAACCGAGCTTGGCGTCACTGCCATTCAGCTCTTAAGCAGTCATCATGGTGAAGTGAATCTAAAGCCTGCCCAAGTAGAAAAAAAACTGGCGCACTGGCAACAAGTGGCTATTGCCGCGTGTGAGCAATGTGGTCTTAACCGTCCGCCCCTTATTATGGCGCCTGTCTCTATCAATGATTGGCTAAGTAACCCAAACGTTAGCGCTTTAAATATCAAAACTGTGGTCAGTCCTATCATGTCTTCGCTTAGTCAAGATTATTATTATCAAGCGCTAGAGCAAGCAGCCGATTTGCGTCTGCAGCTTAGTGTGCCCGCCGCAGGACAACCTGCCATGCCCGAATCGTTAGCACACGTTCTTAAGCAAAAAAACGCCTATATCCAGTTATTGATTGGGCCTGAGGGCGGTCTTAGCAGTGAGGAATGTCAGCAAGCCTCTGAGGCAGGTTTTACGCCTTGGCAAATTGGTACAAGAGTCTTACGTACTGAGACAGCGCCAGTCGTTGCGCTCGCAACCTTGCATGCGCTGAGTTATTAGCTTGCCAGCACCTCATACACGTAAGTCCATATGTTAGTCAACTTTGACGTTGTGAGTCTAATTATGCCTAATTTTAAGCCTATTTCGAACCCTGCTAAGCAGCAGTTGCTGGCAAAATTATGTGAGCAACTTGATGATGCCATATTCATTCTAGATGCTAATTTTCGTTATTTAGCAGTCAATGCCAGTTATGAGATGATTATTGGTTATAGCGAAGCATTTATACTAGGGCGGCCGCTTGGCATCTATGAAGCCCAGTTTTTATCAGAAGAAGAAAAAGCGATTTTGTCAGATATTATTCATCAATTAGACCATAATGGTTTTTATGAAAACCACTTTTCGATGCCAAACCGCTATGGACAGACGATTGAATGTCATTCAATCTATCGCAAGATTTGTATCGAACAGAACCATTATTATGTTTGCATGGTGCGTGATGTGTCGGCGGTCGTTAAAGACCAAAGACAGGTGGCGCATTTGCTTAATTACGATCAATTGACGGGTTTACCGAACCGCAAAGTGTTTTTAAGTCTAACCAGTGATTTGTTGTTGGACAGCTATCAAGAAATTGTCATTGTACGTTTAAACATTGATCGCTATCGAAGTCTGACGAGCCTTTTAGGGTCTGATGGCATCAACACCCTGATAAAGAGTTTTGCAACACGCGTCAAAGAGCTGAAACTGGATAACTTACGCTGTTTTTCACACTTTGGGGGTGAAGATTTTGCCCTAGTATTTGAATGCAATGACGCCAATATGGTACGCCACCAGCTAGACAGCTTGATGCAAATGTGTGAACGCCCCCTCTCTTTAGATGAAAATGAGGCAGTAGAGGCCAATATCTATTATCATATCTCTGCTGGTGTGAGTTATTTTCCTAAAAATGGTACTGACTCGACAGGACTATTGAGCAAAGCTGAAAAAGCGCTACATTATGTCAAACAGCAAGGTGGTGATGATATCTGCTGGTACAATGCGGCTATTGAAAAATCAACCGATGATAGCTTAAAGTTAGAAACCGAGCTCAGAGCAGCCACCATCAAAGGCGAGTTTGTGCCTTATTATCAGCCAAAATTTGAGCTGGCTACTGGCATTATTACTGGATTTGAAGCTTTAGTACGCTGGCAACATCCAACCCGTGGACTACTAACCCCCACCCATTTTATCAACGCTATTCTCACTCATAAGCTGTCATTTGAGCTGTTTTCACAAATGGCCATTCACATTGTCAAGCAGCTGTCGATTTGGAAACAGCAAGGCTTTTGTCAACATATCTGTATCAACGCCGATGCGGCTGAATTTAGTCATCCTGATTTTTTTGAGATGGTGAACACTTTGTTCGTGCAATACAATATCTCTGAATATCAGCTCCATATCGAGGTGACTGAATCCTCTTTGATTCAACGCCATGCCAATGTCAAAAAACAACTAAATGCGCTCAAAGATCTGGGGATTTTCTTGGCTTTGGATGACTTTGGGACAGGCTATGCCTCTTTGAGTTATCTACAAGAGTATCCGTTTGATTTTATTAAGATCGATAAAAGCTTTATCACAAACATTGAGACTGATCGCACGCAGCATGCGATTGTAAAAGCCATTTTAGACTTGGCAGTGGCGCTTGATATGCAAGTCATTGCTGAAGGCATCGAGACTGAAAGTCAGCGTGATATTTTGTTGTCCATGGGCTGTCGACATGGTCAGGGTTACTGGCTAGGAAAACCTGTGACGGCTGAAGTGGCAACTGAGATGTTAATTAAGCAGTACGAGTCTTTCCAGTAGTTTGGCTAAGCTTGCTTTAAGACACTTAATATCACTAGCTTTTTCAGCAACTTACCACCACATGCTTTTATTGTTGATGAGAATTTAATACCCGATGCAAGATAGGTTCATGACTTATCAGTGCTGTGACCAAACTTGTATAATCGCCTATGAAAGCCTATCTTTTATAGTGAATTTGTTAGATCTCTTCAAGTCCCAATTCGACTCTGACAATTACCATTCTTTTCAATACATAATTATTTAATCGATAATCGAATCACTTTGCGTTATTAGCTCTCATTTATTTGGCTTCGCTGAATAAAAATGAGTCAAAAATATGCGCTAAGTGGTCGCGTCGCCAAATGTCCAATATTGGCTATTATCGATTATATTTAAAAAAGGACAGGAAGTTATGCAATATAAAGCGCCCTTACGTGACATTCAATTTGTAATGCACGAGTTACTCGATAGCGAAAACCACTACAAAAAATTGCCCGCATTCCAAGAAGCCGATCGTGAGTTGATGGACAGCCTGTTTGAGATGGCGGCTAACTTCTCTGAAAATGAGCTATCGCCATTGAACCAAAGCGGTGATGCTGAAGGCTGTCAGTTTAACAACGGTGTGGTCACGACGCCAAAAGGCTTTAAAGAAGCGTATCAAGCTTACTGTGAGCTTGGCTTCCCAGCATTGTCGGCGGAAGAAGCATTCGGTGGTCAGAATATGCCGTATTCTTTGTCTACTGTTATCAATGAAATGGTAGGTACTGCTAACTGGTCGTTCTCTATGTATCCTGGTCTATCGCATGGCGCGATTCAGACTATCGAACACCATGGTACGGACGAACAAAAACAAACTTACCTAGAAAAAATGGTCACGGGCGAATGGTCAGGCACCATGTGTTTGACTGAAGCCCATGCAGGTTCTGACTTAGGTATCATTCGTACCAAAGCAGAACCTAAAGAAGATGGTACTTATAGCATCACCGGTCAAAAAATCTTCATCTCAGCAGGTGAGCACGACTTAACCGATAACATCATTCACATTGTCTTGGCTCGTCTACCAGGTGCGCCTGCTGGCACAAAAGGCATCTCCTTGTTTATCGTTCCTAAAGTCATTGTCAATGAAGACAGCAGCTTGGGCGAACAAAATAAAGTTGTTTGTGGCTCAATCGAGCACAAAATGGGCATCAAGGCTTCTGCCACTTGTGTCATGAACTTTGACGGCGCAACAGGTTATCTGATTGGACCTGAGAACCGTGGCCTACAGTGTATGTTCACCTTTATGAACGTGGCTCGTATCGGTACTGCCCTTCAGGGTCTCACTGCTGCTGAGTATGCGTTCCAAGGTTCGCTAACTTATGCAAAAGACCGCCTAGCCATGCGTTCACTATCAGGCGCAAAAGCACCAGATAAAGTCGCTGATCCTATTATCGTTCATCCTGCTGTCCGCAACATGCTATTGACCGAAAAAGCGTTTGCAGAAGGTGGCCGTGCATTGGTCTATTACCTCTCACATTTTGCTGATACTGTGGCAAAGGGCGAAGGTGACGAGCTTAAGTTTGCTGACCAAATGCTGTCATTTTTGACACCGATTGCCAAAGCCTTCTTGACAGAAACGGGTCTAGAAGCCGCCAACCATGGTATCCAAGTGTATGGTGGTCACGGCTTTATCAGTGAATGGGGCATGGAGCAAAACGTGCGTGATACTCGTATCGCTTGTCTATATGAAGGCACCACTGAGATTCAGGCGCTTGATTTACTTGGCCGTAAAGTACTAGGCTCACAAGGTAAACTGCTTGCCAACTTTGTAAAAATCATTCAAAAATTCTGTGAAGACAACAAAGAAAACGACGAGATGGGTCAATTTATTCGTCCGCTCGCCAAACACGTCAAAGAATGGGGTGATCTCACGTCACGTATTGGCATGCAGGCCACCGAAAACCCAGATGCCGTTGGCGGTGCTGCGGTCGATTATATGTACTTTAGTGGTTATGTCACGCTTGCCTACTTATGGGCGCGTATGGCGCTTGTTGCTCAAACCGCGATTGCAGACGGTAGTGGCGAAAAAGCATTCTATGATGCCAAGATCAAAACTGCTCAGTTCTACTTTGCTAAATTGTTGCCACGTACCACCACACACGTACAACGTATCAGCACAGGTGTTGAGCCATACATGACGATGGATGTCGATCAATTTGCTTTCTAAGCAGTCATGTTTAAAAAGTTAATGATTGTAAGCTTCTTTTTATAAATTAACGCCCCTATCCTCTTTCCTATCAGCAACATACAAAAGTGTGTTGCTGATTTATTTTGTGTTCCTATTTTATCGACTATGCGTCTTTTTTATCAACTATGTTGTGATACTGCCCACTATCATAAAAACCTGTTCAAGACTTCAATAGCCACTGTTAACTTTTGGTGCACGCACAATTCACGAAGAAACACCCCAGCTCACCTGCTTATTTGTTAAACTTTGACTATTAGCCACTACTGTTAAATCAATAAGATTACCCCAAAAGAGCCGTTGATAATCTTAACAACTCCAATTTTATCCATTTGAACCAAAGGAATGTTTATGGCTGTTTATAATGCCCCTCTGAATGACATGCGCTTTATCTTAAAGGACGTCTTTAAAGCGCCAGAATTTTGGCAGAATAACGAAAACTTAGCGCATGTTGACATTGATACGGTCAATATGATTTTGGAAGAAATGGCAAAACTGTCAAAAAACGTTTTATTACCTATCAACCAAAGCGGTGATGAAGAAGGAGCAACCTTTCAAGGTGATGGCGTTGTGACCACCCCTACAGGCTTTAAAGACGCTTATAAGCAATATGCAGAATCAGGCTGGGTTGGCTTAAGTGGTAACGCTGAATACGGCGGCCAAGGCTTCCCTAAAATGGTCACCATGCTTGCTGAAGAGATGATTTTTACTGCCAATCAATCCTTTGCTCTTTACCCAAACTTGACCGTTGGCGCGACGCTTTGTCTGAATGCAGCGGCCTCTGAAGAGCAAAAGCAGACTTATTTAGAAAAAATGTATAGCGGCGAATGGTCAGGTACCATGTGCTTGACAGAACCGCACGCCGGTACTGATTTGGGTATTATCAAAACCAAAGCGGTTCCTAATGATGATGGTAGCTATAGTGTTTCTGGTACCAAAATCTTTATCACAGGCGGTGAGCACGACTTAACTGATAATATCATTCACTTGGTATTGGCAAAAACACCCAACGCGCCAGAAGGTTCAAAAGGCATCTCATTGTTTGTTGTACCCAAGTTTTTGGTCAATGCAGATGGTAGCTTAGGCGAACGCAATACATTGGCAGTGGGTTCTATCGAGCACAAAATGGGCATTAAAGCCTCTGCGACTTGTGTGATGAACTTTGATGGTGCCAAAGGTTGGATGGTTGGCGCAGAAAACACAGGCCTATCGTCTATGTTCATTATGATGAACTATGAGCGTGTGACCATGGGTCTGCAAGGATTGGGCGGCTCAGAGCTTGCTTATCAAAATGCTGCGCTGTATGCCAATGATCGCGGACAAGGCCGTAGCGACACCCAACTACAAAGCCCAGAAAAGCCTGCTGATGCCATTATTCATCATGCCGACGTGCGTCGTATGCTGTTAAATGCCAAAGCCAACACAGAAGCGTCACGTTGTTTTGCTATGTACGTGGCCAAAAACCTCGATACAGAGAAATTTAGTACCGATCCTGAAGCAGCACAAGCGGCGGCGGCGCGCGTTGCCCTTCTGACACCAGTGGCTAAAGCATTCTTGACTGATAAAGCACTTGAGGCTACTGTAGATTGCCAGCAAGTTTTCGGTGGTCACGGCTATATACGTGAATGGGGAATGGAACAAATCGTTCGTGATACCCGCATTGCTCAGATTTATGAAGGTACCAATGGTATTCAGGCCCTTGATCTATTGGGTCGTAAAGTGGCGAAAAATAACGGTAAATACATCATGAACTTCTTAGATGAGATTCGTGATTTTGTAAATAGCATGCAAGCGGATCATAGCATCAAGCAAGCCACACTTGAGGCTGCTGATACGATTGAGACGCTAACCAAAACCGTCCTTGATAATATTGGTGAGCGCAAAAACGAGATCAATGGTTGCGCCGTTGATTACATGCACGCCTTTGGTTATCTGTCTTACTCATATATGTTTGCATTGATGGTGGAAGCGGCCAATGGCAAAGAGGGCGAGTTTTATACCAATAAAGCCAAGCTTGCCGACTACTTTGTGGGCCGTATCTTGCCACGCATTGATGCTCATGCCAAAATGGTTCAAGCTGGTAGTGATCCGATGATGAACTTTGATCTTGATTACTTCAATGTGCCTGCCAGTTAAGTCGGTATGATTAACCATTGATAGTACTTTGATAACATATGGTACTGTAATAAGTATGCTAATAAAAAGGACAGTGACATTACTGTCCTTTTTTTTGTCAACACCGTTTTTAATATCCGCAATAACGAATGTCTTTGTTGACAATAGAGTTACCAACAAAATAACTGCTAACAAAATAATTAACTATCGACGCATGGTTATGATTAAAATAGCGCAAGTGAACGTGTCGTCCAAATTACGTACAACATTACCGGATTTTTAGCCATGTCGATCATTTTAGTCCATTTTACAATGATCCATATCGCGTCATGAAAGCCATTGAAATAATCATAATAAAGGATGCGACGTGTCAGAACTAAAACGCATTTTACAGCAAATTACCGCCTTAAGTGATGTACCTGATCCTGCGATACTCAAACGCTTGATAGATGAGCTACGTGTGGATGACAAGGAGACGGAACTGGCCAATGACCATATACAGTCATTGATTGATATTCTCCAGCAGCATCCAGAATATGGCGATGGGCTCTCTAGCTTTGTTTTAAAGTTAATTATCCAGTACCGTCAGATATCGCTTTATACCGATACTGGCATTATGTCAGACCAAGGGTTTTTCAACAGCTTACGTCGTTTGATCGGTCATCGGTTTTTGCCGCTTTTGCCTCAAGAGGACTCGGTCGTTGAGCTGGTTGGCTATTTATTTAATAAACGCTCTGATGAACGTTGGCTTGCCAGCATTGATAAAGAAAAATGGGACGATCTGATTGCGCTGCTGCGAGTAGAAGCCAAGCATTTAGACTTGGTCGCCACCGCAAAAAACAGTATTTTAAATGCCATTATCATTTTATCCTATCGCATTACAGGTATAGGCTTGCATCCCGATTTAATGGAATCCTATCCGCAGATACTGAATTATTCCGCGTCTTTTGTTGCTCAAAACCAAGAAGCAGTATTGTTTGTCAATCAGTACAGGCAAGCGCATGAGTTAGATAATTTAACCGATACGACCCCTGAGCATGCGGTTGATCCTGCGCCCTTACTGGTCATGATTGAGCAATGTGAAGACATCGTGGCGACAGTACGCAAACGCATTTACAAAACAGGCATCTCTATCCGCTTGACCAATATGATGCTACGTTTGGATCAAAGCTTACAGCGTATCCGTATCTTAACTGAACTGCTCACAGAGAGTAATCAAAAGCGTGATGGCGCGGTGATTGAGCTGATCCAAACGCTGATTACGACCTCCAATCGCCGCTATAGCATCATGTATTTGATTGATAACAATACAAAATTGCTATCGCGCAAAGTGACTGAAAACGCCAGCCGTGTTGGCGAGCACTATATCAGTACCGATAGAGCGGGCTATCGCCAGATGTTCAAAAAAGCGTCTATCGGCGGCTTTGTCATTGCTTTTATGGCCACGCTAAAAATACTGGCTTATCAATTGGCGCTTGCACCCATGGGTCGCGCTTTTATCAACAGTATGATCTATGGTCTGGGCTTCGTTTTTATTCATGTGATTCGCGGTACAGTCGCGACCAAGCAGCCTGCTATGACAGCGGCCGCTATCGCCTCTACTATCTCTGAAAGCTCTGGTAAAAAATCGCACCAATTAACCAAACTGTCAGAGTTGATTGTCGATATTTTGCGGACTCAATTTATCGCGATCATGGGTAACGTGATGCTCGCGATTCCGGTCGCTCTTATCATCTCTTTTGCGTGGTTACAGTATACGGGCGCACCGATGATTGGTACTGAAAAAGCGGGGCATCTGCTTCATGACCTTGACCCATTTCATTCCTTAGCAATCCCTCACGCAGCGATTGCGGGTATTTATTTGTTTTTATCTGGTTTGATAGCAGGCTATTATGACAATCTAGCGGTCTACAACCATGTAGGTGCTCGTATTCAGCGTCATAGGTTTCTTAAGTTCATGTTACCAACGTCATGGCTCAAACGATTGGGCGACTTTGTAGAGGCCAATTTAGGCGCGATCATGGGTAACTTTTTATTCGGGGTTTTCTTAGGAAGTACCGCGACGATTGGCTATATATTCGGCTTACCAATCGACATTCGTCACATTGCCTTTGCTTCTGCAAACTTAGCCCATGGTTTGTTTAATATCTCTGCCGATCAAATAAGCTGGAGTGTTATTTTAATCTCGATACTGGGGGTAGCGCTTATCGGTATCGTCAACTTGATGGTCAGCTTTTCACTGGCGTTGTTTGTGGCATTACGCTCTAAAGAAGTGCGTTTCTTTGAATGGGGTCGTCTCACAAAATTGATTTTTGGTCACATTATCAGCCACCCTTCTGACTTTTTCTGGCCCCGTGACAAACCCATGAAGTACGCTCGTATTGACAGTCAAGGGCACATGATATTTGATGATACCACCATGCAAAAAGGCGGCAAAGCGATACCTAGTAATTATGTCGTAAGACGGTTGTCTGATGTCAGAATATTGCCAGAATCTAAGCAACCCAATGAGCAAGGGCAGCAAACCAACACAGATATATACTATGATAACCAGCCTGAGGGCAACCATGTACAACCTCATGCTTCTGCAAAAAAAGTCGTGGATCTTGATGATGGTTTGGTCGATGAAGAATTGAATAGCTCACCTTATACGGGCGATATTCAATATGACCAAGCAACCAAAACGCTAAATACTTCAGACAGTAGTCACGATAAAACGGTGGATGATGAATTGAGCGCCAATAACCCAGATAGTAAAACCGTGGGTGACGCCAAAACACCTTTGCCCAAACCTAAAAAACCACCAAAGCTGCCCAATTAAACAGGCAGCGAAAAGGTGGTTTTAGAGAACTGCTGATCTTGCGGATGATTGAGCAATTAAATAATGAATGTTTAATTGCCAATTATGGTAGCGGACACTGCCCGCCTGACGTGATCACTTCCCCATCCCCTAGCCTATATGCCAAAAGATAGTTGCCCCAAACGCAGCCACCGTCAAGTGCACGGGCATAAGGCAGATCGACCTCGCCTTGCAGCGCGGCCCAATGACCGAACAATATCTTGCGCGTGCGAGGCACATGCCATTCAAACCACGGCAAAAAATCCTCCGGCATGGATTCATTCAAACTTCCCGAAAATTCAAACTCAAGCGTGCCGTCCTGTTTGCACAAGCGCATACGCGTGAGATAATTGGCAATGGCTCGCAGTCTAGTGAACCCTTCGATATCTGAGTGCCAGTTATCAGCGCTCTTGCTATATAAATTTGGCAATAATGCATCAAGCTGTTCTAAACTGCCCTGTAGTTGCGACTCTAATTCTCTGGCATAATCTGCCGCTTCATCAATACGCCAATGCGGCGGAATACCTGCATGCACGAGTACCGTCTGTTCGTCAGGATAAGCCAATAATGGCTGATGCCTTAACCATTCAAGTAGCTCATCACAATCATCGGCGGCAAAAATCGGTGCGGTTTTATCTTTTTTCTTAAGTTTGGTCGCACCGCGCCACACAGCAATCAAGTTAAGGTCATGATTACCCAGTACCGTTGCCGCCGCCCCTTGCTCACACAAAGCTTTGACATCACGCAACGTGTTTAATGAATCCTCACCGCGCGCTACCAAATCACCAGCGAACCATAATTTATCCTGAGCAGGATCAAAATCCAACAACGTCAATAATTCACGATAAGCAGCATAGCAACCTTGTAGGTCACCGATGACATATTGATGACGAAAACTCATAATTTCTCACAACCTTAAATCTAATCATTCAATCTGATAAATTATTCAATCTGACAAAAACCGACTCTAAAAAGCGCTTAATAGGGCGCTATCTTTATCAAAGACTGTTTAGCCTTCTAATTGACTCGCACGATTGCTCAATCGTACAAAGTCTTTGACACTTAACGTCTCAGGGCGCGCTTGTGGATTGATATCGCAAGCCGCAAAATCTTCTTCACTTAGCGTTGGTAACAATGTCGAATTCTTAAAAATAGCACGCAATGTCTTGCGGCGATGATTGAAAGTTTCGCGTACGACAATGGCAAAGTAATCTTCGTCCTCTGCTACGACAGGTTTGCTCACATGCGGCGTCAATCGGAAAACAGCACTGGTTACTTTTGGCGGTGGGTTAAACGCACCACGCGGTACCGTTAGCAAATAATCGGTATCGCAGTGATACTGCATAATAACCGACAGACGACCATAGGTTTTGCTACCGACGTCAGCGGTGATACGCTCAACCACTTCTTTTTGTAGCATAAAGTGCATGTCTTGAATCACATCAGCATAGCTGAGCAAATGAAACAGTATCGGCGTCGAGATATTGTAAGGCAAATTACCTACCACACGAAGTTTACCGCGTTCTGCACTGTATAGCTCACGATAATCAACATGCATGGCATTGTCTTTGATAATCGTAAAATTCGGATGGCTGTTGGCACCAATACGAATACGCAAGCTGTCTGCCAAATCGCGATCCAACTCAACCACCGTCATGGCGTCTACTTCAGCCAATAAAGGCTCAGTCAATGCGCCCATTCCCGGCCCAATTTCGATCAAATTGTCATCACGTTCTAGACGAATGCTGTCCACGATTTGGCGAATGACGCTGGTATCATGCAAGAAGTTTTGACCAAAGCGTTTACGCGGTTGGTGTTTGGCAGCTTTTAAGCTGTTGGAGATGGTTTGAGCATCAAACGTAGAGTTGGCCATAAACAAGTCTTAATAGTAAAAGATAAAAGAGAGACAGCACAGTAATGATAAAGTACTTTTTATAACGTCAGATTATAGCACAGCTCATAATTGGGGCGTATTTTCGAGATATTTTATCTATAAACCATCTTAAATTTAGTACAATCAGTGAAGTGTGTTTTGTTTTCAAACCATTTGTCATAATGGACGTTATGGAAGTATTTGCGAGCTGCAAACTGCCCATACTCTAACTAAATACTGCGTCTTTCATAGTATAGTTTTTATTAAAGGCTTAGAATATGTATATGTTTAAAGAAATACGACCTTTGCTTGAAGACAGTATGGGCGAAGTATGTTGTCGAAAGCGAGTACGTTTTGGTAATAGCATTAGTATAGATTTTGGAAAGAGAATCTCTCACAATAAACCCAAAATGGCCGACCCTTTTTATGGTGAATGGAGTTTCGGTTGTTATCACAAGCTGTGGAGAGTTTTTAGAGACAATAAAATGATTCTTGAAGGTCAAAATGACTATGATGACTATGAAGAGCCCGATAGCATATTGCAGCAAATTCATTTTGGGAAATTAATCGACATCACAGTCATAAATACTCTGGACATAGCGATGATACTTGATAACAATATTCGGATAGAGTTTTTAGCCAGTCACAAGGAGGAAGATACTTTTGGTGTACTTTTACCTCAGAATAAAGGCCTTGTCTACTATGCCAACCAAGGAAGCTGGGAGTATGGCAGAAGTGATTTGCCATGGCCTAATCATCTAGATGTTACTATTCAATGATTAGAGAACTTAAAACTTTCGTCGCCGTTTGCGAGTTAGACAGTTTTGCTGCAACTGCTCGGCAGATGAATCTGACACAGTCTGCAATCAGCGCGCAAATGAAGGCGCTAGAAAAGGCTTTGGGGCTATCGCTATTTACCCGCTCTGCTAGAGCAGTCACGCTGAATCCACAGGGTTTGCGTGTTCTGCCTATCGCCAAAGAAATTTTAGTACTTTATGCAACGATGCAGCTGCCCTCAGATACTGATATTGCTAGTTATTATGGTCAGCTTAAGATTGGTGCTATCAGCTCTGTACAGGTTGGTATATTACCTGAAGCGCTAAAGGCTATTAATGTGCTGGCACCATTTATGCAAACAGAAATCATCCCTGGGCGCTCTATAGAGTTAATTGAAAAATTAGAAGCAGGTGATATAGATGCCGCTATCATCGTACAGCCAGCATTTACTTTGCCTAAACACATCAGTATTGATCTTCTTATTACTGAGCCTTATGTACTTATTAGCCCAAAAAAATGGCCGTTTTATGGCTTACAACAAACGCTTGAGCAGCACCCTTTTATTCACTATAGCCTCAAGTCGTCAGCTGGCGCACAATTGAATAAGTTCCTTAAACAACAGGACATCAATGTTAATAAAATCATGGAACTTGATGATCTTGACGCCATATTTATGATGGTTGAGTCTGGTCTAGGAGTCGCACTGATTCCTTATGCAGGATTATGGATCAGAAGTGCTGCATCAGTAAAAATTCATCAGTTAGACGATAACGACTTGGTCAGAGAAATTGTGCTTGCTTATCGTTATGCAGATCGCCTGCAACCAAAGATTACTGCGTTAAAACAGGTGTTAGCGCTATAAATCCTATCGCTTTGCCATAGCAGTCATCTTTTTTTGATTAATACCTTTACGCTTACGGTTCAGTTAATGACTGAATCTAGCCCAGTACTGCGTAGGTGTACTGGGTTCTTTGTATCGGCCTTGACCATATTCGTATATTTGATTACTAAGCCCAAAAAAAATTAGGGCTGAGAGCATATTTATTGCGTTTTTCTTGCTCAATATTCTCCGTTATGATGATTTAACTTCATTCAAAAACACTAAGAGGATCTTATGAGCTTATCCCCCTTTCATCTCGCCATTCCTGTTTACGACATAGCAGCCGCCCGCACTTTTTATAGAGACGTGCTAAATTTAGAAGAAGGACGCTCTAGTGAGCAATGGGTCGATTTTAACTTTTATGGTCATCAAGTGGTGATCCATGAACATCCAAAAACACAGTCGCAAGATCACGCGCACACCAATGTCGTGGACGGCCATGATGTGCCTGCACCGCATTTCGGGGTAGTGTTGCCTTGGCACCAATGGGAAAACTTGGCGAATAGACTCAAGGACTTTGGCACTGAGTTTGTTATAGAGCCTTATGTACGTTTTAAAGGAGAAACGGGCGAACAAGCGACCATGTTTTTTCTAGATCCTTGCGGTAATGCATTGGAATTTAAGGCGTTTAAAGACATGGATCAATTGTTCGCTAAATAATCTATCAGTCGGCGTTTAGCTGCAGGGCTCATGCTAATCCCATCCAATTGCCCATACACTCAAAAAAAAATACCTCAAGCTGCTATAAAGCTTGAGGTAATAAGGGCTTAGCAAATCTATACTTATTGATCATATGTCTTATTCACATCCAAAAATGTACACCAATTTATACTGATCCTTGTCGTCGAAACCGTACACTTTAAGATGTCGTTTGAAACGCTTGATTTCTTCAAGTGTGCTTATAAGTTCAGAATCGTATTGTTCTGTTTCCTTAAGTTTGGCTTAGTTTGCTTTGTACTGCCCTATGTAAGAGGTCTATTAACAACCGATCTGTCTGCCATCTCATTTGCCATTATTAATGCTTGGTATAAGCTGGTAGCACTCGCACCGCCTCGTCCTGCCAAATCAAGCGCTGTACCGTGATCGACCGAGGTGCGAATATAAGGCAGACCCAAGGTTAGATTGACCGTATCGCCAAAGCCATGTGACTTGAGTACGGGCAGACCTTGATCATGATACATGGCAATCACTGCATCGCAGTTTGCCAAGTGTCTAGATGTAAATAAAGTATCAGCTGGCATTGCCTCTGATATGTCTACGCCAGCTTTGATAAACTCTTGTAGCACAGGATTGATAATCTCAATCTCCTCGACGCCCAAATGGCCGCCCTCACCTGCATGTGGATTAAGACCACAAACCAAAATGCGAGGCTGCATTAAGCCAAACTTTTCACGCATATCATCAATGACAATCTGTACCGTTTGGCGCACATTATCAGCAGTGATGGCGGCAGGAATGTCCTTTAATGGCAAATGCGTGGTCACAAGCGCGACTTTCATCGCTTGGTTGGCCAGCATCATCACTACTTTTTCACAGCCACTTTGCTGCATAAAAAACTCAGTATGACCACTAAACATCGTGCCATCTAATAGCTTAATATCGGCATCTATCAAAGCGGATTTTTGCAATGGACCGGTGACAATAGCCGCCACGGTTTTGTTGGTGGCCAATGTATGAGCAATCGCTAACTGTTGTGCCACCATCGCTGAATTATCAATATTAATTTGACCAGCAGTGACTGGCGAAGCACAAGGTATATTTAATAGAATAAAGGCATGGTCAGTATCAGTGCTCTGTTGCGATATCTGATTTGTTAAATGCTCAGTGTTTAATTCTTCAGGATTGATATTGATGGTTTGCCAAGCGGGGCAGCTTTTGAGCACACCCGCAGCGATAAGCTCATCCGCACGCCTTTTCATGGCCCTCGCATCAGCGGTAACCCAAATTGGCCGCAAAAAATCTCGTAACTTATCTTCTAACGCTAATAACAACACCACGTCCATACCAATACCAGCGGGTTCACCCGTTGTCAGTAACAGTGGTTGTTTTTGTTGGGCGTAATTATCATTTTTTTTCATGTAAGTCACCGATTTTTTATATTTTTAGTCAGATTATTTTTATCATATTCTTCACTGACCACCATGGCATGACAACTTTAACGCCAGATAATTTTATCATTGCAGCCGTCAGAACAGTCATAATGTGGTAGAATTTCGCTCTTGATTGTAGCATTTACGCACGCACACTGAGACTCATTTTTATACTGCTTGCGTAGCCGCAGGATGTACAAACCTTGATATCTTGTAGCTTTAGAACTTGTAAAAAGATAGATGAGACGACCGCTTCTTATAGCAAATATTTTTATACCGACTTTTGACACATTAGGCACTCATGGCAGATACCGAAAAAACCGACGACTTACTCAATCAGACACCGCCGCACAATATCGATATTGAAAAGGCTTTGCTTGCGTCTTTGATGAGTATCGAAGAGGCGTACGATAAAATTGCAGATATCGTCACCAAAGATGATTTTTATGCAGGCCGACATCAGTATATTTTCGATGCCATTGCGCATTTGGCAGCGGTCAATGAGCCTTATGATACGGTCATGGTACACGACTGGCTGGAAGCTCAAAAAATTCTAAAAAGCGCAGGCGGCGACAGTTATTTGGCAGATATCTTGAGCCAAAGTCCTGCCACATTATTTAACCTTACCGCTTATGCTCAGCGCGTACGTGAGCTATCTACCTTGCGCCAGCTTATTACCACGGGTAACGAGATGCTGACGCTTGCCTACAATCCAAAAGATCAGACGGTGAGCGATATTTTGGACAATGTCGAGGGCAAGATATTTAGTATCAATGAGCAGCATAACAAACGCGCTGAGCAGCGTGGTCCCGTTGGCATTACCGCGGTATTGACCAATGTCATTGATAAAATTCAAGAGCTAAAATCAAACCCTGATGGCATGATTGGTCTACAAACGCCCTTTGTTGAATTGAACAACAAAACACAGGGCTTGCAAGCAGGTGATTTAATCATTGTCGCGGCCCGCCCTTCTATGGGTAAAACCACTTTTGCCATGAACTTAGCAGAAGGTATTTTATTCAATGAAGATTTGCCAGTCGTGGTATTTTCGATGGAGATGCCAGCCGAATCTATCGTCATGCGTTTGCTATCTTCATGGGGCGCGATCAACCAGACACATCTACGCTCTGGGCAAATGAACGAAGATGAATGGGCAAAAATGATGAACGCCATTCAGCATCTGCAATCTAAGCATTTATACATTGATGACAGTACAGCCCTGCCGCCATCTGAGATGCGCTCGCGCTGCCGCCGTATCGCCAAAAACCATGATGGGCGTCTGGGCGCTATCGTGGTCGATTACCTCCAGTTGATGAAAGTACCCAGCCTAGATGGCAACCGTGTGGGTGAGATCTCAGAGATTTCTCGTAGCTTAAAAGCGCTGGCACGTGAGCTTGAGTGTCCCGTGATTGCTTTGTCCCAGCTTAACCGCAGTCTAGAAAACCGACCCAACAAGCGTCCGATTATGTCAGATTTGCGTGAATCTGGTGCGATTGAGCAGGATGCGGATTTGATTATGTTCATCTATCGTGATGAGGTCTATAATGAGAACTCAGATCACAAAGGGGTGGCTGAAATTATCATCGGTAAACAGCGTAACGGTCCCATTGGTACCATACGTTTGGGCTTTGAAGGTCAATTTACGCGCTTTATCAATCTAACGCCAGAGTATTATCAAAGCGTCAGTTTTGAGAACGATGAATAATATGATGAATATATAGCCAGTTCAACATAGAATACAGTCATTAAAGGCTACGTGCGACTGGTATAAATCTTCCTTGCATGCTGCTAACACAGAGGCTACGAAAAATTCATCCCAGGCGCACTGTCTCGTTTTTAAAGTAAATCGACTATATATATACAATCAGGATATACCCAATCAGCGGCAACGATCACGTCCGAGCCAAACCAAGAATACCAATGAGAAAGTGATTTACAAAAACAGCCAGCGTTGCATCAACCTCATTGATGTGTCGCTGGCTTTATACGTTCATTCCATCGTTCTGCTAATTTCGACATTTTGCTAATAAAGAAGGCGATTATGCGCACCATTACTATCAAACCAAAAGCCATTACCCACAATCTCAATCAAGTCAAAAAACTGGCGCCACAATCCAAAGTTCTTGCGATGGTCAAATCCAATGCTTATGGTCATGGGGTTGCCGCTGTCTTGCCAGCACTGCATCAAGCAGATGGTATCGGCGTTGCCACTTTGACAGAAGCGCTAGAAGCGAGACAACTGGGCTGGGACAAAACGATTGGTTTGGTAGAAGGCGCGTTTACCGCGGATGAATGGCAACAAGCCATTGAGCATGATATCAGCTGCGTGATTCACCATACGCCGCAATTACACTGGGCTTTAGACAACGTTCCGCCAGCTGACAGCGCGACCCGTGTGGTGTGGCTGAAATACAATACCGGCATGAATCGCTTGGGTTTCAATGCTGAAGGGGTTATGAGCGCCGCCAAACAGTTGCACGAAGCAGGATATCAGCTGATTTTAACCACGCATTTTGCCAACGCAGATAACCGCGACCATCCACTAAATGCGAGACAGATACAGCGTTTTACCGACGTATTAACCTTGCTACGAGAAACGGTCAGCGCCGAGGTTAAGGGGTCACTGTGCAACTCAGCTGGCACCGTTAATTTCTCAGAGTATCATTATGATTGGGTACGCCCCGGTATCATCTTGTATGGCAGCTCTCCTGTTATTGATAAAAGTGCGCAAGAATTAGACTTACAACCCGCTATGGACTTTAGCGCCCAGATTATCGCCCTACAAACCGTTAATGCCAATGACGCGATCGGTTATGGCAGTCGCTGGATCGCACAGCAAGATACCAGAACGGCTTTGGTGAGCGTCGGCTATGGCGATGGCTATCCACGTGTGGTCAGTAACGATGCTTATGTATCTGTCATAGATGCTGACAATACTGACAGTACTCAAAGCTACCCATGCGCTGTGATTGGACGCGTGGCAATGGATATGATTGTCATCGATGTCAGCAAGATACCCAAAGAGCTGCCTTTATTGAACCGTAAAGTCATCCTATGGGGCGAAGCACCGCATGTTGACGAAATAGCCAGCCATGCCAATACCATTAGCTATGAGTTATTATGTCGTTTGAGCATACGGCCAGCGCGAACACAAGCCTAACCACTATAAGCATACAATCAATGAACTAACTGCCCGAGCGACTTATCAATCTTCATAAATTGAACATTTACATTGGAAGTAATTGCGCTATACTAAAAGTTTGTTGTCACGCCAGTATGCGCACTAATGCGATGCTATTGAAGATTGATAACATTTCACTGACTGCGATTGATTGCTAGGATTACTATGAGTTTGCGCCATTTTTTGACCTTATCTGATTTAACCAAACAAGAACTAGAAACCCTTATCAAACGTGCCAGCGAGTTACGTAAGATGCAACACGCAGGCGAGATTTATCAGCCTTTTGTTGGTCGTACGCTTGGTATGATTTTTGAAAAATCCTCTACCCGCACGCGCATCTCTTTTGAAACAGGTATGGGTCAATTTGGCGGTAATGCGATCTTTTTATCACCAAATGATACTCAGCTTGGGCGCGGTGAGCCGTTAGAAGACTCCGCCCGTGTCATCTCTAGTATGGTCGATATCATTATGATTCGTACCTTTGGTCACGAAAAGGTCGAGACCTTTGCTGAATACTCGAGCGTTCCTATTATCAATGCGTTGACGGATGAATTTCATCCGTGCCAGTTACTTGCTGACATGCAAACTTACTATGAGCATCGCGGCAGTATCGAAAACAAAATCGTCACTTGGGTCGGTGATGGTAACAACATGTGCTCGTCGTTTATGCAAGCGGCCAACCAGTTTGGTTTTGAGCTAAGAGTAGCCGCGCCTTACGGCTTTGAGCCAGACCCAAAACTGATGGAACGCTTCTCTCATTGTGTAAGCCTAGTCGAAAACGTACAAGATGCGGCAAAGGATTCTAACTTGATCGTCACCGATGTGTGGGCAAGCATGGGACAAGAATCTGAACAAAATACCCGCGCTCGCCGTTTTGCGCCCTATCAAGTGACGCCCTCATTGTTAGATAAAGCGGATCCTGAAGTGGTGTTTATGCATTGCTTGCCTGCGCATCGCGGCGAAGAGATCTCTCATGACATGCTAGATGATCCCCGTTCAGTAGTGTGGGACGAAGCAGAAAACCGTCTACATGCGCAAAAAGCTTTAATGGAGTTCTTATTAAAAGACAAGATTAAGCTACCCGCTTAACCTAATGATCATCATCAATCTATTTTAAAAAGAAAACAGTGCTACTGGTATTCATTTTTTGCAGTCTCTGTCACGCTTGCGAACGGCAAGCAAGAAAAATGTTACCAGTAGTGGCTTATCAAACGTGGCTTCTTTAGTTTAAACTGGCTATGAAATATATAAAAAATAAATAGTCGCAAATAAAAAAGGCAGACCACGGTAAATGTGTTCTGCCTTTTTACGTTTTAGTCAAACAGTCAATAACCTACTAACGAATGAGTGTTTCCACCCCATTACTACTCGCTTTTAGTAGCACATCTGCTTGATTGGCGGCAAAGATACCATTACAGACGACGCCGACGATATTATTAAGCGTCTGCTCAAGCGCTGCTGGATCGCTAACATCCAAATCATAGGTATCAAGAATCACGTTACCATAATCAGTGACAAAGTCTTCACGATAGACCGGCTCACCGCCCAATTTAGCCAACTGGCGCGCGACATAGGAGCGAGCTTGCGGCAATACTTCAATCGGTACCGGAAACGCGCGGCCTAGTGTTTCGACACTTTTACTGGCATCAACCATGCACACAAACTTATTTGACGCCGCTGCCACGATTTTTTCACGAGTGAGTGCGCCGCCGCCGCCCTTTATCAGTTGCAGATGCTCATTGACTTCATCAGCACCATCGATATAAACGTCAAGCGTACCAGCGAAGTTCAAATCTATGATATCAATGCCAAGCGCACGTAGTTTATCTTCCGTCACCTGCGAGCTTGCAACCGCGCCAGCAAGCTTTAGTGTCGGCAACAGCTCAATCAAACAGTTGACCGTACTGCCCGTTCCTACCCCAAGTATCATATCGTCTTCGATGTAACTTAGAGCCGCGTTGGCTGCGGCTTGCTTTTGTGCTTGCTGGTCACTCATCATAAATCCTTGGTAAAATAAACGTACAGGCGGTTTGAAATGAAATAGAGACGTCAATCATCAGGTGCGACTGGTATAAATTTTACTGGCGTGCTGCTAATACAGCGGCTACGTAAAACTCATCCTTGCCGCATTCTATCGCTATTAAAGTGAATTGACGATAACATCATAGAAACCCGTTATAAAAAGCCATTACAAAAGGCTAAAATGCGCGGCTATTATAACCGATGACTTTAGAGAATGTTAGCGTAAAGCCCATTCTAATAGCGTCTATTCTATTTAAACCCAATACAAAGCGCTCATGACATAAGGTTTTTGCAGCCTCTGTTACGTCTGCGAACGACAAACAAAAAAAATTATTCCATTAGTACGAGTTTGACAAATAAGGCAACCAAAAGACCAGAGCCAGTAGCGTCGCTAACAATACAGGCGGCGTGATAAGCAGCCCAATTTTCATATACTGACCCCAACTGATTTTATAGTCTTTTTCTGCCAATACATGTAACCACAATAAGGTCGCAAGACTACCGATGGGCGTGAATTTTGGCCCCAAATCATTGCCAATTACATTGGCGTATATCATCAACTCTCGAGTCGCTGCGGGTACTTGGGCGCTATCAATAGCTAGAGCGCCGACCAACGTCGATGGCATATTATTCATAATAGAGGCCACAATGGCAGACAAAAACCCTGTACCCAACGTTGCAATAATAGTCCCTTGCTGCCCTAACCAATTTAAAACTTGCGCGCCATAATCTGTTAGCCCCGCATTACCTAAGCCATAGACAACCAAATACATACCGATTGAAAACAATACAATTTGCCAAGGCGCGTTACGCAAGACATCCCGTACAGAAACCACCACTCCGCGACCGCCTTGCCAAAAACGACTGGCGATTGCCATCAGTAGTAAGGCCGCGGCACCCGTGACCAAAGAGATATGCAGCCCTAACGACTCAGTGGCAAAATAAGCCATCAGCAACAATGCCAGCAATGGGAAAGCCGCCTTGAACACCAAAGGGTCTTCGATAGCGGACGCAGGCTTGCTCAGATTGGCAATTGAATAATGCCTTGGAATATGGCGAGCGTATACCAGCCATAGCACGCCAAGCGTTGCAATCACAGAGACGATATTTACTGGTACCATGACCGCTGCATAACGCCCAAAACCAATATCAAAATAATTGGCGCTGACAATATTGACCAAGTTAGACGTCACCAATGGCAGACTGGCAGTATCGGCAATAAAGCCTGTCGCAATAATAAAAGCCAAAGCAGAGGGCGGAGAGAAATTCAGTCTTAGCAAAATGACAATCACAATGGGTGTCAAGAGTAACGCTGCACCGTCATTGGCAAAAAATGCCGATATAAACGCACCCAAGATCACAATCATGGGAAACAGCAAACGCCCTTGCCCATTGCCCAGTCTTGCCACGTGTAGCGCAGCCCAACCAAAAAACCCTGCCTTATCTAAGATAAGCGAGATAATGATGAGTGCTACAAAGGTAAAGGTTGCATCCCACACAATATCCCAAACGATCCCAACATCAGACCATTGCACTACCCCAAAGACCAAGGCAATCAATGCTCCACCCAATGCGCTCCAACCAATACCCAATCCTTTTGGCTGCCAGATTACCAAAACCAAAGTCACAATAAATATAATGAGTGCAAGCATTGAACAGCCTTATTTGAGCAAAGTCAGTCTAGACAATCCATTTAATTATGAGAAAAGGGCTGGCTATTATGAATAACCTCTCCATCCTCTTTCGTAAAACTGCTGACCGGATTTTCTAATAATTCAAATACGCGCTCTGAAGGTCGGCATAATGCTGCGCCCTTATCAGTGACAACAATAGGACGGTTGATCAAAATAGGATGCGCCATCATGGCATCGATAATTTGATCATCGGAGACGTCTGGATTATGCAAAGCCAGCTCCTCACTAATCGGCTCTTTGCTACGTAGTAACTCTTGCGGAGAGATTTCCATTTTTGCCAATAGCTCAACCAAGTAGTCACGCGTGGGTGGTGTTTTAAGGTACTCCACTATGTCTGGCTGCTCACCTGATGCTTTCATAATAGCCAATGTATTGCGCGAAGTACCGCAGTTAGGATTATGAAAAATGAATGGTTTTGATGCTTCGGATGGTTTCATAGTAACCTCGTCTGTTTTACGGAACTATTTATAAAAATATGTATTAATAATTGTCTGCTTTACCGGTTTCGCATCCACTTAAACTGTCTATAAGCGACGCACACAACTCAGGATGCCCTGCACAGCAGTCTTGTAGTAAAAACTGAACGACCGCTTCCATATGCGACAACGAGGCCCTATACACTATCTGACGGCTGTGTCTTTTTGAGACCACCCAGCCCGCTCGTGCCAGCACAGACAAGTGCGCTGACATTGCATTATGGGGCACGTCCAGTTGGCGGGCTATTTC
The DNA here is from genome assembly GCF_039680845.1 of Psychrobacter halotolerans. Lineage (NCBI taxonomy): Bacteria > Pseudomonadati > Pseudomonadota > Gammaproteobacteria > Moraxellales > Moraxellaceae > Psychrobacter > Psychrobacter halotolerans. The sequence goes on along the minus strand of NZ_JBDKWD010000003.1, from coordinate 179,696 downwards.
ACCCGCAGGCAAACCATTCGGCTCTTGATTGACAAGTAACCGAAAAGCTTTGAGACGAGTGTCTTGAGAGAGCGCAGCAAAGCTGGCGATAGCAGTAGTCATTTCCATATGTCCAAAAATAGAGACATGTGAAAACACTTCAAGTATTTAATACAGAATCTTTCTTAAAATACGTAGCTCGTTTTTACTGGCACGCCATCAAAACCATAAATCACGGCAAAAAATGCAATTGTGTCTTGCAAGACAATCAAAATCAGCATAGGCTAATCTATTTCATTTTTTATATTAATTGATACTTTTTACATTCATCTATCTTTTGTTTAGGAATTACTATGCTGTCACGTTGGGTACGAGCCATTTTGCAAGCCACCGTCTATGACGTTGCCATTCAAACACCACTGGAAGCGGCGCCCAAACTGACCCAACGTTTTGCCAATGACATTCGATTCAAACGTGAAGACTTGCAACCGGTCAAATCCTTTAAACTGCGCGGTGCTTATAACCGTATCAGTCAGTTGAGCGATGATCAAAAAGCGCGCGGTGTGATTTGTGCCTCAGCGGGCAATCATGCACAAGGCGTTGCCTACTCTGCCCGCGAGTTAGCGCTGAACAACATCATCGTCATGCCAACCACCACACCTGATATCAAAGTCAACGCGGTGCGCGCACTGGGCGGCAACGTCGATTTACATGGCGACAGCTTTGATCAAGCCAACCGTTACGCCATCGATCGTGCTGAGCGCGAAGGCTTGACCTTTATTCCGCCCTATGATGATGAACTGGTGATTGCTGGCCAAGGTACCATTGGTCTGGAGCTGACGCAGCAATGGCGCAATATGGATTACGTTTTTGTGGCTGTGGGCGGCGGCGGTCTTATCTCAGGGGTTGCCGTATTCTTAGGAGAAGTCGCGCCGCATGTCAAAGTCATCGCGGTAGAAGCCGATCAATCCGCCTGCTTAAAGGCAGCGCTTGAAACAGGTGAACGCGTGAAACTTGAACAAGTGGGATTGTTCGTTGATGGCGTGGCTGTGGCTCAGATTGGTGAGTTACCTTTTGATGTGATACGCATGCAAAAAAGCGATCAATCGGGGCCTGTGGTTGAACCTGACGTTGTTACCTGTACCAATGATGAAGTCTGCGCTGCTGTCAAAGATATTTTTGAAGAAAACCGTAGCATCGTTGAGCCCGCTGGCGCTTTGGCGGTGGCTGGCATGAAAAAATACATTGAAGAACACAATGTACAGGGCAAAAATTGCGTTGGCATCATTTGCGGTGCCAACATGAACTTTGATCGCCTGCGTTATATTGCTGAGCGTACCGAGATTGGTGAGAAAAAAGAGGCCGTATTCGGTGTGACCATTCCAGAGCAAACGGGTGCTTTTTTAAACTTCTGCCGTAGCCTACATGGACGCAATATCACTGAATTTAACTACCGTGCCAATAGCAAAAAATCACCAGACTCAATGGAGCCGGCCTCAATCTTCGTTGGTATCGCCCTAAAAGAAGGCGAAAAAGAGCGACAGATCATTAGCAATCAATTAACAGCTGATGGTTATGAGACGCATGATCTGACAGATGATGATATTGCCAAGACTCATATCCGTTATTTGATTGGTGGTCATGCTGGTATCGAAAACGAGCAGTTATTAAAAGTAGAGTTCCCAGAACGTCCAGGCGCCCTATTAACTTTTTTAGAAAAACTGGGCGACGACTTTAATATCACCTTGTTCCATTATCGCAATCACGGCGCTGCTGAAGGTCGCGTATTGGTCGGCTTGCAAGCCACCGAAAGCAATTCGCGCCAATTACAAGACGCCCTTCTCGATATCGGCTATGACTGCACCATGCTTAATGACAATATCGCTTATCACTTGTTTTTAAAGTAGCCAAAATAAGTTTAAAGTACCCTCTATCGTGGCAGTTTCTTAATCGATTAAAAAACTGCCACGATAATATGATCGTAACCGTTGGCGTTTAACACTCATTAATTAACAGTGGGTCGTGATGAAAAACATATTGATGGTCATCGTTTTATTAACTTTAGCACTTTTGGCTTATAAAATTTTTCAACCTGAAAGCGCCGTAAGTAGCTCTATAGTTGAGGCTGCGACTGATACGTCAACTGTTAATATTTTGTCATCTTCTGATGTTGACGACATACCACCAACGTACGTTGATTCAGACTCATCTATAACATCAACCTCAGTCGTCGAGCCAATACTCAGTACACAAGCGGCAACGCCAAGTTTTGCGTGTGATGGCAGACAGCATTGCTCACAGATGACCTCTTGCGCAGAAGCGACCTACTTTAGTAATCACTGTCCTAATACAAAGATGGATGGCAACCATGATGGTATACCTTGCGAAAAGCAGTGGTGTAATTAACTGTAGACGAATAAAAACCGAGAACCTGATGCACATTCCTGAAATTTTCGCCGAAGAAAACATGGACAGTATCCTTGACTTTATAGCGTCAAACCCTTTAACGACCTTAGTCGCGCAAACGTCTAATGGTATAGAAGCTTGTCATATACCTTTATTCTGGTATAACGAAAGCAGCGATTCTGATAAAGAGCGCGGCTGTCTTTATGGTCATTTTGCTCGTAAAAATCCTATTTATCAGCACGCGCTGCCAACTACTTCATGGTTAATCATTTTTCAAGAGTCAGGACACTATATCAGTCCCAATTGGTATCCCACCAAAGCCAAAACGCACAAAGAAGTACCCACTTGGAATTACCAAAGTGTCCATATTCAGTCTCAAATAGAATTGATTGAAGAACCTGATAAGCTTAAGTGGCTATTAAGCACAATGACCGAGCGACAAGAAACTATCTCAGATCGTCCTTGGTCATTGGATGAGGCACCTGTTGCCTATATCGAGGCGATGTGCCGAGGTATTATTGGTTTTAAACTTACGATCGACTCCATACAAGCCCAATTCAAATTGAGTCAAAACAAACCCGCAGAAAACATTACAGGTGTGATAGACGGCCTAAAAAAGCTTAATACGGATCAAGCAATAAGCATGGCTATACAGGTCGCCAATCATAATAAACCTTAACTCAAAACGACCCCATTAAAACAGCTACCTTATTGTAATTAATAGGGAAATTCATTTGCAAAAATAAAATTTGCCCTAATATTATTGATATTGTCTCGTTTTAGATAGATATAAAAATCAATACAGAGGGGCTATTATGAAAAACAATATGGATAATAAACATCAAGCCTTAGCCAAGATTCGTCTTGATAAATGGCTGTGGGCGGCGCGTTTTTATCGGACGCGCACGCTTGCCAAAGAGGCCATCGAAAGTGGACGGGTACATTATGGCGGCAGCCGAGTAAAAACCAGTAAAGAGATTGCGGTGGGAGATGAGTTAACGATTCGTCAAGGTTCAGCCACTGCCATGACTGAAAAAACCGTTATTGTGGAAGCACTGTCAGCGCAGCGTGGTAATGCGGCCGCCGCTCAAGTACTATATTCAGAAACTGAGGAAAGTGAGACACGCCGCGCCTATTATGCCGAGCAGCGTAAACTCGCCAATCTTGCCCGTCCTGATAACAAACCCAACAAAAAAGAGCGCCGTGACCTTCAGCGTTTTAAAAGCAAGCAGGATTAAAACCATCCAAACCTCACCTCACGCTATCAGATGACCCAATTGTTCAGCCTCTGCCCTTGCCATTCAAGGCATTAACCGTTACGCTGATAGCTGTTTTTAATCGATTGCATGTTAATAAGAGCCACACACATTACGTGGGTTTCTTATGGCATGTTTTTTTTGTTATGAAAGGTCATATTATGCTGTTAAAAACTTGTACACCATCATCTGTCCTGTTGGTTTGCTTAGGAAATATTTGCCGTTCTCCCACTGCTGAAGAGATTTTTCGTCAGCAAGCAGCAATTGCTGGCTTATCGATTAAAGTAGATTCAGCAGGCACAAGTGACGGTCATGTAGGCTCAGCCCCTGATGCGCGCTCGCAGCGACATGCCAAATCACACGGTTATAAAATTAACAAATTGGTCGCGCGTCAGGTAAATGCTGATGACTTTCGCAATTTTGACTTAATTTTGGCCATGGATGCGCAGAATTTGGCGGATTTGCAAGCCATCAAAGACGGCTTGGTAGGCTCAGAAGAGGGTTTGGCGAAGCTGGCATTGTTTAGTGAAGAAGATCCTACCTATAGTGGTGATGACGTACCAGATCCTTATACAGGCGATAATGATGACTTCGAAGACGTGATTGAGCGTATTGAGTCAAGCGCTCAAGCTTGGATTGAAAGTTGGAAAGCTTGCTAGGGATAAAGGCGATATTTCTGATACCTTTATAGTGCTTATCCTTTATAATAAACGCCGCGTGATTTGCTATTTATTTGCCATATAGGCTGTGTTATGACTTCAACTCTACCCTTTGATTTTAATGCTCAATCCACCATGGATAGCGATTTACCAAAGCGCTTATTGTCCAATCAGTGCGTGGATTTGTCACATGGCAATACCATGGCATTGGCCTGTATGGCTGAGTCTGTGGTGACACTGACTGACGAAGCACAGCTTGATACTTTTATGGCAGGTTATGGAGAAGGAACAGAGGATCATTTGCCGTTGTTCGTGCTATCGGGTGGTAGCAACGTGTTGCTGCCTGCGCAGCTAAAAGCAATCGTATTACAACCGAAAATGCGCGGTATTAGCGTAGTGGCAAAAACGGAAGAATACGTCGATATCGAGGTCATGGCGGGAGAAAACTGGCATGAATTGGTGGTGTATACGGTCAATCAAGGCTGGTATGGTCTGGAAAATCTCGCCTTGATTCCCGGTCTGACAGGGGCGGCGCCTGTACAAAACATCGGTGCTTATGGGGTTCAATTAGAAGACTGCTTACAATATGTGCGAGCTTATCATTTACCTACTAAAACTTGGCACCATTTAACCGCGTCAGACTGTCAGTTTGGTTATCGCGATAGTATTTTTAAACAAGCACCCAATACTTGGCTCATTAGCGGCGTTGGGTTTCGGTTACATACCGATGCAACCAAAATCTTAGCCAGCTATGGCGATGTGCAAACCGTGGCACAGCGCTATGCTGAGCAGCAAGGACGTACACAAGCGGTTCCAGCTGATGTCATGCAAGCCATTATCGATATCCGTCAACAAAAACTGCCTGATCCCAAACAACTCCCTAACTGCGGCAGTTTTTTTCAAAATCCTATTATCCCTCAAGAACAGTTCACGACTTTACAAACTACCTATCCCACTATCGTTGGCTACGCCATGGCTGATGATAAAACAAAGGTTGCCGCAGGCTGGCTCATTGAGCAGGCAGGTTTAAAAGGTAGCGGTATTGCACCCATTGTCACGCATCAGCAGCAAGCCTTGGTGCTCACTAACCACGCCCCTTATCAATCCACCCAAAACGATGTGGCCGACGCGCAAAAATATATTGCTGATGCCGTCTATAAAAAATTTGCCATTCAGCTATCGCGTGAGCCAGTTTGGGTAAATACTGACGGCTCTATTGGATATAACGAGCATGTGGCGTAAACCGTCAAAAGCAAAGTCAGGGTCACGGTCTAAACGACCATTATCTAGGCGGCTGTGGCAGTACTATTTGCGGTCAGCCGAGCGCATGATGAGGTTACTGCATATCATTAACATTACCTTTTTACTTGGCTCAACGATCGTTATTTTAGTCCTTATTAGCTTGTTTACGCCATTGTTCTCCCAAGCGATCGTTTATCTGTTTACCTTACTGCCGTTACCTCACGTGCCTGCTGCTGCTAAAAGCGCACCACCTACCGCGTATGTGGTATTGGGCGGCGGGCTTACCAATGACAATAACAATCACATTGTCCTCAATGATTATAGTCTTAACCGTGCTCGCACCGCTGCTAGTGCCTATCACGACTTACCCTTGCCTATTGTGTTAAGCGGGGCTGAAGCGCCTTGGCTGGGACAATGGCTCATCGAACACGGTATTGATGGATTGATTAGCGAAAACGCCAGCATGAATACCTGCGAAAACGCTCGTTTTACAGCCAAACGCGTTCCGCTATATCATGTTTATCTGATTACCGATAGCTATCATATGGCACGCGCGCGCAGACAATTTGCCTTAAATGGTATCAATAGCACACCAATTAATGCGCCTTTGCCTGTCAATCGTGACTGGATGAAACCCGCTCAAAACTTAAGTCATTCGAGACGTGCCGTTTATGAAGTCGCAGCTTACTTACGCGACGTAATACGCCCGCAGAATGACTGTCGCAATGCCGAAGAGGTAACTTCTCAGCAGTTACTGACCCCAAGAGGTAACGCCAAAAAAACAGAGGATGAATGAGGGTAAAGCTGTTTCTGACAGAAACCCTGTCAAGTGCTCTTCTATCTCACTTTTATCGCCACAAGCCCTCGTTATAACAGTAATGGGTGTATAATAATAAAGGAAACAGCTATTCAAGAGAGTTATCATGCTCAGTATCTTTTTATTAATTCCCTTAAGTCTTATGCTGTTTGTGGTGGCCATTTGGGCAGTACGATACGCAGTAAAATCAAACCAGTTTGAAGATTTGGACAATGCATCCCAGCGCATCATACTGGATGATCGTCAAGAGCGCAGACAGACGATGCAGGCTCATGCACATTCAGCCCCCACGTCACAGACAAACGATCTGCCTGAAACTTTGCGTAACTCTGAGCCTAATACTATGACTGACACTGACATAGTCGATAACAAGGTAGATAAAAGATCAGACAACAAAGTGCATAGTAATGATCTATAGTCTACCAATCCCTCTTTCTTAAAAGTACAAACACCACTGTATTCGTCCTTTTTTAGGAGACGCACCCTATGACCACAGCTTTACTCGTTGCGGCATTACTGATGGGATTTTTTGGTTCACCCCATTGTTTGGGCATGTGCGGTGGTTTGGTGACCGCGTTTGGACTGTCGATGAAAGAAGTCAGTCCTGCCAAGCGCCGTGCGCTTGTTATCACTTATCACATCGGACGTTTAAGCAGTTACGCGCTTTTAGGTTTACTCGCAGGGCTTATTGGTACGACTGTGTTAGCGCCGTTTATGACTGGCAACAATCTGCCCCGTATTTTATTGGGTTTAGTGTTGGTGTTTGTCGGTGTCACCATGCTGGGTGCGCCCTTTTTAAACAAACTTGAGCGTTTTGGTATGCGCTTTTGGCAATATTTAAGCCCGCTTCGTCAAAAAGTTTTTCCGCTAAACACCTTCCCACGCGCTCTCACAGCAGGACTGCTTTGGGGGTTTTTGCCGTGTGGTTTGGTATATGGAGCCTTACTTATTGCCGTCGTGGCGCACAATCCACTAAGCGGGGCGGCGCTTATGTTTGCCTTTGGCTTAGGAACCGTACCAATGCTGGTTGCCACCCACGAAACAGTCGGCTGGTTAAGAGACAAGATTGGGCGTTTTCGCTTAAGGCAACTCAATGGCGCGATAATGGTCGTCTCGGGCTTGGCAGTAGTTTTTGTCCCCTTAGCGATGTCCAATATGCATGGACATATGGATCACGGTAGCCACTCTGCTATGATGTCTGATACTAACGCTTCGCCTCACGATATGAGCCAGATGGATCACAACACGATGCCAGAGATGGATCATAGTACGCATGATATGGGTGATGATAACAACGCTATGCATCACGCTCATTAATTTTTAAGTATTCTTTTAGCCGATGACACCCTATTTTGCCAAAAACAAAAAAAGTTCCTACTCTCATTTCTGATAGTAAGAACTTTTTTTGTGCAGCGATACGCATTTTATATAGTTGATCCACTATAAAATACATACAGCGCTACTGAGGTAAATTTTGCGCCGCCTCTATCTGCAAAGGCATAGCACGCAAAAAACTTTGTTTCAGTAGCGGATGATAATAGGTGTATTTTATTTAGGATTGACTATAGCAATTATTCTTGCCACTGCTCAAGCGTGAACTTGGTGTCCAGATGGGCTTCTAACGCGGGTATGTTAAAAGCATCATCTTCACTGACAAAGCTAATACTAATACCCGTCTGCCCTGCTCGGCCAGTACGACCAATGCGATGTACGTAATCATCCGGTTGATCTGGCAAAGTGTAATTGACCACATGACTGATATCATCGACATGAATACCGCGACCTGCCACATCGGTCGCAACCAAGATAGACGCATGTCCATCTTTAAAACGTTGTAAGTACTTTTCACGTTTTTGTTGAATAACATCGCCTGATAACATAACGATTTTGTGGGCTTGGCGTAGCTTATGATAAAGACGTTTTACTTGATCTTTGCGATTGGCAAAGACGATTACTTTATCCACGGCCGCATCACCAATGATACGTTGTAAGGCATCTAACTTTTGATCTTCAGTCAATAAATAAAAGTGCTGATCCACCAGCTCACTGGTTTTATGCTCAGGTTCAATCTCAACAAACTGGGGTTCGTGTAACCAGCGGTAGGCCAGATTCATCACATCTTGGTTAAAAGTGGCAGAAAATAACAAACTTTGACGATCAGTGTTGGCAGGCATCCGACCGACCAAACGCTTGATATCTGGAATAAAACCCATGTCTAGCATGCGATCGGCTTCATCCAGCACCAACACCTCCACTCGATCTAAAAAGACCATGCCCTTATTGGCAAGATCAATCAGACGGCCAGGAGTCGCCACCAAAATATCGACGTATTGACGGTCAAGCTCATGTTGCTGGGTTTCGTAATTGGTGCCACCCATGATACAGACGCTGTGTAATGAGGTGTATTTGGTTAAGGCAAGACAGTCTTCAAATATTTGCTGAGCAAGTTCACGAGTTGGTGCCATGATCACGGCACGTGGCTCACCTAAGTAACGCTCTTCATCATTGGTAAAAGGACGCTTAAGTAGCGCCTCCATGATCGTCAATAAAAACGTTGCCGTTTTACCAGTCCCTGTCTGTGCCTGTCCAATGGCATCTTGGTTGGCCAAAGTATGAGGTAGTATTTTTGCTTGAATGGGTGTTAGGGCAGTAAAACCTAAATCTTTGATGGCGCGTAAAGTCGATGCCGATAGTGGCAAATCAGTAAAAGTTGTAAAATTACTCAAAAAAATATCCTTTTAAATTAACTGCTTATTCGTTATCGATTATGAGTGAGTTTTTCTTAAACCATCATCAGAGTAACTTATGATAAAAGCATGGCCTGATTAGATGCGGCATAATACTGTTTTTTCGGCACACCAAATACAAAAAACACGCATAAAAAAAGCCAAGCCCAACACTTAATCTTACTAAGTATGCTGATTTTTAGTCAGCATAGGTAAGATAAGACAGGCTTGACTTAGTAGTATATCAGTAGTGTATACAGACATTATAGCTAAACCACGCTAATGACTGGATAGATTACTCTTCTACTTTTCTGACTTCTTCAGCTTGAAGGCCTTTATCGCCTTCTACTACGCTAAATTCAACCTTTTCGCCATCTTTCAAAGAGCGATAACCGTCTCCTTGAATCGCGCGAAAATGGACAAAAATATCTTCTCCGCTTTCACGTTGAATGAAACCAAAGCCTTTTGAGTCATTAAACCACTTAACGATACCTTGCTCACGAGCTGACATAATATTACTTCCTAAAAAAGTCTGCTTAGCCCCAAATTCCTTTGCAACATTGCATACAAACGGGATCTAAGATTATGAAATCAAAAACTTAAGAGTACTACTTTCATTACGATTATTAGTCCATAACTTTTAGCGCAGACAATCAACTTTATACTAAACGATTGTTTTCTCTAATAGCCTGTCATAATAACAGTAACAAACTTGCAATAATTGTTGCATAAAAAATATCATAGCACGGGTTTTTAGCAACATAAAGACTTTTCACATGTTTTTTTACCCATAATTTACTTTTTCATGTAACTTTTTTATATCGCTTTATACAAACTGTTATTATGAAACGCTAAACACGATTAGATAATTTCATTGTTCTTTTTTACACCTATCATACTTTATAATAAATTATAATTTATTACCGCTCAATTGCTATAGAGACCATTATGACGACCCCCGCTCCATCCACCGCTGTTAAACCTTTTGGTCAAAACACGCCTGCCGCCATCAACCATAAGTTATTATTGGTGAATGGTGCCAATCTAAACTTATTAGGTAAGCGTGAACCTGAAATTTATGGTCATATGACGCTGGCAGATATTGAAGAACGTCTGATAGCACGGGCCGCTCAGCATGGTGTTGAGCTGATTTGCATACAGTCAAATCATGAGGGCAAGCTTATTGATGAGATTCAGCACTATGGACTATTGCTCGATAAGGCGGCGCAGGTAGATGCCATCATTATTAATCCCGCCGCCTTTACTCACACCTCTGTTGCGTTGCGCGATGCTCTACTGGCCACACAAAAGCCATTTATCGAAGTGCATTTATCTAACGTTCATGCGCGCGAATCTTTTCGTCATCACTCGTATCTAAGTGACGTGGCCGTGGGTGTCATTTGCGGTCTTGGACATCTCGGCTATCAGATGGCGTTGACTTATTGGCTTGATAATCTATACGCTGACCATCACAATAATTAAACCCAAACGTTGACGGTTTTACTCCAGAGTTTTGAGTGCGGCATGTGAGTATAGAGCAAAAAACTGTGCTTGATCTCAAGCAGCTTGCTGATCAGCACACGAGTTAAACAGCAATTGTTTGATTAAAACACTAAAATTACGGCTGAGCAAACAACCCACTATATGGTGATATGAATGGCAAAATCGTCTGGAAAGCGCTTCATGAAACTCGCTGGCATGACAGCAAGTATTGCCGGCAAAGCTGCTAAAAACTCATTTAAACATCTCTCAAGCGACGAAGAAAAACGATTGCAAGCGCGCTCAGAGTTGATGCAGGATGTGGGTATTCAGATAGCCGAAACGTTAGGCGAAATGAAAGGCGCTGTGATGAAAGTGGGTCAAATCGCCTCGCAGTACAAAGATGTGTTTCCGCCGGAAGTGGCCACCGCGTTAGAAAAACTACAAAAAGATGCGCCGCCGATGCCTTATGCGCAAATACGCGCACAAATTGAGCGTGAGCTAAAAGCACCGGTCAGTGAGCTGTTTCGTGAATTTGAAGAAATGCCGTTTGCCGCCGCCTCTATTGGACAAGTACATAAAGCGGTTTTATTAACTGGACAAAAGGTGGTGGTCAAAGTCCAGTATCCAGATGTTGATGAAAACTGCGATAGTGATCTAAAACAAGTTCGCATGGCTCTGAAAATCGCAGGCGTGCTCAATATGAGCAAGCAGCTACAAGAGCAGTTGTTTAATGAGATTCGCCAAAGCCTCCATGACGAGCTTGACTATACTAAAGAAGCGCACAACCTACGCGTGTTTGGGGCGTTTCATACACAAGATGAAGGTTTGATCATCCCTAAAGTCATTACCAGTCATTCTTCTAAGCGGATTTTAACTCTGACAGAGGAGATGGGCGAAACATTGACAGTCGCGGCAACATGGGATAATGACATCAAACAAAAAATCGCCGAGCGCCTATTCCACTTTACCGCAGGACAGCTGTTTGGCTTGTATCGTATGCACTGTGACCCACATCCCGGTAACTTTGCTTTTAGACGTGATGGCAGCGTCGTGGCTTATGATTTTGGCGGTATTCGTAGTTATAGTGACAGCGAGGTGCAACTGTTTCGTCAGTTTGCAAAACATGCAATCAAAGGTGATGTGACCGCACTTGAACATGATCTAATCGCTTTAGACATTCGCCGCGATGACGATAAAAACATTCCAGGCGAGTTTTATGAAAAATGGCTATCCATTGGTTTAAAGCCTTTGTCCATCAAACCTTATCAGGATGGCAGCTTTGATTTTGGTCGTAGCCAAATACATCATGAAGCCATCGCCCAAATGCGTACTTCTTTGAAGTATTTTGGTCAATTCCAACCCTCTGCCACGACCATGATGCTGGATCGTACCATATCAGGACAGTATTGGAACTTGGTCAATCTAGGGGTTGAGACCGATCTATCGCCGCTCGTTAACGAATACATTAACGTTTAAACCAGCGTAAAACGATGAACAAACGCTAAATATGCAGCGCATGACCACAGCGATCGCAAAACTCTGCCCCTACGGCATGACCAAACTTACCGCAGTTCGGACAAGTAACAGGATTGAGCTGTGGGCGCATGTTACGTGTCAACTCTGAGGTAAAAATCCCTGTTGGTACGGCAATGACGGCATAACCTGTAATCATAACCATCGTTGCAATGGCTTGACCGAGCGGCGTTTTGGGCGAGATATCCCCATAGCCTACTGTAGTCAAGGTCACAACCGCCCAATAAATAGAGATAGGAATACTGGTAAAGCCGTTTTCTGGGCCTTCCACCACGTAGACGATGGAGCCGTAAATAGTCACCAAAAGCACGAGTGACAAGAAAAAGACCGTTATTTTTTGCTGACTGGTTTTTAGCGCAGAAGCCAAAAAACCCGCCTGCTGCATATAACCTTTGAGCTTAAGCACTCGAAATACGCGTAAAAGACGTAAGATACGTATAACAATAAGGTACTGTACGCCGCCAAATACGAGACTCAAATAGCTAGGCAGGATAGACAACAAATCCACCACGCCAAAAAAACTAAACGCATAGCGAAAGCGATTGGGCGCTGAAAACAGTCTTAACAAATACTCAAGCGTAAATAAAATGGTAAAAAACCATTCTGCATAAAAAAATATCGTGCCGTATTGTAAACGCACAAACAACACACTATCGAGCATGACCACGCCCACACTGGCCAAAATCGCAATCAATAAGACGATATCAAAGAGCTTACCCAAGCGGGTATCTGTGCCTTCAATAATGATATGAATGCGGTTACGTAAGTGTGTAATGGCTTCAGCAGTTGGTTGGTTCATAGAGTCAGTAACTTTATAAAGTCAATGGCTTGATCGCACCTAATGACTTAAAATGTGATAGATAAGGGCAAGTTAGTTAAAATACATGAAACTGGTTTATAATATTGCGCACTTATCAGCATGAATGCAATCTATAAGTTGCCACAGTGTAGCAAAAAAGCATCCTCAACGACATACAAAACATTAACGTATCGGTAGCGTCATTGCCCTACGTATAAAGAGAAATGCTACTCTAAAAAATGTCGTCGCACGTTTGAGGGTGTTATCAAACACTTTTTTTAAGCATAATAAATAGTACGCACAAATTAAGGATGTTATATGGCAGGCCATTCAAAATGGGCAAATATTAAACACCGCAAAGCCCGTCAGGATGCGGTAAAAGGTAAGATATTTACCAAAATTATTCGTGAAATCGTTTCTGCTGCCAAGCAAGGGGATCCTGACCCTGACAAAAACCCACGCCTACGTGCTGTCATCGAAAAAGCGCTATCAGTCAATATGACACGAGATACCATCAATCGCGCAGTCGATCGTGGTACTGGCGGCGGCGATAATGAAAACATGGAAGAAGTCAGCTATGAGGGTTATGGGGTTGGCGGCGTGGCGGTACTGGTTGAAACCATGACTGACAACCTTAATCGTACGGTCAGCGAAGTACGTCATGCATTTACAAAAAATGATGGTAATTTGGGTACGTCAGGGTCAGTGGCTTATCTGTTTACCAAACGTGGTGAAATCAGTTTTAATGATATAAGCTTAGAAGAAGACGTCATGCTGGTTGCACTAGATGCGGGCGCTCTCGATATCGAAAACGATGGCGAAACCTTACTGGTCATCACTGAATGGGAACATTTGGGTCAAGTGCAAGACGCGCTTAATGCGGCTGGCCTTGTCTCTGACAATGCGGAAGTCACTATGTCGCCATCAACCACCGCTGAAATAGACAATGTGGACGATGCCGAAAAAATTCTAAAAATGATCGATATGTTAGAAGATGCTGATGATGTGCAAGAGGTTTATACTAACGTTAACTTCTCTGCTGAGGTCATGACGCAGCTTGAGCAATAATGTTATCTCGTAATAGCTATGTCTCGTAATAGCTATGTCTCGTAATAGCTATGTCTCGTAATAGCTATGTCTAGCAGTAGTTATGTCTATCAGTCATTTATCGCGCAGTCATCAAAAAGGCCAAACGTACTTAACGCTTGGCCTTTTTTATTTATACTTGTTTATGCTTGCTCATCTATAAGAAGCGCTTATTCAAGCTAAGGTTTACAAGTGACGCCTTCTAGCGCCAGCAAGTATTCTTTTTTATCCAGCCCGCCTGTGTAACCGCCAAGCTTACCATCACTCGCAATCACTCTATGACAAGGTACAATCACGCTAAAGGGGTTTTTGCCATTCGCGTTTGCCACGGCACGAAAGCCTTTAGGATTGTTCACGCGCTGAGCGAGCGTTGCATAGCTGATGGTCTCGCCATACCCAATCTCTCGTAGCGCTTGCCAAACCTGTTGTTGAAAATCCGTCCCCAAACTTGTATCGATTGGCAAGTCAAAATTATCGCGTAGTCCTTGCATGTAATGCTGTATCTGCGCTGCACTTGTCAATAACAATTGCTGCTCATCATTACTAGCATCCAAATGCTCTGCGGCTATGAATTTGGCTTCATTAACATTAAACTTGTAATGCTTAGCCAGCCTGTCCAATTTAATTTTGTCCTGCCAATGCTCATCATGCTCTAACCAATTACACCAAACAAGCTTTGCTGTACCGTTTAATGTCTGGCTCGCCAGCAACAAAGCAGCATTAGGTGAGGACAATTTTTCATGAGCAATGTTGGATAATGAAATACTAGTGACGATCATAATATTGATTCCTTTCATATTACTTGATTGCTAACAGCCTTATTAATTATTCTTTATCATCTGTCTCAAACAAGGCGGCAACGAACTGTTTTGGACTAAAAGAGCGTAAGTCATCAATGGACTCACCAACACCAATATAGCGAATAGGCACATCCGTGGTTTCAGCAATATTAAAGACCACACCCCCTTTAGCGGTGCCGTCCAATTTGGTGATGGTGATACCTGTCAATGGGACGACCTTATTAAACAATTCTACTTGGTTAATGGCGTTTTGGCCCGTGCCCGCATCAAGCACAATCATGCCTTCGTGCGGCGCACTTGGGTCGGCTTTACGCATGACGCGCACCACTTTTTCAAGCTCTGACATGAGGTGCGTCTTGTTTTGCAAACGTCCTGCCGTATCTGCGATTAACACATCGATGTTTTTGGCTTTGGCAGATTGCATGGCATCGAAAATAACCGACGCGCTATCAGAGCCATGACCTTGCGCGACAACAGGAATATCATTGCGCTCACCCCAAATCTGTAGCTGCTCAGTCGCTGCCGCACGGAACGTATCGCCTGCCGCCAGCATGACTGACTTGCCCTCGCCTTGCAAACGCTTGGCCAGTTTACCGATGGTTGTGGTCTTACCTACTCCATTAACGCCTACGACTAAAATAACAAACGGTTTTTTGCTGGTATCAATCACCAATGGCGCAACTTTTGGTGTCAAGATATCAACCAGCTCACTTTGCAACGCTTTATACAATGAGTGGGCATAAATCAGATCGCCACGAGCCGTCTGTTCGGTCAAGCTTTTAATGATGCGATTGGTTGCACTGACGCCAATATCAGCGACCAGTAACTGATCTTCCACTTCCTCTAATAGCTCATCATCAATCTCTTTGCCACCGATCAGGATACTGACCATTCCTTCAGCCAAATTCTTACGCGACTTACTGAGACCCGTTTTCATCCGGTTGAACCAGCTACCTGACTTTTTATTTTCTTGCGTTTCTTTCGACTCTACTTCAGGGGTCTGCTGATGGGTGGGACGAGTTTCGTTGTCCGCAGGGGTAACACTAGGTATATCTCCCAACTGCTCTTGTAGAGGCATGGCTGGGATATTAGAGACCACATTAGCATTGGTATTCTCTTCTTTATCTTTAGCAGTCGAGAAGCTTTCAACTGTATTTTGCGATCCATTGTTTCGAGGACTGTTGTCTTTAGAAGTATTATCTTGTGAAATATTGTCTTCAGAAGCACTGTCTTGAGCAGGTTTTTGCGCTTCTGTCAGTCCAATTGGCGTCCCTAGCGCCACCGTGTTCGACTCATCAGCTTCTATGATATCCTGATTCAGTGTGTCATTCTTACGTTGTCCTGCTACCTTGTTGTCATCGGCAGTATCAACTGAAACAACCTGTTCAGTTTCATCGACGATGAGCACAGATTGCGCCGTGAGATTGGGTAAGGTAATATCATCGTCATCTAAGTCGTCAAGATCGCCATCAAGGTTGATGACCACACGATTGCTATTATTTGGGTTGTTCATAAGTTTGCCCTAAAAGTTATCATTGTTAATTATTCGTTTATTCTAAATAGGTTGGTATGCCGTTATAGATTTCTTATCTTAAGACCGATAATTTTTAGCCTAGTTTAGCATAATTCAAGTGGCACTCAGACCTTACCATCGTAGCGTATCGTCAAAATCGATCAGTTTGAAAGTTGACGTTCGTATTTGCGCAAGTTTTGCTTAAGGTTTGGACACAAAAATCTGACCTGTTGTCTGTCGAACTTCGCCTACTCTAATAAGCTTTATTTACCTATCATTCGATACTCACTTTTTGGAGATTATCTATGTCATCACGCTCTCGTACTTATAAAAACCAAGGTAAAAAAACAGCGGCCATTACGTCAGCTTTATTATTATCAACAATGATGCTATCAGCCGTGTCGGGTTGTACTACCACGCAAGAATTCAAACCAACAGCCAGTGTGCTGGCGGGCGCGCATAAACCGTTATAATCATTCTGTTGTCCTTGAAACTGATACGTTCACACATCAATCTACAATGCATCATTTTATATAAGTAGAACCTACCATGTCATCGTCTTTACCACTATCTACTCTATCCCTACGCATCGCGTGTGCATTGGCTATGGCCACAACGCTTACTGCTTGCCAGACCAGTGCGCTTAATACTAATCCATCGCCGACGCTCAAGAATCCAGTCACGCAAGATACTGCTGCTCAAAACAGCGCACGCCAAAATCAACAAAGTCAAGATACTCAACCGTCTTCCACTTTAACAATGGATACGTCCGGTCGACACGAGTATCAGTTAGAAAACGGCTTGAAAGTAGTGGTAAAAGAAGATCATCGTGCCCCTGTGGTAATGACGCAGATTTGGTATCGGGTGGGTTCAACAGACGAGCCGGCGGATAAAGGCGGCATCTCTCATCTGCTTGAGCATATGATGTTTAAGGGAACGGCTGATGTTTCAAGCGATGATTATGAGCGTTTAATTGCTAAATTTGGCGGCGTCAATAACGCGTTTACCAGTTACGACTATACGGGCTATTACGAGCTGTTCCCTGCCAATCGCTTTCCTCTAGCGCTAGAGCTAGAAGCTGATCGTATGAAGAACCTCACTTTCAATGATGATGCTTTTGCCAAAGAGCATCAAGTGGTCATGGAGGAGCGTCGCCAACGTACCGATGACAACCCACTTGCCAAAGCTTACGAATCCTTTCGTTTACTTGCCCTACCCGATAGCCCTAAAGGCGAGTCTGTCATTGGCCCTATGGATGAGCTTGCCTCAATCACGCTGCCGGCTTTAAAAGATTGGTATCAGACATGGTACGCTCCAAACAATGCAACCTTGGTTATCGTCGGTGACGTAGACCCAAACGACGTCTTGACGCAAGTCAAACGTTACTTTGGCGAGCTAACACCAAGCAAACTCCCCGCTCGCCCTACTGTCAATCAAAAAGGTTTCCGTGGTTATCAACAGGTTGACTCTGAGCAAGCAGTACAAGTGCCGGTACTATTAATGGGTTACAACGTACCAAGTCTTGTAACCGCAGGCGCAAATAATGAAAAACAAGCGTACGCGCTCTCACTCGCACAAGATGTACTAGATGGCGGGCTGTCCGCACGTTTAGAGAGTCGCTTGATACGTGATAAAGGTTTGCTGACGACAGTAGGTACCTCGTACGACTTACTCGATCGCGGCGATGGTCTGTTTTTAATTCAGGCAACCCCGCGCGAAGGTGTAAGCTTAGTACAAGCGCAGCAAGCCATCATCGCTGAGATAGACAAGCTCAAGACGGACCCCATTGCCGCCGACGAAATCAGCCGCGCCAAAACCAATACCGTCACAGGGCTTATCTACGCGCAAGACAGTATGGAAGGTCAAGCACGTATGATTGGCTCGTTACAATCTATCGGTTTGGATGACAGACTGCTTAACAACCTACCCGCCAAACTGGATGAAGTAACGATCGCCGACATACAAGCAGCAAGTAAAAAATATTTGGTCAAAGACAATTTAACCGTGATGCATATCGTACCGCCTAAAGACAAAGCTGATCAGAAGGAAGAATAGAGACGCCCTATTTCCATATCCTATGTTCTGCGGCTTATGTCAAGTGCCTATACCAACGCCAAATATTTTATTGATAAGAAGAAAACCATGACTCAAAGTAGCGATATATTGCAAACAAAAAAACAGCCCTCAGACCGTGCGCGTCGATCAACGTCGAACACGTCTCTTATCTGTAAGTCTCTTACCGACAAGTCTTTCACCTACAATAAGTTATCCCATCTTAGCATTGCTATATTGCTAGGTTTAACAACAGTGTCGATGACCGCTCAAGCGGAAACCACGGGCATTGAAGAGTCTCGTGGTTCTGCCGCTTTGGTGGATACGAGCGCACCAATTGCCGCACTATCAAAACTGACCAGCTTGGATGACACCAAACCACTTAAGGTAACTGTCCCAACGATTCAAGAATTCAAAACCAAAGTGGGCGTGCCTGTAGCTTTTGTACAAACAACGGCCTTACCTATCGTTGATATTGACCTACGCTTTAACGCTGGTAGTGCCCGTGACGGTAGCATACGCAAAGAAGGTTTCGGCATTGCCAACATGACCGCCACCATGCTTACCCAAGGCACTAAACAGTTAGACGAAAATGCATTTACTCAAGCTGGTGAAACTTTGGGTATCGATCTGAATAGCAGCGCCTATAAAGACATGTTTGTGGTGTCCTTACGCAGCTTATCGGATGACAAACATCTTTTGCCTGCTATTGATTTGATGACTCAAATGCTAAGCGACCCTGCTTTTGATGAACAGATTTTAGCGCGTGACAAAGCGCGACTGTTGGTTGGTTTACAGCAGCAAAAACAAGACCCCGGCAGTCTAGCAAGCATCGCCTTTAACCAAGCGTTATATGGCGAACATCCCTACGCTCATCAAACACCCGGTACGCTTGACAGTGTACCGAATATCGACAGACAGCAGTTGCTCGAGTTTAAAAATCGTTACTTGGTTGCCGCCAATGCCTCTATCGCGATGACAGGCAACCTAACCTTAAGTCAAGCAAAGAAACTGGCCGAAGACATCACCACGGGCTTGCCAGCAGGCCAAAAGGCGGCAGCGCTACCTGAGCCAAAACCCCTTGACCAAGCAAAAAACATTCATATTCCTTTTCCAAGTACGCAGACCACCATATTGATGGGTCAATTGGGCAACAAACGAGCGACCAATCCACAAGATCAGCAGCAGCAAACCAATTTTGCTGTCGGTAATGAGGTCATGGCTGGCGGCAATTTTAATGCACGGCTCATGACTGAGGTGCGACAAAATCTTGGTTACACCTATGGCATCACAGGTTCTATGACGCCAATGCTAGAAAAAGGCCCGTATCAGATTGGTTTTTCAACCCGTAATGACAAAGCGCGCGCAGCCATTGATGCAAGCTTAGCGGTCATTAACGATACTTTGGACAAAGGTATTACGAGTAGCGAGATGCGTTTGACGACTGACAATCTTAAAAACAGCTTTCCTATGAGCTTTGCCAGTAACGCTGGCATCAATAGTTTACTCGGCATGATGACTTTTTATCAGTTACCAAACAGCTATCTAAACGATTACATCAAGCGTATCGACCAAGTAAAACTGACAGGCGTCAATCAAACCCTGCGAGAGACACTCAAGCCTGATGACTTCTTGATTGTGACCGTCGGTCAAAACGATCCTTGGGAGGACAAAGAAAATAAATAAAAGAAACTAAATCAAAGAAACCAAATTAAAAAAAACTAAGTAATCGCTAAGACATCAATTTTAGCAATCCAAGCTTATTTCCTTTCGCCAACCATATAAAAAAGGGGCCATGCCAGTTAGCATCGCCCCTTTTCTTTTTTAGAATATATTATAAAACCTTCTCATCTCAGAAATTCATAATGCTTACTCTAAATTGCCACTGAGTCAGAAACCCTTAATTAACCACCGTCACTTCTACATCGTAAGTGAGATTTTCCGGTTTATAATCGATGCCATTATAGGCCAATCGAATCACATGCTTGTCGTAGGACTTTACTTGATAATCTCCATTAGCAAAGTTATGCAACATGGGCACTATTAATAAGGCTTCAATTTGACTATCGTTCACCTTAACTGAAATATCTTGACCACTGCGTGGATACAGAAAATAGTCGCAATAATCATCTCTCATAACTTCTGCCGTACGTTCAATGACGTTGCTGCCAATCTCTTCTTGTATCAATTTCGGACAAACATCATCGCGCCTAGCGGCCAGTCTTGCATAAGAGTTTCTAATATTTTCTTCAATTTCTTCAGCATTTTGTGACTTTCTAGCCAAATCGGTCTTAGACTCATTTGCATCAAAGAAACCTTCCTCAGAAGACATCTCAGGACTGCAAGCACTCATAAATACTAAGAGCGAAAAGGTCAAAACACACAAGCCTATACATACGTTATTTAGCCGCAAAAAACTCTTTTTTGATTTATTGACATTGTCCATTTTGTCTATCTTTGCATCCTGCTTTTTCATAAACCCTGCTCATCACAAACACTATTTTTTGCTTTATAAATTAGATAATATAAAGACGGATAAAAGGCTGCTATTAGAACACAATTTACTAATACTAGAAAGTTTTTAGTAACAAAGTTTGTGATAATTTAACCGCTCATTTTTAAGCTCAAATGCCTTCTTGTTTGCCATCTAATTTTGTCTGTATAGCTGAAAACTTTTTGCTTCCCCCATGATAAATAATGACAGGCTAGTAATGACCAAACTAGTAACGACAAGAAGAGCTGCTGCTGGCATGGTTAAAACCCCATTTGCGATAACCTTCTGTATCCAAATGGATGGCACCCGTCGCGTACAAACCTAAGCCAAAGTTATACTCTTTTCCTTGATATTGCCAAAACTGACATAAGCCATCTTGCATATTGCTGAGTTGCCATAAGTTGCCCTCATATTCTGGTACCCAAATATCCATAGCCCCTCCTGTCATATGCTTACTACTATCAGCACCGCCCGCACAACTATTGAGTCCAGGGTTGCGATACACCGAACGTATCTCGGTACTCGCGGGTATGATCCCTTGATATTTAAGCTGACTGTATAAACGTAATGTCGGGACGATATTGGCCCACAGCTCTTGCGGCGGTAACTGATACGGCTCATAACCACATTTATCCCAACTACGAGCAGTCGTAAGTAATTGAGACAGCGGCGGCACGTTTTGAGCGCCCACTCTTGTAATCAGATAGCTCTGATATTGGGCGACTTGCTGGGCACGGTAGCTATTGCTGTTTAGCCACGCATTAAAATCCATATTGTTGAAATCATTGTTAGCACCATTATAGGTATTACTTGCTGTGTTATATTTATTGTAAGTCGTATTATAAGTAGGCGGCCGTCGATTGATATTCACCTGTTTATTCTCTTCGATAGAGAGACTAGAATTGGGTACAAACTCGCGCTGTTTTTGAGCAATCAATCCTTGCATACTATCGCCGCTTGTTGCATTTGCACCGCTTAAGATAGTAACGCCAGGACGGTGATTTGAGGTCTTTGCAGAGGGCTGGATGTAAGCGTTACTACTGTCGTTATTAGCACTATGCCGTACTTGAATACGGCGCTCACTGCTGTCGCTCAACAACGCGGCATGAGCAGAGATACTACTGGCACACACCAACAAGGCAATCATTGGTCTTTGCATTTGGCTATAGGCAGATTGTTTTGTGTTTGTCATTGCAAGAAGCTACCGCTAAAAAGGTTTTATCGATACTATCAAATTTTCGATAATCAGGCTAAACTATCGCCTTCAATTATAGGTCAGATGTTATTAATTAACACTTATCCTTATGATTTTTATAATCATGTGACTTTAGTGCTCATGTGTTACCTTATGGTTTAGGTTGCATTAGAATAGACACAATAACGTTATATTCAAAACCGCATTCTTTAGAAAAGCCCTTCCTTCTCCGTCAACTGTTAGCCACACTTTGCCTATGTCTTCTAACCTACAATATCGTTTTTCACGTCAAAGCCACCACTTCGGTCAAGGTCACGCTCCGACATTATGGCAACGTATACATATAGATCCGTGGTTGACGCTTCTTTTATTAACGGTTTGCTGCATTGGCCTGACGATTTTATATAGTGCTTCTGGTCAAGAAGTGGGTATGGTTTTACGCCAAATGGTCAGTTATGGTGTAGCCTTTACGGTGATGTTTACCATGGCACAGATACCGCCCAGTATTTACCGTAGTTTTACGCCTATTTTTTATGTGCTTGGCTTAATACTGCTGATTTTGGTAGACACCATTGGTGAGGTGCGTATGGGCGCGCAGCGCTGGATTAACTTACCGGGCTTTGGTAGCGTACAGCCGTCCGAATTTATGAAACTTGGCATGCCAATGATGTGTGCTTGGTTTTTATCTAAACGTGATCTACCCCCTTCTCTCTCCAGCATCGCTATCACCCTAGCATTAATCGTTGTCCCTGTTTTATTAATTGCTAAAGAGCCGGATCTTGGCACCTCATTATTGGTGGCAGCCAGTGGCATCTTTGTGTTGTTTTTAGCCGGTTTGTCTTGGCGCTTGATTTCAGCCGCTGCGATTTTAGCAGTGCCCTTTATCGCTTTTGCTTGGAATTTTTTGTTACACGACTACCAGCGTACGCGTGTCTTAACCTTTCTCAATCCTGAAGCCGATGTGCAAGGCGCGGGCTGGAACATCGTTCAGTCTAAGACAGCTATTGGCGCAGGCGGCCTGACTGGCAAGGGCTATTTAGAAGGCACACAATCACATTTGCACTTTCTGCCAGAGGGTCATACTGACTTTATTATCGCCGCCTTCTCAGAAGAATTTGGTCTATTGGGCGTGATGTTATTAATGTTCATTTATTCTTGTTTGTTAATGCGCGCTTTGTACATTGCCTTTACTCACCCTGATGCCTACAGTAGATTGTTGGCGGGTGCGATTGCCATGTCCTTTTTCGTTTATGTATTCGTCAACGTTGGCATGGTCAGCGGTTTATTGCCTGTGGTTGGGGTGCCATTGCCTTTTATTAGTTATGGCGGGACGGCTATCGTTACTTTGATGGCTGGATTTGGCCTGTTGATGTCCATTCACACTCATAAAGCCAGTTAGTTTTTTCAAAAAAATTGCTTATCAAATCAATATCTTGCCTGAATATCAGTGTCATTTAGAACTTGAAATGCATCAAGAAAGCCTTATATAGACCTCTCAAATATAATATAAATGCTGGGCAAGGTTTTGTTTTAGCAAGAATTATGCATTTAGGAGTGGCAATGTAGTGACTCCTACTCGGTATTGATACCTTATGAATTGCGCCTCGCATGTCGCCATATAAGCGCTTCGCTTCTTTTGTCTGCTAAAAACACTCATTATCGATAACTGCTTTATGGCTGATAATTGCGTCAATTCCATAAAACTCTTATTACAATTAAGTGACTTCAAATAAGTATTGACTGTTTTTATTCCTTGTTTTTTACAAATAATTGCGTTACCCTCGTTTTGTAGTAGTTTGATACATAACCCGTACATAGCTGCTAAAAAACTTTGCATTTAATTATAGTTTGGTTATAGCTTGTACGTATAGTTAGCAACCTGTAGATTGACAGATTTCAAATACACTACTTAATTAACGGTTTGATAACAAAGCACTACGTAAAACCGTTATTAATTTAAAGATGTAATAATTTTGAAATACGATCTATATTAGAATCATTACCCAGTCTGCAGATGATGGGATTGTTGATCTACTAACTGTCGTTTAAGCGTTTTATAAGTATCATCGGTACTATCACCGTGAACTTATTATAATGAAATGAAAAATTACCATATATTAAAACCTATAAAAGCCTTTGTTTTGCATCAATAAATTATAAGTCATTGATGATAAGGCTTTAGAGCTTGTGAAAGCGTTAGAGTGGTCTAGCACTTTTACACTCAATCTAAAATGAGATGATTAGAGTTAGGTTTTGATGTATAAGTTATATAGAGGTATCCATGAATAAGCGTTTATCTGGTTTACTTACAATGTCAGCGATCTTGTTTGCTGGCGCTGCAGCGGCTACTAATGCAAATGCTGTAGAAGCAAAAACCTCCCTTGCAATGATTTCGCAAGACAACGCCTCTCATATCGATCGTGTACTTGGAGAGCTTAGCCGTCAACATGATGGTGCATCAAGTTTGGTCAAATCAGCCCGTCAACCTACTTCATTGGCACTTAATAGCTCATTATTAGCCAGTGATACCGCCCAAGCAAGCAATGATGAAGATGTCCTAGAACGTCTGACAGCAGTCGCTTCTAACTCAGTGAGCAAATTTAAGCAAACTGGTTTGGCATCTTGGTATGGCCGCAAGTTTCATGGTCGTAAAACAGCGAGTGGCGAGACATTCGACATGAATGGTTTGACGGCAGCGCATCGCTCATTACCACTAAACTGTTATGTAAAAGTGACCAATAAGACGAACGGCAAGAGTGTCGTAGTCAAAGTCAATGATCGTGGACCGTTCCATGGTAACCGCGTGATGGACTTGTCTTATGGTGCTGCTAAACGTTTAGGCATTACCAATAAAGGTGTTGGTAACGTTTCTATTGAACGTGTTTCAGGTCCTTAAGCTCAAACCTACTAGCACTATCTAAATCACAAAAAAGCGCCCAACATCATAAATCGTTGGGCGCTTTTTTGTGAGTCACATTTATAGTATTCATAAAAGCCATACGTATTATGTCATGCTCGCCAATGAGCATGCACAATATAGTCTAGGAACAATAGATTAACTACGGTACTGCTGGGATGAATTTTTCGAAGCCTCTGTCTGCGAAGGCACAGCAAGCGAGGAAAGTTTATACCAGCAGTCTATAATTTATCGATTTAGCAATTCAAACTTTCGCTGATTATAGCAAAAATCCAGACTTTATAGCTCGAACGCGCTTTCAATAGCATCGTCAAGACGTTCAACCGCAATGACGTTAATACCTTTGAACTGAGGCGAGCCCTTAGCGGGCGCATTGGCTTTTGGGATAATGGCATGTTTAAACCCATGCTTCATCGCTTCTTTTAAACGCTCTTGGCCATTCGGTACAGGACGAATCTCACCAGACAACCCAACTTCACCAAATACCGCTAATGAAGACGGCAAAGCTTTCTCTTTGATGCTAGAAGCACAAGCCAACAACACTGCCAAGTCAGAGCCTGTCTCTATAACTTTAACCCCGCCTACCACGTTGACGTATACATCTTGCCCACTGGTATGAATACCGCCATGGCGATGCATGACTGCCAGCAGCATAGATAAACGCTGAAAATCTAATCCCAGTGCCATGCGTCTTGGTTGTCCTTGTGAATCATCGACCAGCGCTTGTACCTCGACTAATAACGGCCTTGTACCTTCGCGGCTAACCATAACCACAGAACCTGCCACGGGTTTATCATAACGACTTAAAAATATCGCCGATGGATTGGCAACTTCTTTTAACCCCAGATCGGTCATACCAAAAATACCTAACTCATTAACCGCTCCAAAACGGTTTTTGACCGCACGGATCATGCGAAAGCGAGAGTCGGACTGACCTTCAAAATACAAGACTGTATCTACCATATGCTCTAAAACACGCGGCCCTGCCAATGTGCCTTCTTTGGTGACATGACCCACCAAAAATAGCGCTGTGCCTGTTTGCTTAGCGTAGCGCGTCAAAATCGCCGCCGACTCACGAATTTGACTGACCCCGCCTGGCGCTGAATTGATGGCGTCAGTATAAATAGTCTGGATAGAGTCAATAATAGCAATGGCTGGCTGCTCTTGCGTCAGCGCCGCACAAATGGTCTCAACATTGGTTTCAGCGAGCACTCGCAACCTATCAGCAGGTAAATCTAGCCGTTTGGCGCGCATGGCAACCTGTGCAAGCGACTCTTCACCAGTGACATAAAGCGCACTACCTGCCAATGAATCTGCACGTGCCATGTTGGTTGCTGTTTGTAATAGAATGGTCGATTTACCAATACCAGGGTCACCGCCGATTAAGACAACCGACCCTGCCACCAAGCCGCCGCCAAGGACGCGATCAAACTCACTGATCCCCGTCGGCAAGCGCGTATCTAAAGTGACGCTAACGGCATTAAGCGGCATGACGGCACTGTGAGTACCGGCATAATTACCCGCTGGTGCACTAGCACTGCGAGGCGCGGCACGACTGGTATTAGACTTTGCCGTGCTTTTATTGTGATGCGGCATGCTAACGTTTGGGGCTTCAACCAAGCTATTCCATTCGCCGCAGTCAGTACACTGCCCTGCCCATTTACCAAAATGCGCACCGCAATGTTGACAGACGTAACTGCTTTTATTTTTTGCCATAACGTATCAGCCTTATCCAAATAATCAATCGAGCATAATAAATAGAATGCTTTATAGAGTAGAATTTTTTATAGAGTATTGTGACGCTTCGATGAGCGTTTATTTAAGAATGTTTTTTAAGAAAAGCCAGTCGTTAAGTCAACGCGCTTTGTTTGATAGAAGAGATAGCACTAGATATGGGAAAGGTTTCAGTAAAATAAAATCAAAGACAGCTGGCTCAAGGCTTCAGATCAGAACCTTAATACCAGCATTCAGCTGGTAAAATAAGTGCCAGAAAATGTTTAAAGCACAGAGTTAGACTTGAAAATCCTTACCCAAATAAACCGATTTCACCAGTTCGTTGTCTAAGACCTCAGAAGCGGTGCCTTCGGCAATAATGGCACCTTCTGATACGATATAGGCCTTTTCACAAATCGCCAACGTATCACGGACATTATGATCCGTAATCAGTACACCAATACCTCGGTTTTTTAGCGTTAAAATAACGTCTTTAATATCACCAACGGAGATGGGGTCAACCCCAGCAAAAGGCTCATCTAATAAGATAAATTTCGGGTCGGCTGCCAAGGCGCGTGCAATCTCACAACGACGACGCTCGCCCCCTGACACACTCATGCCTAGTGATTTTCTTACATGATCTAAATGGAACTCGCCAATCAATTTTTCAAGCTCTTGCTTCTGCTGGCTAGCATTCAGCTCTTTACGCGTTTGCAAGATAGCTAGAATATTATCTTCAATCGTTAACTTGCGAAAAATAGACGCCTCTTGTGGTAAATAACCAATGCCTGCCCGCGCGCGCTCATGCATCGCATACTTAGACAAGTCCATTTTACCCAAGGTCACGCGCCCCTTATCCATATTAACCAGTCCAACCACCATATAAAAACTGGTGGTTTTACCAGCACCGTTTGGGCCCAAAAGTCCAACAACTTGACCTTGTTCAACAGAAAATGAGACGTCTTTCACCACCCAACGTTTGCCATAGCGTTTGCCCAAATTTTGCATGGTCAATCGGGCGACAGGCGCTGTATTATTGGTTGCCAAAGAAGCTGTGTTTTTATTATCACTCATAACTTACTCATACTGTTGCAAAAGACAAGCACTGATATGGGTGGTCAGACTTGTTTGTATATTGATTGGTAAATTGATACGGCTATTTAGCTTAGCGTATGCCACTTTGGCTATTATTGCTGCTAGGCGGAAATACCAGTTCTACGCGCTGATTGCCGCCAGCAGTGGCTTCCACATCGCCTGCTTTTAAGCTATAGCGAATGACGTTACCAGCAAAGCTTGCGCCGTTTTGAACCAGCTTGGCATTGCCTGTCAGCGTAATAATGCCTGTGACCGCATTGTAGTCAATTTTGTTGGCTTGCCCTTTTGCTAGGCCTTTTTCTTGTGTGACAATCTGTTGCATGGTTGCTGGGCGTCCGGTTGCTACAGCAGAATTGATACTACGCTGCTGCGATAGGTTGACCGTGATATTATCCGCGGTCATCTTAAACGTACCTTGAGTAATGATGACACTACCTGAGTAACTGGTGACGCCTGTTCGCTCGCTATAAGTTGCTTTATCTGCTAACAACTTAATCTCTTGATTGGAATCTGATGGTAAGGCATGGCTATAAAGCGGTAATGCTAACAACATAACCGCTGGTAGCGCTTGCCATTGACGCAAACGCTGCGATATGACAGTTGCGCGTATTGATAATGAGCAAAAAGCAGGCAAAAATTTAGATTTCATAAAAATCACTCGTTTTATAGGGAATAGTAGGATTTGCAAACTTCATGCTGGCGACTGGTTTTTTCATGTGTTTTTAGTATGTAGCCAATAGAAAGGGTTGGGCTTAAAACAGGGCTTTATCTTGACGCTCAGAGGGCGTAAAAGCGACAGCAACTTGACCAAATTCGTACTCACCTGTTTCAAGATTCGCCGTCATACTTGAAGCTTCAAACCGATTCATCCCTTGTTCAATTTTTACTGGTTCTTCACTGTAAACTTGTCCTGACTTGGTGTTGCCTTTGAGGGTGTTACCAGTCACCTTGATGGGTTCAATATCAGCATTGCCTTTATTGCCTTCACTAATCAATGTAAATCCACCTGATAAGTTAAGTTCACCTGTCTGCTGACTGATAGCAGCACTGCCTGCCTCGATACGATAGCGCTGCTCTGCTGATGGCTCCCAATTCATAGTAATACCTGACATCTCGTCAAGATTGGTCTTTGGGTTATGCGTCAACGATTCAGCCGTCAGTTCATACTCCGTTTTACCTGCCTCGTTAGTTTGCACAGCCTTTATGTCTGATGCTTCATAATCAACATCAGAGGTTTCCATGCTGACAGGCGGTGTTACTTCCCCTTGCTGCCGAAAAAACAAGCCTGCAAGACCAGCAATAATCAATGCAAGAACGATTAAAACACGAGTATTCACGACAAATTATCCTGAGTATTTGTTTCATCAAGGGTGTAATGCGCGATAAAGTCTTGATAGTGTCCATGACCTTTCAAAATCAGATCACATATTTCACGTACAGCGCCAGTGCCACCTGCACGGGTGGTTACCATATCACTGCGATTGATAACTTCTGAATGAGCGTTCGGTACGGTTGCAGCAAATCCTACTGTTTGCAGCGCTTTAATATCTGGCAAATCATCGCCCATATAAGCACAATCGGCTGCGGTAATATTAAGCGCGGGATCGAGAGTCGATAACAGCTCTTTTAAAGCAACCAATTTGTCATCGCGTCCCTGTACCACATAATCGATACCTATTTCTGCGGCGCGCTTATCAACCATTGGGCTACTACGACCTGTAATAATGGCTGTCAAAATACCATAACGCGCCAAAGACTTGATACCAATGCCGTCTTGAACTGAAAATGCTTTGGTCTCGATACCATTGGCGTCATAAATAATTTGACCATTCGATAAAATGCCATCAACATCCAATACCAACAGCTTGACTCGTCCTGCTTTTTTGATTAAATCTTGCATCGTTGTCTCTTATTAGTTATCTCTTATTAAAGGTCGTTTTTAGAGATTATTTATTTCACACCAGCTTGCAGTAAGTCATGTACCGTAATAATGGCTTCTAAACGATTGTCTTCATCTATGATCAATAACTGACTGATACCGCTTTCATTCATGACACTAAGCGCATCTGAGGCGCGCATGGTTTTATTGACATGGCGCGGATTACTGACCATTACTTCACTCATGGGCGTTTTTAAATCGATGCCTTTTTCAAGACCACGGCGTAAGTCACCATCGGTAAACACGCCAACGACCTGCTCATTATCGTCGATCACGACGGTCATACCCAAACGTCCTGCTGACATGGTAAAGAGCGCTTCTTGCAGCGGGGCATCTTTATGGATCAACGGCAAATACTCAGAAGTGGTATGCATCAAATCTTCAACTCGCGTTAACAATTGACGACCCAATGCACCTGCTGGGTGCGATAAAGCAAAATCCTCTGAAGTAAAATTGCGCGCATGCACCAAGGCCACCGCCAGTGCATCTCCGAGCGCTAACGTAGCAGTGGTACTTGAGGTAGGTGCAAGGTTAAGTGGACAAGCTTCTTGAGATTTACCAAGCGTCAATACAATATCAGCGGCATGGGGCAACATACCACGCTTATCGCGGCTAATACTAATCAGCGGAATACCCAAACGCTTTACCACTGGTAACAGCATTTTTATCTCATCTGATTCACCAGAATTAGAGATGGCAAGTAACACATCGCCCTTAACCAACATACCCAAGTCGCCATGACCTGCTTCACCAGGATGCATAAAAAAGGCAGGCGTACCCGTCGAGGCAAAAGTCGCTGCAATTTTGCGACCAATCAACCCAGATTTACCCATACCCGTGACGACTACTCGGCCTTTACACGCCAAAATAATATCACACGCCTGTGCAAACCTATCATCTATCTGTTCGGTCAATAACGACAACGCCGATATCTCAGTATTAATCGCATCAATCGCTGTACTAATAAATTGCTCGTAAGTTAAATCAACTTGGGTATTACTCATGAATCCACTCTATTTTATGATGAATCAGTATCGTATTTTACTATACTATGTCACATATTAATAATGTCACATATTAACAATAAACGAAAAACCAAATCCGCTTTTCTTAAGTTATTGATAGTAAATAACTGGTATATCTATATTTATTTAGACAAAAAAAACCCACTATAGAAGCAGGTCTTGATCGAATAAGTCACGTCTCAACGATGCACCTTCACTATCATGCATACCAGTGTTTAGTCGTTGCTGTCGTTAGATCCATCATTTGATTTGTCTTCAAATCGTGAGCTGTCTGGTGTTTCAAAACCACGATCCTGACCAAAACCGCCACGCTCAAAACCACGCTCTTGACCTTGACCAAAGCTGCCACGTTCAAAACCACGCTCTTGACCTTGGCTAAAACCGCCACGATTAAAGCCACTACGATTGGCCGCAAAACCGCGCTCTTCAAAGCCGCCAGCATTGGCAGGGTTGCTCCCACGCTCAAAACCGCCGCCTTGGTAAGCCGTTGGCGCCATGCCTTGCGATTGGCTACCCGTTCCTGTCGTTGCACTGCGTGGATTGCGCGCTGGTACAACGGTTGAAATGGCATGTTTGTATACCATTTGGCTGACAGTATTTTTAAGCAGTACCACATACTGATCAAATGATTCAATCTGACCTTGCAGCTTGATACCATTGACCAAAAAAATAGAAACAGGAATGCGATCTTTACGCAGCGAGTTCAAAAACGGATCTTGTAAAGTTTGTCCTTTTGACATGAAATCTCTCCTAAATATTATATAGTTATATTTTAAGTGCCAATTATTCTAAGTGTGAATGTGATTATAATGGCTATAGGTAGATACAGTACTAAGTCTTGTTTTTAAAACGTATCTAAATAAACACTGATTACACTTGATTGATTTCAAACTACTGCCATCAACTATTAAAGTCATTAATTAACGACTTGTTTCGTCAGTAATTCTTCTCAAAAAATATTAATCAGTAATAATAAACAATTGATTTTGCTAAAATTGCGCATGTTACTATGATAGTCTAAAGTATACCAGTTATATAAAGCCTACTTTGAAACTAATTGTCACTACTTTATTATGTATTGATAA
This sequence comes from Psychrobacter halotolerans, assembly GCF_039680845.1. Lineage (NCBI taxonomy): Bacteria > Pseudomonadati > Pseudomonadota > Gammaproteobacteria > Moraxellales > Moraxellaceae > Psychrobacter > Psychrobacter halotolerans. Next base: position 147,883 of record NZ_JBDKWD010000003.1, on the reverse strand, counting down.
CAATTCTTACTATAAGACATTACTCATAAAACATACTGGTTTCATAATTGCTGTTCAGGTAAGCATTGTTATAAAAGATAGTGTCTTGCCTGCGCCATCGTCGTAAAAGTTTTTATGCGTATATCATTATGATAAGAGTCATTATTTTTAATTGTGCTAGACATTAAAGGCGACTCTGTCGATACCGTAGGCAACTGAGTTATTTTTCGCAACCAAGTGTACTGACGCTTCGCAAGCTGTCTTGTAGCATATAATGCCTTATTTTGCATTTGCTGACAAGCAAAGGCCTCGCTGGCCTCATTTTGTATGTCTAGTTCAGATGGGTCTTGAAGTGTGCCCTGTAGTTTATCTTTCTTATGAATGGTATCTTCATTGTCTGCAAAAGCTTCGTAAAATGAGTCTTTATCCAAATGCGGTTGTTCAAATACTGGGTGCTTGGTTTTTACCAAATACTCTAATACTTGTCGATAACCAACGCAGCGCATAGACGGCAAGTTAGGTGTTAGCGGATACGTCTCAAGCAAACCAATAACTTCATTTAATAAACCGTCAGTCCACATAATGTCTAAGCGCTGCTCAATACGCTTATGTAACCATGGACGATCAGGCATGACTGATAACGCATGCCACACTTGATGTGGATTATGAGCCAATGCTTGTTTGGGCTGACGTTGCCACTCACTGATTGGAATGTTGGTTTGTAAGTAGACCTCTACAGCACGGGTGATGCGCTGGCTATCTGTCGCGTTCAGGCGTTGATGGCTGATTGAATCCACTTTGCTAAGGTAATCATGCAGCGCACCGATACCCTCGTCCTGTCGCCACCGCTCTACGCGTGCGCGAACGCTATCATCACTATCTGGTACAGGGGACAATCCGTCGAGTAATGCCATGTAATACATCATGGTGCCGCCCACAAGCAGTGGTATTTTTCCTTTTTGATGACACTCATCAATCAGACGGGCAACATCGCTTACGAATTCCGCGACACTATAACTTTGCATCGGATCAACAATATCCACTAAATGATGGGGATAGCGTGCAAGCTCAGCCGTCGTTGGCTTTGCCGTCCCGACATTCATATCTTGATATATCAGCGCTGAATCTACCGAGATCAGCTCATAACGGCCTGTATCGTACAAGTCATAAGCCAAAGCGGTTTTGCCACTGGCGGTTGGTGCCATCAAACACACCACACTGTTTTCTGTGAGATTATGAGATAAACCATCAGACGACTGTCTCATAGAATTGCCTTTAATAATGATAAGTATGATAAACAACGAGAATATAGCTAGGGCTTAGTGCAATGGCGGCTCAAGCGCAGATGAAAGTAACCATGTTAACAGCTGCTTACGGTCTATGACCTTAATCGCATTTTTGCGTAGCAGTGCGTCAACGTCTGTCGTAAATACAATCAAATCCTGCGTTGTCATTTGTGCGCTTAAAATAGCCAGTTGTCGATTGACGTCACTGGTATAAACTGACGTTTTGTCTTTTTGAGAAACTGCATTCGCAAATACACTGGACTCAAATAACGAGTCGATCTTTGACTGCCAGTCGTCTACAGCAATCAGTAAGTATTGGCGTTGGTGTTGAAAAAGCAACCAAGGTAGGGATTTATCATGACTACATGAACTAAGAGCAGATGCGGGCGCAATGTCGCTCAAACTGGTAATGACTTCTAGACAGTACGGCAAACCTTTTGCTTCAAGCAGCGCGTCGCTCAAAACTGCTGCGGTCTCAGTTGAGGTGGGATCTTTCCCGTTAGTTTTTTGGTTTAAAGGATTGTCGATATAGGGTTTGGCACTTATAGAGGAGGGTTTATTTACTGCTCCCTGCCCCTGATACGACTGTCTAGGCGATTGCACTTGCCCACTTTGGACAAAATGATTGACCACATCCATCTTAGATCGTGGTTTATTAAGTGACTGGCTTATAGCAGCATCACTATTTGAAAGAATACCAGCTAAAGCAATGCTATCTAAAGAGCCTATATCTAAAGAATCAGTATTCAAAGAGCCTTTATCTGGCGCTTTTTTCACATGTTTGGTAGCGTTTTTCGTATTGAACGCTTCCAGTTTCGGGCGTAGCGCATGGCTTAAGTGTGCCATAATATTATTAAGCGGACTGATTTTGATACGCTGCTTGGATGGGTGTACATTGATATTAAGCCACTCAGTTGGCAAGTTAAAATAGAGTGCATAACCAACGCCTACAAGCTGTGCATTTTGAGCCAATTGACGTAGCTGATTGCTAATTAACGCCTCTTTTACCAACCGACCATTCACATAAATGAGCTTTGGCACGGCTTCTCTTTGCTCATCTATAGGCCACAACCAACCACTGATATTTGCCTGACTACCGGCGTCTTTGCCGTCATTGTATATCGTTGACTGCTGTATAAGGTTTGATAGATCTACAGCCACCTCAATCGCATTATCCGTCAAAGAGCTGGCCATTGCTTGCTCAAGCCGTGATAAAGGCAAATGATTGTGCCCATTGCTATCGGTAGCACTGGCAGATAGTGACAGCCTTTTTTTCTTGTCATGAAAAAGACTGATAGTGATGTCTGCTCGTGCCAAAGCTACTTCACGAATGATGGTTTCGATATGACCGAACTCAGTGGCAATCGATTTTAAATTGCCCCGGCGAGCAGGCACGTTGAAGTATAGATCCTTTACCGTAATCGTCGTACCACGGCTACGCACCACTGGTAGCAGTTTTGATTCATCAGCCAATACCCCCGCGACCTGTAATTGACGACCGACGCCACTATGATCGTGACTGCTAACCAATGTTAAACGAGAAACTGCAGCCGTGGCGGCTAATGCTTCTCCCCGAAAGCCTAGCGTCATGATACCGTGCAGATTGGCCACGTCAGCCACTTTACTGGTCGCATGACGGGTAATGGCCATTACCATATCCTCAGGATGAATACCAACCCCGTTGTCCACCACCTCGATCAATCCCATACCACCTTGGGTAATATGTACCTCAATATCCGTGGCATGGGCATCAATGGCATTCTCAAGCAGCTCTTTGACCACAGCTGCAGGACGCGTGACTACCTCTCCCGCTGCTAATTGATTGATGAGCAGCGGCGACAGTTTCTTAATACGAGTATCGGCGTGGTTATTGGACATTGATAGACGTCATGTATTTTTTGAGTAATGAATTATGTGCAGGGAAAGTTAGATAGTGAGAGCTGATAGATCGAACCCTTGTGCTTGACCTGCCTTCGACAATCGTAGCTCAACCAGACGATCTTCTTTACCTTCATGGTCATTACTTTGCGTCATATCAATAAACAAAGTTGGCGGCGGTAGGTAACTGTCAGCTCGACTGGCCCATTCAATAATTACCAGCGCCTCTGGCTCATCTAGATATTCATCGAATCCGATAAATGACAGCTCCTCCGGATCTTGTAAGCGATATAAATCCGCATGATAGACAGGTTTGATTATCCCATTCTCTTGCTCAATACGATAAGGCTCAACCAAGGTATAAGTCGGACTCTTGACTGCTCCCTTATGCCCTAATGCCTGTAACCAATAGCGGGTCAATGTGGTTTTGCCTGCCCCCAAATCTCCTGCCAGCCAAACACTGCCTGTCAATGACAAAGACGCCAACTGCTTGGCCAATGCTTGTGTGTCGGCTTCAGAGTGTAGCGTCAAGGTTTGCACATACTGATCGTTTGTGTTCGTTTCAGTTTGATCACTATGCATCGGTCTGAACCTGCATCGTGACAGATGGATTGACAAAACTCTCACCGCGAATCAATTTGGCATACAGATCAGCGTCATGCCATTCAGCGCGAACTTGGTCACTAAATTCAAACTCTTCTAGAACCAGCTTGCCCATTTGATCATTGGCGACATCGTCAGCAAAGCACTGCGCATAACCCGTGGCGGTTTCGTGGGCAATGACCGAATAAACGCTGACATCCGTCTCGCCATTTTGCATTTGGGTTTGTTGCAGGATCTCTTGCGCCCAAAAGAAAATCACTCGGGAGAACTGCTCAGCCGAGGGTGAGACTGGCAAACTGATCCAACGCGCACTGAACTTTTTGCAAGCGGCGATATATTCAGGATCGTCTTTACTCCAAAAACAAATAGCATGATCGAAACTGTCAATAATGTCTTTAATCGAGGACTTTAATAAGCCAAAATCATAAACCATTTGCCCATGGTCTAAGCGTTTTGCTTCAAGAATCAATTCAATCTGATAGCTGTGGCCGTGGATGGAATGTTTGCAGCGCTCAGAGCTACAGTTACGAACAATGTGAGCGTTTTCAAATTTAAAAAGTTTACGGATACGCATAATAATCAACCAAAACAGTAAGTATCGTCGTGCTAAATAAAAAGTTGCCGCTTCTATTTATCGGCTTGTGGCTCATTATAGCAAATCGCTATGTATCCGTAAGTAAGCACTTATGAATACTCCTATTAATTGAACGAATCGACAATATAATAAGATCGGTATGACCCATCTCAACATGGCGTGTGTAAGAACAATCGGATTGAAGCTCAGTGGCCTAAAGCGGAATCAATAAAGTGGCATCGTAGGTGAATTGTGCGCACGCTATCTATTACTCACTCTTAAGCTTATACTCAATGAAGTACGCAGTGTCTACGTCACGGGTAGCGTGTGTCTTCAAATCTAATGGATTTTACTTATAAGGCAACCTACCCGACTCCAAGAGGAAAAAGCGATGAGTAAAGGTCAAGACAGTAAGAAGAATGTTAAAAAGAAACCGCTATTAACGGCAAAAGAGAAAAAAGCGGCCAAACAAGCGAAGAAAGATGACAATGGTAGTATCTTAGGCAAACACTAATATCGTATGTCTCAAAAAGCCAATTGAACCCCATGGTTTGATTGGCTTTTTTAAGTTAAATAACTTTTACGCCAAGCGTTTTTTGCATTAAGCACTGCGCGGCGCAAACATAATAATTGCCATGCCACATAGCGCAACCGCAGAACCCAATATATCCCATGTGGTAGGTCTGATACCATCAACCGTCCATAGCCATAAAATTGCCATAACGACATACACCCCGCCATAAGCGGCATAAACACGTCCGACCGCAGTAGGATGCAAAGTCAGCAACCAAACAAAGGCGGCTAAACTGCACACTGCCGGAACCAGCAACCAAATGGACTTACCTTCTCGTAGCCATAGGTAAGGTAAATAACATCCCACAATCTCTGCAAGGGCAGTCAGGGCAAAGAGTCCTACTGTCTTTAATTCTGTCAAAACCTGTTATCCTTCAACCGTGATAAAACCTGTCATATATTGTACGGCATTACCAGAAATCAGCACTCTGTTCCCTACAACAACACAATCCAGCACGCCGCCTCGGCTTGATGCTTGATAAGCACACAATTCATTTTTACCCAAACGCTGTGCCCAAAAAGGCGCAAGTCCCGTATGCACAGAGCCAGTTACTGGATCTTCGTCACCGCCGTTCGCTGGCCAGAAGTATCGGGATATAAAATCATATTGATTATAATCTTTCGACTCAGGCTGGCAAGTGACAACCACGTCCCGAGGCGCTAGCTCCTTCAATTTCTCATTATCACGATCGACAGTTAGCACATCAGATTCTGAGTTATAAACGACGAAATAAGCCTGTTCATTGCAATACACCGCCGTAGGTGCGATAGAGAGACCCGCTGATAATGCCTCAGGGATATTATCAATTCTTTCAGGCATTCTATTGGGAAAATCCATTTGAATCTTGCCTGTATCAGTTTGCGTTATCGTTAAAACGCCAACGGCTTTGGCTGAAAACTGAATAGTCTCTACTGTAGGATTCTTTTTAAATAAAACAAAAGCGGAGGCCAAGGTCGCATGCCCACAAAATGCAATCTCAGTAAAAGGTGAAAACCAGCGTATGTGATAAAGCCCTTCATCATCAGCCACGATAAATGCTGTCTCAGACAAATTGTTCTCAAAGGCAATCGATTGCATTAAATCCTCAGTCAACCAATCATCCGTTATAATGACCGCAGCCGCGTTACCTTTAAACACCGTATCGGTAAAGGCATCGATGACGTTTATTTCTAGTTGCATAGCCAGTTCTCGTTCTAATAATTTATATGGTGATATCGTTCACTATCGGCAGTACTTTAGCATCTTTAATAAACGTTTGCTGGTCTGTGTATTTTTTGAGAATACAGCTTAATCTAAACCGATAGTAGTATTGTTATTTATCAAAATAACGCCATTTACATAAAATAAAGTTATACATAACAACCTATCAAGAAAGTTTGTCTTAAGGTTGCACTTAAATTTCTCATTAGGAAATTAGCGTAATGATGCGTATTGGATTATTTTTATTAACCAACTTAGCAGTGATTGTGGTATTTAGTATCGTCTTTGGTATTTTGTCCAGAGTCTTTGGGATTGGCGGCGTCCACAGCGCAGGCGGGCTCAACTACACTAGCCTTGCCATCATGTGCGGGCTATACGGCATGATTGGCTCAATGGTATCGTTATTTATTTCAAAGTGGATGGCCAAACGATCAACGGGAACAGTTGTCATCGATACCCCAAAAAATGCTAGTGAACAATGGCTGATGGACACCGTTGCCAAACAAGCGCGAGCCGTAAACATTGACATGCCGGAAGTAGGCATTTTTAATAACTCACAGCCAAATGCCTTTGCCACTGGCTGGAATAAAAACAAAGCGCTGGTTGCCGTGTCTTCTGGCTTACTACAAAACATGACAGCCGATGAAGTGGAAGCTGTATTGGCGCATGAGATTGGTCACGTAGCAAACGGCGACATGGTCACGTTGGCGCTTATTCAAGGGGTCGTGAACGCCTTTGTCATGTTCTTTGCCCGTATTATTGGTAACTTCGTTGATCGTACCGTCTTTAAAAATGAAAGCGACGCGCCGGGAATCGGTTACTTTGTGACCAGTATCGCGATGGATATTCTGCTCGGTTTCTTGGCGTCGGCCATCGTGATGTGGTTCTCACGCTTGCGCGAATTTCGTGCCGATGAAATGGGCGCTAAGCTTGCCAGCCGCGAAAAAATGATCAGTGCATTGAATGCTTTGCGTCCTGCTGAGCAACGTCCCGATCAAATGCCTGAGAACATGAAAGCTTTTACTATCTCAACCGGACAATCTACTGGCTTTAGTATCGCCAACTTTTTCCGCTCACATCCCACGCTTGATGATCGAATTGAAGCATTGCGTAAGTACAATCCCAATCAAGCATAGTAGAAAGCGTGGCCTAAACCACAATAGGTTAAATACTTTTTAGAGTATGGTATTTCGTCTCAATCCAGAAAAGCCTGTCTATCATAGATGGGCTTTTTTATTGAATCAGATATTGAATCAAATTTGCTAACTATAGTGAAATCTAACCACATCTAAATATCAAACGTCTCATCCATCATACGCTCAATTTGTTTGTAAATAAGCACGCCATAGTGCTCATGACGAATGGCTGCTAATAACTGTGTTTCTTTTTCCAGATCAGACGCCTTTGCTTGTGCGACTGCATATTTCTCATAAATGATCGGGCACAGCTCGAAATGCACACCCGATAGCAGATACTGCCCTTTGCCAACATGACCGCTAACCACGGCATTTTTGCCATTGTAGTAGGTGGCTAATGTATTAAAGACAGCATCTTTATCAGCCAAAAAATATGCACCGCCATGATAGTAGACATCGTCCTGTTGTCCGTCTGCGTAGTTTAATGTTGTGATAGCCTTAGAACCAACTTTCTCATCATACAACTGCTCATTGGTTAATGATTGTATGCTACCAATTGCTGTTCCTGGGAAAAAAGCCAACTCGCGATCGCCGTGAATCTCGTAGCCTTCACCTGAGAATTCAATGTCGCGAGCACCATAATAACCACCTGCACAAATCCCAATATAGATATTACCGCGACTGACAAACCTGCGAATAATGTCATTACCAAGCCCGTTTAATTTTTGACAGTAAGGCAAATCGGCGCCGCCCGGAATAATTAAGACACCTCTATTTTTTGTATTGCCATCAAGTATATTATCATCAAATATATTGCTAAGAATGTCTTTGCTAGAGATGCTACATACCTCTATAGTATAGGCCCCCGACAGTTTCGTTTGGGCAGTGGCCAATGCAGACTTTACGCTCAACTCGCTTGTGCCTTCATCGTCATACACCCAAACGGTGATTGTATTTGTCATAGAATTGATATTCCTATTAGCATGAAAATAAAAGTTGAAACCGGGTGAGCAATAGTATACTTTAAATCCTAGTATACAGTCGTACACTATAAATCAATAAGTAAGGAACACTTATGGCAACCGTATTAACGTCAACAAAACAGTGGTTTATCACTCACGAACAGGCCGCTTTTTTTATTAAAGTCATCTTCGGCTCTTTGATGATTGCTTTATTTGCACAGATTTCAGTACCCATGTTTCCAGTTCCTATCACAGGGCAAACCCTTGCGGTTACAGTGGTTGGTCTGTCGTTAGGTAGAAAGGCCGGTATCTCAGCCGTACTTTTGTATTTATTCCAAGGCGCGATTGGTCTTCCTGTTTTTGCCACAGGCTCTGCAGGGCTGGCCGCATTCTTTGGCCCTAGTGGTGGTTATTTGTATGGGTTCATTGCCACCGTAGCTATCTTGGGTTACTTCAGTGACAAAGGCATATTGAAAAGTTATTTTATGAGCACAGTAGTTGCGTTGATTGCGACGGCGGCTACTTTTGTCTTTGGTCTGATCCATTTATCATTTTTTGTACCTGAAGGCACGGTTTTACAATTTGGTTTGTATCCATTCATTATTGGTGGCATCATCAAAGCCGTATTAGCAGCAGCGTTGGTCGTACCCACGCATAACTTTTTCTCCAAGCTATAATCTAAAGCAAGACAATAAGGCTATTATATTACTAGATAGTAAGACTCAAAAAAAGGACTGAACCCTGTGTGATACAGAGTTCAGTCCTTTATCGATCAGCAATCAAAATATTAAGACTGAATGCACTAATAAGTCGCTCTTATTTAATCTCTATTGCCTGTTAGATAGCAAACGATAATGCTCTGTCGCCTTCACTATCCTTGATTCGAGTCGGTAAACCAATCGTATTCAACAGATTGATAAATGGCTTGGCATCGAGCTCTTCGACATTGACCATTTTGCCTGCATCCCACTCGCCCGTTGCAACCAGCATGGCAGCTGCGACAGGTGGCACGCCTGCGGTATAAGAGATACCTTGACTACCCACTTCATTATAAGCGTCTTTGTGATCTGAAACATTATAGATAAATACTTCGGTCTCGACGCCGTTGATCTTGCCCTTAACCTTGTCACCAATACACGTTTGACCCGTATAGTTCGGTGCAAGCGAGCTTGGGTCTGGTAGTACTGCTTTTACCACCTTTAATGGCACCACTTCTTGACCTTCGGCGGTCATCACAGGCTGCTCAGACAACAGACCTAGATTTTGCAGAACCGTAAAGACGTTAATATAGTGCTCACCAAAACCCATCCAAAAGCGGATGTTCGGCACATCCAAGTTAGCAGACAATGAATGCACTTCATCATGACCGCTCAAATAGCTGTTTTGTACACCAACAACTGGCAAATCATCAGTACGCTTTACTTCAAACATCTTATTAGACTGCCACTTGCTGTCTTGCCATGAGTAAACCGTACCCGTAAATTCACGGAAGTTGATCTCAGGATCGAAGTTGGTGGCAAAATACTTGCCATGGCTGCCTGCGTTGATATCGATAATATCAATATCAGTGACCGATCCTTTGTCCATCATGTCATAGCCGAGACGCGCATAGGCATTGACCATTCCGGGATCAAATCCCGCGCCCAAGATGGCGGTAACATTATTGGCGGCACAGCGGTCGCGACGTTGCCATTCATAGTTGTTATACCATGGCGGTGTCTCGCAAATCTTGCGTGGGTCTTCATGAATAGCGGTATCGATATAGGCGACACCCGTCTCAATGCAGGCTTCCAGTACTGTCATATTAATAAAGGCCGAGCCGACATTAATGATGATCTGTACACCTGTTTCTTGAATCAGTGTGATTAAGGCTTGGGTATCCATGGCATCGACTTGATGCGTATGCAATACCGCAGGCGCTTTAAAACTGTCTTTTTCTACCACGCTTTGGGCGATAGCATTACATTTATCTAAAGTACGCGAGGCGATATGAATCTCGCCCAGCACATCATTATGCATCGCACATTTATGCGCAACCACTTGGGCCACGCCGCCTGCTCCGATGATGAGTACATTTTTTTTGTTAGGTTTGTCTTGTTGGTTTGTGTTCAATGAACAATCCTCCTTTGTGTCCCTGTCGATACCATCAATGGTGGCTATGCAAAACAGAAACGAGTGAATGATATGCGTGAATTAAAAAGGAAGACCGAGGAAAACCCACGCACCCGTCGGGCAAAATATGGCTTATTTTGCCCGTGGCGATTATAGCAATTTTTAACTGCCTTTCGGCAATAATTAATTGATAAGATAACCAATAGTTTTTTATCTCAAAGATTCTAGGACTAAAACTAAGACAAACTGGCTTTATAGTCTTGATAGTCAAACTCGCGTTGTACCTCAATACTGCCGTCTAGACGACGAATGACAATCGCTGGCATGTTGACGCCATTAAACCAATTCTTTTTCACCATGGTGTAGCCTGCCGCATTACCAAAGGTCACTCTATCTCCCACTTGCAGATTGTCTGCTAGTTCATACTCGCCAAAGATATCTCCAGCCAGACAGGAGCGACCATAGATAATGGTATTTTCTGCTTGCTCCTCTGCTCGACCCTTTGTTTTGGTAGTCGCTCTCTCTTTCACAGATGAGTCATTGCTAGCAGACATAACAGGCGCGATATCAATAGACTTGTCATTAATCGCAGCAATCGGTGCTGATTCGCGGTAAATGAGCAAATCAAGCATATGTGCTTCGATCGAGGCGTCAACGACAGCAAGGTTTTTTTCATTGTGCATGGTATCAAGCACAGTCGTGACCAACGAGCCAGCATCATGAATGCTCGCCTCACCTGGCTCAAGATACACTTGCACGCCATAAGTGTCACTAAACGCTTTTAGTCTTGCAGCCAATTTTTCTAGGGGATAGTCAGGTGCGATAAAGTGAATACCACCGCCCAGACTCACCCACTCAAGCTGCTGCAACACGTCACCAAATCGCGCCTCGATGTCAGCCAAGCTCGCACTAAAAGCTTCGAAGCTGTCATTTTCGCAGTTGTTATGAATCATGACGCCTGTAATATCGGCAAGCACTGCCGCAATTTTGTCTTTATCGTGCTCACCAAGACGGCTAAAAGGACGCGCTGGATCAGCAATAATAAACGACGAATTACTGGTTTTAGGGTTCAGTCTCAACCCAACTGGAATGCTCTTTGCCGCCGCTTGATCTTTGAAGGCATTGAGCTGTGAGATGGAATTAAAAATAATCTTATCAGCATAGCTCAGCACTTCAGGGATTTCATCAGCGCTATAGGCCACACTATACGCGTGCGTCTCTTTTTTATTCTCGCGATTTTCTTCGCTGTTATTACCAGCATTATTACCAGTATTGTTACCAAAAGTCTCATAACCCAAACGTACTTCATTCAGCGATGACGAGGTGGTACCATGCAAATATGGCTGCATCACATCGAACACACCCCATGTTGCAAAGCATTTTAAAGCAAGCAAAGCTTTGGCACCTGATAGTTCACATAGCCGAGCAATAATCTGCATATTTGCAACGATTGCGGCTTCATCAAGCAAATAATAAGGTGTGGGCGGTAGTGAAGCGTTGGTGGTTTTTACAGGGTTTTTTGGATTCATAATAGGTTACCTAATAGCGCTACGGGCATCATGACAGATATAAATATTTGCGCTATAGTAGACTAAATTTATCATAATTAGAATATCTTATGTCATTATCAACCGATTATTCCACCGCTCGTAGCCAAGCCAATTTATCGCAACTCGATACCCAAAATATAAATCTAGAGCACCTAGATCCTCATGCCCGTGCGGTCTTGGATTTTTGGTTTGATAAAAATAATGAGCAATATTGGTTTGTAAAAAACGATGATTTTGATCAGCAAATAGAAGACAAGTTTGGCAAAATTTGGCAAGCGGCAAAAAAAGGAGAGTGTGTGACTTGGCGGCTATCAGAGACTGCGAAAGACAGCAATAGCTCGGTCACGTCTTTGGCTGGGCGTTTGGCAGAAATCATTGTATTAGACCAGTTTTCACGTAATCTATGTCGCGGGCGAGCCTGTGCTTTTGCGCAAGACAATATGGCCATCGTCTTAGCACAAGAAGCCATACAGCAGCCGTATTTTGACACCCTGCCATCAGCATGGCGTAAGTTCATCATCATGCCATTTATGCATTCAGAATCGTTGATGATTCACGAACGTTATCTGCCTTTATTTAAACAACTAAACGATGCTGAAACCTTAGATTTCGAACATCGTCACAAAGACATTATCGCGCAATTTGAGCGTTATCCACATCGCAATGATGTGTTAGATCGCGAGTCGACAGAAAAAGAAGAAGCCTTTTTACAGCAACCTAACTCGTCATTCTGATATCGGCTAAAATATAAGCCGCTCTCAAACGTGCCGTTTATTAATAATTGACGGCACCCGTCTTAAAGGTAAAGCTCTTACGCTCTATTGCATTGTTATCTACTAGGACATCAAAGCTAACCCGATAGTCGCTATTGCCATACAAGCCGCAGTTTTGACCGCTTCTACTACTGATGGTACAGCTTTCTAAATTATCAGTAATGGGCAAAATAAACGCTTCATTTGCTGGCAAAGCATTCACTGTCTTTTCATATGGATCTTGACGATAATCTAGCAATTCAACCGGAACATCGGTATTACGTTGAATATCGTGGAATTTGATATTACTGATATTGATAGTTTGAGCCGATGGTACGTTGACATAGATAGGTTGACCAATAGGATCCACTCGCAAATCACGACCGGTGTGTTTAACTGGGTCTGGCGTCTCGTTATACAACGCCGTGATAGTATCGGTCACGCCTTCACAGGGATAAGTAAATACCCCTTCTACTGTTTTATTGGCGCTCGATTGTGTTCCTGCCGCATGATTGACCAATATGTAACCTTTGTTAGTGGCAGCATCTTTGTTATAAGGGGTATAGCTAACCATACCTGTACCTGTCACGCTTGAGCTGGGTAACATCAATGAGCGTAGATGGTAAGGCGCAGACAGCAACGACTTGGCCATTGAGTTTGCCATCACATCAGAGCTAAACAGGTTGCCCGCTGAATTAAAATAGGTCGACTGTGCAATGTTCTCAGTCGCGCCAAAGCGCCCGTTAGTATAGTTTGCATTTAGCAAGCGGTCTGAAAAATCTAACCCACCAAAAAAGGGATTATTGGTGCTGGTAACATCCGCGATGTCTTCAATCTTATTTTCGTAATGCGGATTAAATGCAGTTGGTGAGCTCTTGGCAAAAACATGCCTAATATAATTGGCATGTTGAATGGCAATATCATCTAGCGCTGTATCGACAGAAAGCCCACCAAGGCCGCAACTGGTTCTTGCCAGACTAAATGCATTATTGGCGATTAATGCGGCCTGTGTATCGTTAGCGCCTACTAAATTATCAGGCTGATCGCCCGTGTTATCACTCGGTTGCTCGTTTGGCTCGATAACGGGTGGCAACGGTTTTGGCGCAGAAGTATCAGCATCGCTATTAGAGTCACTGCCGCCACCGCATGCGGTTAATAGAACGGTTGAGCAAAGGATGGCAGCCAGGTTTTTTTGTGATAGAGTAAGCATCACTTTTTTCCTATAGAGTAGTCGTACATATATGAAGGGTAATATAGCGTCACGCCTACTATATAGAAAATAGTCGATGATGTGATATTCCATTATTAAGTATAATATATTCCATAAAAATACTCTAATTATCTATAAAAAACATTCACTTATTAACAATGAACTTTAAATAGCAATATCGCTTTGCTTAGGCTATTTATAGGAATTCGTAACAACATTTTAATGCTTATCCCTTCAATTTATTCTCAACTACCTTTCTGACGGGCGCAAAACTACGTCTGTGCGTCGGCAGCACACCATGCATTTCGATAGCTTCCGTATGAGCGCGTGTCGGATAACCCTTATGCTTGGCGATACCATATTCTGGATGCTCGGTATCAAGTAGATACATGGTTTTATCACGGCTGACCTTGGCCAATACACTGGCGGCGGCAATACTGGTATGACGCGCATCTCCCTTGACCCAAGCTTGGCAATCAATAGCTGTTTTTTTGATCCCTACTTTATCCAGCATTGTATGGTTCAGCTCAGGACAACGGTTGCCATCGAATAACACCTGAATTCGCGGATGAGCTACCGTATCATCTATTACGATTGTTTCAGCCGCAAAATGTCTAATCACTGCCTCTAACAGTACTTCTGTACATAAACGCATGCCAAGCATCGTCGCTTGCAATATATTGATTTGATCGATGACGGCGGCTGGTATGTCAGCCACAATATAACCAAGCGCGTATTGCTGCACTAAAGGATAAAGAAGGTCGCGCTTTTTTTCACTCAGTTGTTTGGAGTCTGTCAGTATGGATAATGGCGTACCACTGAGCGGCTGATGCTCAATCAGTCCTGACCAATGTTGGGGCAATATTGCAGCCGCAACCGTGACACTGCCTAATAGTGGCCCACGCCCCGCTTCATCAACGCCAATCTGAAGTATCGACGGCTCTAATTCTGTTTGTGGCTTCCTTGAAGATTGCTCAAGTAGCCCAGTGGCATCTAATTGACCAGATAAATGAACAGGCGCGGCCAGCTGAATATATTGGCCTTGAATATCAACTTGCTCAACGTAGGTATCGATTGGTGCAATAGTGTGTTCTACAAAGTGCTGGTTACTCATGGTATGACGATATCTTTTGGTTGTTAAATTAAAATAAATGAGAAACGATAATAACTTAAGGTTTATGGCGACTTTGAATAAACTTTTGCATAAACCACTGTTCAATCACGCTATTGGCAGGGTCATGATTACTCTGCTGCTCTAATGCTTGCTTAGTCGCTAAAAGATCTCGTAATTGCTCAGCATAAGCACGAGGTTGCAGTAGACGCATGACCGTACGGCAAATGTTATCCCCACTCGCCTGCTCTTGGATAAGCTCAGGGACAATCGCTGTCCCTGCCAAAATATTGGGCAAGGCGACATAGGGTACTTTGACTAACCGCTTGGCAATCTGATATGTCATCTGATTTAGTTGATAAACCACGACCATTGGTCGCTCAAGCAGCATGGCCTCAAGCGTTGCCGTACCAGACGCCAACATAACGACATCTGATGCAGCCATCGCTTGCTGACTAAAGGTCGGCTGGCTGTCATCATAGACCACAACGATAGCAGAGCGTAGCTGCTCTGAGCGTTGATCAATAACCTCTTGCACAATATATTGATGATTTTGATCGACGGTCGGAATAATAAAACAAAGCTTTGGATCCAATAGTATGAGCTTTTGAATACCATCTAGCATCAAGGGTAAAATGGCGGTAATTTCGCCGCGTCTCGACCCAGGCATGACACAAATAAGCTGGCTAACATCGTCGAAGCGCTCAATAAAAAACTGCTGCAAGCCATCATTGTGCCAGACCAGCTCACTACGGCGCTGATTAATCGGCGTCTCTATGAGCGTTTGATCTAATGTTCGAAGTAGCGGATGACCGACACAGATTGCTGGATGGTTGTGACGTTCATAGACTGGCAACTCAAAAGGGAATAAACACAACACCAGATCGGTTGCCGCTTTGATGTTATGAATCCGCGACTCACGCCACGCCCAGATAGAGGGGCTGACATATTGCACGCAAAATATACCTTGAGGCTTTAGCTTTTTAGACACTCTTAGATTAAAATCGGGCGCATCAATACCAATAAACCAATCAATAGCAGCCGCCTTGAACGCCGTTAATAGCTCACGGCGCGCTTTGAGCAAATCAGGCAATTGAGACATAACCTCTACCAGCCCCATCACGGCCAAACGCTCTAACGGAAAAATGCTTTGTAGCCCTTGCGCTTGCATCTTGGGACCACCCACACCTACCCAAACGATATCATCGCGCAGGTTGTTCAGTTGTTGCATAAAATCTGCACCCAAACTGTCTCCCGACACTTCTCCTGCGACGATACCGATCACAAGAGGCGCTGCCTTTGCCTCAAATTGTGTCTCGACTTGTGGCTTGGCTTGCGAGTCAGGCAAATACTTTGTCGCTGTCTGGTCCGTTAAGTCGGTATCTTTATCAGGCGTAGCAGAATCTTTCATGACAAGCTCTCAATATTCAAAATAACAAGTAATACAAAATAGACATTATAAAATATAATGCACGCAATCAGTGATAAGATGCTCAGCCAAATATGCCTCATCATCATTTATTGCGCTTAGATTAAAGCCTTTATGCGGCTATCATACGTGACGATGGGACAAATAGCGAAACTCGCGCATCGGTGCTTTGATAAATGATCTACCAATAAACGCTGACATATCATCATAATATAGTGAGTTCGGTATAAAAACGATACAGCGGGACGTATATGGATTTTTTGTAGCCCTTGCCTGTGTAGGCACAGCAAGCCAGAAAAATTTACATTAGCTCCGCGCCATAAAATAACGTGTCTGTTTTATTTAGAATCAACTATATGTAAAAATTTTGGAATAATGACTGCAGACGATTTGTTATTTTAAAGATTAAATAACCCTCAGGTATAACTAAGTTTTGGTTTCCACATTCCAGTTAGCAGTCAATTAACTGCGCGACTGCCCTTGTCAACCAAGCGTTTTGTCCGCATAATGAATATTCCTATAAATCAGCTAGATGATATATAACCATGACAACATCAATTACCCATAATGCAGATATTGACGACGTGAATATTGAAAAGTTCATTCCTTTGATCACTCCCGCTGAACTAAAAACCGAGCTGCCTTTATCAGAAAAAGCGCACGACACCGTACTAAAAGGTCGCAACACTATTCAAGACATCTTGGATGGTAAAGATAAGCGTCTGTTTGTGGTCATTGGCCCCTGCTCTATCCACGATATTAAAGCCGCTCATGAATATGCTGATCGCTTGGCCGTATTGGCAAAAGAGATCGAAGACAGTGTATTTGTAGTGATGCGCGTTTATTTTGAAAAACCGCGTACGACGGTTGGTTGGAAAGGCATGATTAATGACCCAGATATGAACGACAGCTTCGATATCGAAAAAGGTCTGCGTACCGCGCGTAAGCTATTGCTTGATTTAAATGAAAAAGGCTTGCCGTGTGCGACTGAAGCACTAGACCCTAATACGCCGCAATACATGCAAGATTTGATTAGCTGGTCAGCCATTGGCGCGCGTACCACTGAGAGCCAAACGCACCGCGAAATGAGTTCTGGTTTGTCTTGTCCTGTTGGTTTCAAAAACGGTACTGATGGCGGCATGACGGTTGCGGTCAACGCCATGCAAGCAGTAAAAGCGGGTCATAGCTTCCTAGGTCTGTCATCAGATGGCAAAGTCTCTATCATCAAATCTAAAGGCAATCCGTATGCCCACGTGGTACTTCGCGGTGGTAACGGCAAACCCAATTATGATGAAACGGCGGTTGCTCAAGCTGAAAATGAGCTAGCCAAAGGCAAAACCAATAGCAAGATTATGATTGACTCAAGCCATGCCAACTCAGGCAAAGACCCTTACCTACAGCCAATGGTCATTAATAATGTTGCAGAACAAATCCAAAATGGCAACAAATCCATTATTGGTATGATGATCGAGAGTCACCTAAAAGGCGGTCGTCAAGAGTTGACCGCTGATTTGGATGCACTCGAATATGGCAAATCTATCACCGATGGCTGTTTAGATTGGGACAGCACTGTGACGGCCCTGCATCGTTTACGTGACATGGTAAAAGACGTTTTACCTAACCGTTAATTAATTGCTCTTGGCTATATAAAGTAATATCTATAACTAATATATAAAAAAGCCCGCCTGACATATGATTGTCGGGCGGGCTTTTTTATACTGACTGTTGGTACTTAACAAAGGCAGTGACGTCAGTTGATACACTTTAAAACTGATACGGTACGGCTGGGATGAATTTTTTGTAGCCTCTGTTTAGCAGCAAGCAAAGAAAATTTATATCAGCCGTACGTAGTTATTAATAAATTTGACTCAACCGATTACACCTTGGGAATAACTATAAGTTAACCATTTGCAGCATTTAACACACTGTTTAAACTCTCAAGCACGTGCTTAGAAGTGGCGTTTTTCTGTAAATCTAACAAGCTGTCATGAGCCATTTGACGTCGTGGCTCAACCAATGTGTTCCAACGCGCTAATGCTTGCAGCAAGCGTGAGGCCAGTACAGGATTGCTATCATCCAACTTTTTAATCACGCTGGTATAAATATCGAGACCTTCTTGTGTCCACAATACGGTTGGTTGCGCGCTAAATGCCCCCACTACTGAGCGTACGCGATTGGGTGTATTCCAATCGAAATCTTTATGCTCAAGCAATGTTTGTATCTGATCAGCATTCACGCTCTCAGCAGAGGCTTGCACACTGAACCATAAATCGATGACCAAATCATTTGCTTGAAAGCGTTTATAAAAATCGGCCAGATACTCATCAGCGTTTGTAACTTGGTGGTTGACCATGGCTTTTAACGCGCCAAAGCGTTCAGTCATACAGCTGGCTTTGTCATACTGCTGCTGTGCCCACTCTATTGCCCCTTCCACCTTGGCTGTCAAGGCCAAGTCGAGTACCACATTGCGTAAAGCACGTATGCCTCGAGCGTCTGCACTATCCTCATATGACTGCATCGGTAGTTGTTTATAAAGCGTCGTCCATTGATCTTTTAATATCTCTGCCACTTGTTGATACAGACCTTCACGCTGCGCTTTGATCAATTCTGGATCATAGTCTTTGTGAATGGCAGAGGCCAATTCTTGCGCTGACGGGATATCGAGCAAACGCGCCGCCAACATCGCATCTTCAGCGGCTAACACAGGTAATGTTTGCGCCAGCGCTTGCAAGTATATGTCAGGGCTGCTCTTTGTGCCTTGACCTTGCAGCAAAATACGATTAACCAGCATTTGCGTTACTTGCCAGCGATTAAAACCATTGGTTTCGTGCGTTAGCAAAAATGCCAAATCTTTGTCCTGATAGTCATAATTCAACTGTACAGGCGCACTAAAATCACGCAGCAACGACACCACAGGCTCGCTCACCACCGCTTCAAAAACAAAGGTTTGCGTTGCCTGATCCAGCAGCAACATACGCTCAGCGATAATGCTACCTGTGTCTTTATCAAACAATGCTGTCGCTACAGGAATTGGTAAAGGTTTTGGTGCATCAAAACCGCTCACGTGACGGGTTTTCTGACTTAAGGTAATGGTAAGCGTTTTTGTCTCACTATCATAAGTTTGGTGACCTGAGACCACAGGCGTACCTGGCTGACGATACCAATCAATGAAATCCTCTATCTTCTCATCCGTGATACTAAGCGCCGATAAAAAGTCCTCAACCGTGACCGCTTGCCCATCATAACGACGGAAGTACTCATCTGTTCCTTTGCGGAAATCATCAGGCCCAAGCGTATTGGCAATCATGCGTACGATTTCTGCACCTTTTTCATAAACAGTCGTCGTATAAAAATTATTAATCTCAACAAAGCTCTCAGGACGTACAGGATGCGCCAGTGGCCCGGCATCTTCACTAAACTGATGCGCACGCAAGGTGGCGACATCATCGATACGCTGTACGGCGCTTGACTGCTGATCTGCGGAAAACGACTGATCGCGATACACCGTAAAGCCTTCCTTCAAACACAACTGGAACCAATCACGGCAAGTAATGCGATTGCCCGTCCAGTTATGGAAATATTCGTGAGCAATAATGGCTTTAACACTAAAGCTACGCGCATCGGTTGTGGTTTCAGGACTGGATAATACGCAAGCGGTATTAAAAATATTCAGCCCTTTGTTTTCCATCGCGCCCATATTGAACTGACTGACCGCAACGATCATGTAACGATCCAAATCATAAGCGCGGCCATAGTTGACCTCATCCCACTTCATGGCATCTTTTAGCGCTTGCATACCAACATCGCATTTATCAATATCAGCAGATTTGGCATACAGCTCAAGCGTGACTTCTCGACCTTCGCTCGTGGTATAAGCATCTGTTAGCACGTCTAAATCAGCAACCACACAGGCGAACAGATAGCTTGGTTTATTGGTTGGATCATGCCAAATAGCATAATGACGGTTTGGCTCATCAGTCACATCCCCTGCTTCGACCAAGTTACCATTGGCCAGTAGCGTCGCATAGCGCTTATCTGCCTCAAGACGGGTGGTAAAAATAGCCAACACATCTGGACGGTCGGGATAAAAAGTAATCTTACGAAAGCCTTCTGGCTCACACTGAGTGACAAACATCGTATCAGTTCCACTTCCAGCTTTATAAAACCCTTCAAGCGCTGTATTGGTCTGCGGACAGATGCGCACTTGAATCGCAAGCTTGACCTCGTCAGGCGCGTCAAAGACCGTCAACGTACCTGACGCCTGCTGATAATCTTTGGGCATCAATGGTTTGCCATTCATTGTAATTGTTAGCAGTTCTAAGTCTTCGCCAAACAGTACCAGATCGCCTGTGGTTTGACGCACCATCGTTAACGTACTGTCTACCTGCGCGTGCTCTTCAAACAATTTGATGTCTAAATCGACGGTTTCTACATCGAAGCTTGGCTTTTTATAGTCTTTTAAGTTAATTTTACTAGGCGCATGCGGCGGTACATCAGGCATATCTGGATTGATAATTTGTGTATCGGTTTCAGCAATAGACATATGAATTCCTATTATTATTTATAAGAGATAGACGGGTCATAAGACAATTAGATGGATGATGATATGGTGTTCGCCAACCATACCGAGACATCATCCCTTTAATGAACCAAATAGTAGTAAAGAAGCAAATAGTAGCACGAATTTGCAATGGTTTACTCTCACTAAACTGATGGTTAGATTGACCTAAAACCTCAAATTTCAAGGGTTTGCTTTAAAATAGCCAAATGTTAACAACCCTGTGGTTTTTGATAAGCCTTTAATTTAACGTCACTCTCTCACTATTTTGAAAAGCAACAAAATAATTAGCATACGCTGTTCATTGGATAATGGCGATTAAAATGATTTAATGGTCATACTGACGATTCACCTTTAATAAACGGTCTTTTATATGACAAAGCACTCTGCCACCCACTCAGATATTACGCTCCCCCTACTGATCGAGTATGTTGATGCGCTTATGCCGTCGCTCGCCATACAAAATAACACCGCAGCACCTAATCAGTCGCAGCATAGTAAGGAGCTACTATGGGCAGTACAGGATAAAAATACCCATTCGGCATTAACATCAGCGCTAAAAAGCCACATGAATAATCAAGACAATCGTACAGCAACAGACGACGCGCAAAAATCGCAGATATCTACGGTATTGGAACTGAATCAACAGCAGACAACTAAGCGTTACGCACTGGCCTGCTTTTGGCTACCGACATTGTCCTCTGAGCTCCTCCAGCATTATATCCCGTTAATTATGCGCTACCGTGACCTTTATGCAGCTCATCTACTGATTGCACTTGATAACAGTATCGATCTAAATGCTTATGGTTTTACCCCGTTTGATATATTAAATGAGCAGTCTCTAGACATTAATAACAACATTCAAGTTGAACAAGCAGATTCATCTTATTCATCAGCAACACCAGCCAAACTATGGCAGTTTAATTTGTACGACTATAAAAAACTACCCAATTGGCTCAATGCGGATTATTGGGCGAACCCTGAAAACTGGGATAAAAATCGCTGGTGATATAGGCCATATCTATTTGTAAGTTCTAGCATTATTTACAGTAATACTACTTACATAAAGTAACATTTAGTATATTATAGATAGCAATTGCCTAAGTTTTATCGTAAGCAGTTCAAAAAAAACAAATTTAATTAAAATTTTAGGAGCTCATTATGTCGACTAGTTTTTCTAAGATCGCCGTTCTCGCTGTATTATCAAGTGCTGTTGCCCTAACCACAGGTTGTGCTACTAAGCGTTCTACCTCTGAAGTTGTCGTCGCTCCATTAGGAATTCCAGGCGGCCAAGCAGGTTATACGGGTGCGGTTGTTGTTGACAATGCAAGCACAGTCATCTCTGGTGCAGAAAATCTGCAAGCGGTTGTCTATTTTGCGTTTGACAGCAGCGAAATCACTGCTCAAGCGGCCAATGTTCTTAACCAACATGCAAGCTTACTCAGCTCAAACCCAAATGCTGGGGTTGTGATCGCTGGTCACACCGATGAGCGTGGTAGCCGCGAATATAACGTCGCATTGGGCGAGCGCCGTGCTCAAGCAGCACGTAACTACCTTGCTGCTCAAGGCGTCGCTGTAAATAACGTCCGTGTGATTAGCTACGGTGAAGAGCGTCCAGCTGCTAATGGTAATACTGAAGAAGCGTATGCACAAAATCGCCGCGCTGAATTGTCTTACTAAGACAAAGCATACCAGCAATAGCTCGCCAAGCCTTATCTGATTTATAAAAGCCCAACGATACTTTATTGCTGGGCTTTTTACGTTTTACTCAGCTAAAATAATGAATCGTCATCGATGTCATCAATAATGCCAATCTTAAACCTAACTCATATTCGCTATACTCAGCTAAGTCCCACGACATGGTGCGCCAGCGCGCAAGTAAATGAATTATCATTCCCACATTCCAAGGTTTTAAATAGAACAGCGTCAGCGTTGTTAAATTCTAATGAGCTACCTCTAGCGCTTAATTCACTTATTTGGCAACACTACTGCTCGCCTTTGCCTCTATCAATACGTCAAATCGCTCATAGACAACGTCAATTGCAACGCCAAGGTGTTCGATCGTTGCTTAAACAATTACTTAATCAATTAACAATCATTGATACGTTAAATGAGTCAGCATTCCCCTATCGCCTTATCAATAGTGGATACTATGTATGTTTTAGTCATACAAGCGCCCATAAGAAGAATAGCGTGAGTAAACATGCTGCTCAGACAATTAATAAGTTAATGAGTAGTGAGGTAGCCGTGGTGATTAGTGGCCACCGTCCTGCAGGTATTGATATAGAAAGTAACAATGTTGTGTGGAAGGTAGCAAAGCGTTTTTATTCAAATAATGAATTAGCAGCCATATGTACTCTACCAAACACTCAACGCGATCTGATTGCCACATTACTGTGGCAGATAAAAGAGAGTTTTATCAAAATCCATCAATATACGTTGGCGCAAGGCTTGGGTAT
Organism: Psychrobacter halotolerans; assembly: GCF_039680845.1. Lineage (NCBI taxonomy): Bacteria > Pseudomonadati > Pseudomonadota > Gammaproteobacteria > Moraxellales > Moraxellaceae > Psychrobacter > Psychrobacter halotolerans. Next base: position 124,510 of record NZ_JBDKWD010000003.1, on the reverse strand, counting down.
TGATTACGCTTATCTTATTGCCGATTTAGTTAGCAGCATAGAAGCGCCACTTTCTCCAACTATCATCTCTGATCCCAAGTCGCACTATCGTATAACCGTTTTGTCTGACCAACAAACTGTGGTTGTTTTTTAGATAATCACTACGTTATGCACCGTAAAAGAAGACAATTACTTTATTTCAGCCAAAAAAAACGACCCTAAAAAGGGTCGTTTTTCACACTTTGGTTCTTTATCTAATAACAGTATTTAAACTGTCGTTAGATTAGAAACGGTAAGTAGCACCAATTTTAACGATTGGGAACCACTCTAGGTAATCTTTATCTTCTAGCTCTTGTTCAGCAGCAGCGGCTGCACTAGCACCAGTATCAGTATCAGTACCGTTAACAGCACGTACGGTAGCATCCGTTTTACCCATATATGCTGCACCTAGTTCGCCAAATACACCCCAGTTATTAGTGATGTTAGGACGGAAACCAATAGTAGCATAAGGCGCTAATTTATTACGGTGCTCCAAGTTACCTTCTAGAGTACCAACTTCATCTGCATCATAATCAACATCATCAATTCTGTAGTTGCTATCATTGGCGTTAGCACGTACATCGATATCGTTATCAGGAATGATAACACCAGCGCCCATTGTGAACCAGTTAGCAGCAGGACGGTACTGAACGCCTACATACGGGTTGCTAAAATCTGCATCAACATCATAGTTTATGTCGTCTGCATCAAAGTCACCGCCGAATAGGTCAGCTGAATCGCCACCTGCCCAACCAGCTTGCAATTCAGTTTTTTCGTTCATTGCCCAAGCAACGTTAGCGCCGTAACCTAGAGTACCAACTTCAGCACTAACAGATGCTGGGTTAATAGCGGTTTGGAAGAAAGTCTTAGTACCACCAACAACAGCACCCGCTGTGTTGCTTACGATGCCTGCATCAGCGTTATAAGCGTAAGCATCAGGTTGTTGTGCTTCGTAGCCCATTGCCACAGGCTCTGCTTCATATACAACTGCATCGTTACCATCAACGACAACAACAGGTTCAGCAGCCAAAGCAGCAGTTGATGCCAAAACGGCAGCAGAAATAGCTGTTAATTTAATAAATTTCATAAGTACTCTCCTAAAGTGTGGAATAAATCGCCCATAAAAAATGATTATTTAGCTTTTTTTAAATCAATCATTTTGTTGAGCAGATTAAAACAATTTTGGCTCAAAAAGTCACCCCTATAGACGCGCTTTTTATTTGCCGTTGTGTAAAGATTGCATAGGTATTGTAATAATTACTACACCAATCTGTAAAACTTCGACTTTCTGTTACAGAATACTCTTAAAGTAACTTAAAAGGCGAAACATGAATCCTGAGCCCTTAATGTTCATGTAAGGGTATTACAAAATATGTCATTATAATGACCTACTTTAGGAATCAACTCAGTAATAGTTGTATATCTTAATAATACAGTTTGTTGTAGTTTGTGAGTTAACGTATCCATTATTACTTGTATACAAAATTTTAATGACGTAAGTACGTATAGCAATTGTTGATATATAATAGTATTAGCCATATGTACACATAACATCATCAAGTAATAAACTATGCGAAGTAAAAGATTAACTTTATGACGGTTTGTTTTGATTACGAAAGCGTCGCAGTGTTCTATGTTTTATTCTTTTTACCATTATTGAGCCATCTATATGCCTAAAGTTTCGTCGATTACCCGTGTGCTAGAGATTATAGAAGCGGTATCTTATGCGTCTCAACCGCTCTCGCCACTTGAGCTATCGCAAAATCTAGATATTCCTAAGCCAACCATCCATAGGCTGATTCAAAACTTGGTTGATGAAGGGTTTTTGATGGTCGATATGGGTGGTGGCATCGTTCCTGGTAAGCGGGTACGAAACCTAAGTGTAGAGCTTTGGCAGCAACGACTATTCTTTAATGAGCGCCAAATGATTTTGCAAAAGCTGGTGGACGAGGTTAAAGAAACCTGCGGTATTGGGGTTCCTCATCATATGCATATGATTTATACCAACCGAGCACAAACGACCTTGCCGCTACAAATCTACTTACCAGTCGGTGCAAAATCCCCCATGTGGTGTACGGCAACGGGTAAGTTGTATTTGAGCCAACTGTCTGTCATCAGTCGCAATAAAATTCTACAAGGCTTACCACTCGACAAGTTCACTAAGAACACCATCACTGATATCGATGCGTTAAATGTTGAACTTGATCGTATCGCTAAGACTGGTATTGGAATAGACAATGAAGAATTTATTTCTGAGATGGTAGCGGTCGCTGTGCCTATATTAGACAAAAAATCGCGCTATTTGGCGTCACTCTATATTCACGCGCCGACCATACGAGTGTCGTTAGAAGAGCTACTGATTCATGTGCCACGTTTGCAAAAAGCTGCGCAAGATATCCAAGCCCTTGTATACGATTTACAAAGTTAAAAATACCAGTATAAACAACAAAAGGTCTGCACGGCGTATCCGTACAGACCTTTTGTTGTTTTTGCCTTCTTATTCTTTATATTTTGCTTTATATTTTAAGTGCGTTATCTCACACACACTTTTTATCTCAATATAAAGCGATAATGTCCTAGCGAATAGATGGCTCTCAAGTAACTGACTAGACGAATACTAAGACAGTACCGAATGATCGTGACGACCCATGATGCTAGAAAAGTCCTTATCGCCGTTTTCTATGGCATGGTCGTCATAAAGCTCTGTCGCTTTAGCACCCATTGGTGTTTCGACATGCGTATCCTGAGCGGTTTGTAGCGCAAGGTGCAAGTCTTTTTGCATCAATTTACTCATAAATCCGCCTTGGTAGCCATTACTAGACGGCACATTTTCCATGACTTGCGGATAAGGATTGTAGACCTCTAGAGTCCAATTGCGCCCTGAGCTTTGTAGCATAATATCCGATAATACTTTGGGGTCTAAACCGTTTTTTACACCCAAATTGATCGCTTCTGCCGTTCCTGTCATGAGAATGCCCAGCAGCATATTGTTGCAGATTTTTGCAACTTGTCCTGCACCGTGGTCACCAGCATGAAAAATGTTTTTGCCCATGACAGCGAGTATCGGCTCAGCTTTGGCAAAGGCATTATTACTGCCACCAACGATAAAGGTTAAACTCCCAGCGATTGCGCCACCCGTCCCGCCGGAGACTGGTGCATCTAAGAATTCTAAGCCAAGCTTACTTGCCGCGTTTGCCACTGTAACAGCATCGGCGGCGGCTATCGTACTGCTATCGATGACCAGCGTGCCTTTAGGTAACTCTGAGAGCAAGCCATCCTCCCCGTTTTCGCCCAAGTAAACAGAATGAACATGTTTGCCAGCCGGCAGCATACTAATAACAACTTGTGCGTGGCGTATGGCATCTTTAGGACTATCAGCAACGCTGGCTCCTGATTGCTGCAGGCGCTTGGTTGCGGCTTCAGATAAGTCATAGACAGACAGAGAATATCCTGCCTTCAATAAATTCTCCGCCATCGGTGCGCCCATATTACCCAGTCCGATAAAGGCAATGTTTGGTAAGGTTGTATTTGGCTTACTAGTGCTTTGGTTTGTTTGACTATTATCTTGTGTACTCATCTCATCACTCCTTGATGATTGTTTATGTAGACCGTGCTATATATGATATATAGTCTTCCAGTTTTTGTACGTGGCTTAAATCGGATAATTCTCTAAGACTAGTAAGCCCACGTATTAACTTACTATCTGATTGCCTAGCGCTTTATCACTCAACCAACCCTCTAAAGGATGATCACCTTTGGGATAAGGGTTGTCAAAATGCTGCTGAATATAAGCGTGTCCTTCTGCATTCAAACAATCGGCTAGTGAGCGTGACCACTGCGGACTACGGTCTTTATCAATTAGTAGCGCCCTTACTCCTTCTTTGAAATCCGGATTGGCGGCACAGTGTACGGCCACATTGGTCTCTAAATACAGTACTTGCTCAAGCGACAAATCAGTCACTTTCTGATAAAGCGCATACGTCAACGCTACCGTCACTGGGCAGCCATGACGGTACGTTGCCACCGCGCGCTGTGTCCAGCTATCTTCCGCAAAATCTGCATCCAGCTGTGCGAGCGCCTCATCGCTTCGTAACAATGCATCAATCTCAGCCAAACCACCCTTGTTCATTAGCTGTTGAATGGGACGCCAATAGGCAGCCAGCTTACTATCCGGCAAATCTATGGCGGGTTGTGCAGCAAGCGCACGACTAGCAATACTGTGCGCACTATTATTGTCATATTTATCGATGTGACCCGCGCCGACTGCTGGTTGCCAATTGCTCTGTTTTAAGCGCTGAATAATGGCGTCATAATCACTACTGGCCACCGCATATTCTGCCAAATTGGTCAATAGTGCATCACTACCACTGCACATCGCACCAGTCAGGCCCAAAAACAAACCTGTTTTGGCGGGCATACGTTGTAAAAACCAGCTACCTGAAGCATCAGGAAACAAACCAATGGTCACTTCAGGCATCGCAAAACGCGTACGCTCGGTAACCAGACGATGACTACAACCTGCCATCAATCCCATGCCGCCGCCCATAATGATGCCATCGCCCCATAATATTAATGGTTTGGAATAAAAATGCATTTGTCGATATAAACGATATTCATGACTGAAAAACTCTGTTGCATAAGGATTCGGCAATGGCGCACTGTTAGACATGCTGTCATATAATCTGCGGATATCGCCACCGGCACAAAACGCCTTATCGCCTGCCCCTTTCAATATTAGGGCAACTACTTGGTCATCCTGTTGCCACTGCTCTAATTGCTCAGATAATAATTGGCACATCTCAACACTTAAAGCATTTAAGGAGCTTGGCATGTTTAATGTCATGATTCCGATCAGATGACCGCATTCTGTGGGTTCAGTGTCGAATAATACGGGCGCTTGTTGTTCGACCGCTGTTTTCTTATTCGCCTCATCCTTCCTGTTTATCTCTGTCATATCTACTTTTATCCTAAAAATAACTTACAAAGTTAAAAAACGTATGCTGGTTGAGCCTGATACTGTTTATTCTGCTTACTTATTTTTTATTCTGCTTATTTATTTTGCTTATTTGTTTTGCCAAGTGGGTTTACGCTTCTCTAAGAATGCTTGCACGCCTTCACGTTGATCTTGGGTATCAAATAATTTAACAAAGGCCTCACGCTCATGGATCAGGTTCTGCGCAGGTGGTGTGTTTCTGGCTGCTTGAATAAGGGTTTTAGAAGCGCTCACTGCAACTGGCGATTGCTTAGCAACTTTTTGTGCCAACGCTTGTGCCGCTACCAGACCTTCACCTTTGGCGGTCATTTCTTCAACCAAACCAATACGTAATGCTGTCTCGGCATCGATACGCTCGCCGCATAGTATCATACGCTTTGCCCAGCCTTCGCCAACGAGCCAAGGCAGATTTTGTGTGCCACCCGCACAAGGAAGCAACCCAACCCCTGTCTCTGGTAATGCCATCTGCGCATGTTCTTCTGCAATCCGAATATCACATGCCAGCGCACACTCAAGCCCGCCGCCCATGGCATAACCGTTGATAACCGCGATACTAACACCGCGATACGCAGACAAGGCTGCAAAAGCCTCACCAAAAGCAATGGCCATACTGATTGCCTGACCCTTATTACCTTCTGCAAAATTATTGAGATCTGCGCCCGCTGAAAAGAACTTCTCGCCATCACCATGAATGATTAAGGCATAAACATCCTTTTTTGCATTCAGATCATCAACCAGTTGCTTAAGCGCTGGCAAACTCTCCATCGTCCATGTATGCGCAGGTGGATTGTTCAAAGTGACAGTGGCTGTATGACCATCGATTGATAGTTTAAGGTTGGTATAATCCGTCATAAAACATCCTTGTTTTGACATGGTTTTATTTATTATAAAGAGTACGGTTCTACTGGGATGAATTTTACAAATCACCTGTCCCGTCTGCGAACCGCCAGCGAGGAAAATTCATCTCAGTGGAGCATATCACCGTAGTGCCAACTTTTATGTTGAATTGGCGATAAAAGGAGCAAACACTAGCGCAATTTAATCAGCGCTTCATCTTGTAGCAATTGACGTGAGACAATTACTCGCATGATCTCATTGGTGCCTTCTAAAATCTGGTGCACACGTAAATCTCGCACATGACGCTCAAGTGGATATTCGTTTAAGTAGCCGTAGCCGCCATGCAGTTGCAGAGCTTCATTGGCCACATCGAAGCAAAGATCGGTTGATAAGCGTTTTGCCATTGCGCAGTAGGTAGACGCTTGCCCATCATTGTTATCAACTTTACTTGCGGCTAAATACAGCATTTGGCGCGCCGCAATGGTTTGAGTCAGCATGTCCGCCAGCTTAAATTGCACCGATTGTAAGCTGGCAATTGGACTGCCAAATTGACTGCGTTCTTGTACATAATTGGTCGCCGTCTCTAACGCTGACTGCGCCGTACCCACCGCGCATATACCGATATTGATCCGTCCACCATCCAATCCCTTCATCGCAATACGAAAACCTTGACCTTCCTCGCCTATGAGGTTTTCTACAGGTACTTTGACATCTTTAAAACTAATGGTCCGCGTTGGCTGCGCCTTCCAGCCCATCTTATGCTCATTTTTACCATATTCGATACCCGCACTATCAGCATCAACGACAAATGCAGATATCCCTTTTGGCCCTGCGCCACCCGTTCGTGCCATGACAACCAACACATCGGTCGAGCCTGCCCCTGATATAAAGGTTTTCTCTCCATTCAGGATATAATAATCGCCTTGCTTGTCCGCTTTGGTGCGTAATGAGGCGGCATCAGATCCCGCGTTTGGCTCAGTCAAACAGTAACTGCCAAGCCACTCACCGCTCACCATTTGAGGCAGATACTTTTTACATAACCCGTCACTACCATACTCGCCAATCATCCAACTTGCCATATTATGAATGCTAATATAAGCAGCTACCGACGTGTCGCCCCATGCCAACTCTTCAAACACCATGGCAGAGTCGAGGCGCGGTAATCCCAAACCGTCATACTCTGGGTTGGTATACAATCCCAAAAAACCAAGCTCGCCGGACTTCTTTATTACATCCACTGGAAAGTAGGAATTGCGATCCCACTCGGCAGCGTTTGGTCTCAGCTCTTTTTGTGCAAACTGTCTCGCCGTTTGGCGAAAGGCAATCTGGTCATCAGTCAATGAAAAATCCATGGTGTCATCCTTGTACATGCCTAGCAAATAGGGCGAATAAGACCAGAGCAGTCATTATTCAATCGTGAAAGCCATTTAATATAGTGGATTAACGATTAGATTGAAATAGTGGTATTGACGCCGCGACTTGCCTCATCATCGAACCAACGCGCAGTGACGGTTTTCGTTTGTGTATAAAACTGCACGGCTTGCTTGCCATAAGGCCCAAGATCACCAAGTTTGCTAGCGCGCGAACCTGAAAATGAGAACATCGGTAACGGCACAGGAATGGGTAAATTAATACCAATTTGACCAACCTGAATGTCTTGTTGGAACTTGTGCGCCGCTGCGCCTGACTGGGTAAATATCGCGGTACCATTGCCGTGTGGATTGGCATTAAGCAGTGCAATCGCTTCATCTAAGCTCTCAGCGCGCATAATGCACAGTACGGGACCGAATATTTCTTGTTGATAAATTTGCATGTCGCTTGTGACGTTATCAAAAATAGTAGGCCCCACAAAGTTGCCCTTTTCAAATCCTTCAACCGTGATGCCGCGCCCATCGAGTATCAAGCTTGCCCCTTCCTCTACGCCTGTACCAATCAAGTGCTCGACCCGCGCTTTGGCCGCAGTAGAAATCAATGGGCCTAAATCCTTGTCATTTTTGCCAGCTGACACCACCAATGCCTCTGCTTTGGCTTTAATATCATCAATCCATTCTCCAGCGGCGCCTACTAGCACTACCACGGACAATGCCATACAGCGTTGACCAGCAGCACCAAAGGCGGCGCCTGCCAACTGATTGAGCGTTTGCTCCTTGTTGGCGTCAGGTAAAATGACTCCATGATTTTTGGCACCCATCATACATTGGGCACGTTTACCTGATTTGCTCGCGCGCTCATAAACATGTTTGCCAACGCTGGTCGAGCCAACAAAAGAAACGGCCTTGATGTCTGGATGATCACAGATGGCATCGACTGTTGCTTTACCCCCATGAACCACATTTAACACTCCTTCAGGTACGCCCGCTTCCACTGCGAGTTCCACCAAACGCATGGTTACCATCGGATCTTGCTCAGAAGGTTTTAGAATAAAAGTATTACCCGTGGCAATTGCCATCGGAAACATCCACAACGGAATCATGGCAGGAAAGTTAAATGGTGTGATACCCGCACAAACACCAAGCGGCTGCCAAATACTGTAAGTGTCGACGCAAGAGGCAACGTTTTCGACAAAATCACCAATTTGTAAGTTGGCAATACCGGCTGCATGCTCAACCACTTCTAAACCACGAAACACATCACCGCGCGCATCGGCGATGGTTTTGCCTTGCTCAGCGGTCAGAATCTCTGCCAACTCATTCATATGCTTACGAATGAGCGCTTGATAGGTCAAAAATATCCGAGCGCGTGTGGTAATGGGTGTTTTGCGCCATGTTTCAAACGCTGTCTGTGCCGCTGCAATGGCTTGATTGATTTCGTCGTCCGTGGTTTGCGGGACTTTGGCAATGACTTCTTGAGTGGCAGGGTCAGTGAGGTCAATCCATTCATCAGTATTGGACTGAGTAAATTGACCATTGATGAGTTGCTGAACGTGGTGCATAAGATATCCTTATCTTTTTTACATGATGACCGTTAATAGTCGCCTTTATAATCATGGCGAGAATTGAAAAAGGTCAGTTTTAATCAATCCAGCTATGTTTGAAATAACTTTAAAACAACTTTTTAAAATGATTTATTATGTATCGTTATTGAATATAACAATAAATCAATTTTAGGGTCAAGCGCTTTATTGAACTTTTATATCAGTTGTTGTTAATCTGGCAAATGATATAGTCGATTCACTATAAAAGAGATACAGTAATACTGGCGTACATTTTGCGCCGCCTCTGTCAGCAACGGTACAGCAATCGAGGAAAATGGTTGCCAGTATCGCATGTTCATATTCGTATCTTTTTTATTTAGGACTGACTATAGAGCAACCAATAAGCAAAAAGCCCATGATTTTTCATGAGCTTTTTATTTCTTATAAGCATATTTGCGACACTATCTTAGTCAGGACAGACCCAAGATTAATAGTCTTTCATAGATTGTTTGATCGCATCGATCGCTGCTGGATTGTCAAGCGTTGACATATCACCTGTGGGCTTGTTCTCGGCCAACGCCCGAATGGCTCGGCGTAGAATTTTACCCGAACGCGTCTTCGGCAAGGCTTGCGGAAAATAAATGGCAGCAGGTCTTGCAATACCGCCCAATGATTTGATAACCGCGCCTATTACTTGCTGCTCAATGCGAAAGCGATTTTCCGTAGTCGCCACTTGTTCGTGATCTCTCAATACACAAAAAGCAATAGGCAGCTCGCCTTTTAGCTCATCTTGGATACCGACAACGGCACACTCTGCCATCTCCGGATGACTACTAATGGCTTCCTCAATCTCTTGCGTCCCTATTCTGTGCCCTGCCACATTGATCACATCATCAGTGCGCCCCAAGATATAAAAGTAGCCATCCTCATCAGTAACGGCATAATCTGAAGTTGAATACTCTTGACCATCAAACAGACCAAAATAGCTACTGATAAAGCGCTCATCATTACGCCAAACGGTCGTTAGGCAACCGGGCGGCAAAGGCGCTTTGATAGCTAGTAGACCTTTTTCGCCTGCTGCACACTGCTCGCCCGTCTCTTCGTTGACCACATGCGCGTCATAACCGTACATCGGATAACCCGGTGAGCCTTGTTTGTGCGGCTTGTCATCGAACTTGGGTGTATTGCTCAAAATAGGCCAGCCAGATTCCGTTTGCCAATAATGGTCTAAAATAGGAACGCCCAAATGCTTGGTGAGCCAATTGGCTGTAGACTCATCGAGAGGTTCACCTGCTAAAAAGAACGATTTGACGCTTGAGACATCATAGCGCGTCATCCACGTCTCATCTTGTTTTTTGAGCATACGCACCCCTGTGGGTGCCGTAAACAGAATATTGACTTTATTGGCCTCAACAATGCGCCACCAAATACCGGGATTTGGACGATGCGGCAACCCTTCATACATAACACTGGTCATGCCAGCCAGCAATGGCGCGTAGATGGTATAAGAATGCCCAACTGCCCAACCAATATCTGATATTGCCCAAAAAGTTTCGCCCGCTTTGCCATCATAGATGTAATCCATCGAGGTTGTCAGTGCGACAGCGTGACCCCCTGTGTCACGTTGCACACCTTTTGGCGTACCTGTCGTACCAGAGGTATACAGCAGATACGAAGGCTCATTTGACTCGAGCCAAACAGGTTCTACCACGGCATTGGCTTCACAGCTACGGCGGCGTTCCGTGGCGTAGTCCACATCGATGTCTTGCGACTTAAAAGGCAGTACACCGCGGTTTACCACGAGTATATGCTCAGGTTTTGTCTTTGCTTGCTCAACCCCTTGATTGACCAAGCTCTTATAATTAATCACCTTACCGCCGCGCAAACCTGCATCGACCGTGATGACCATTTTTGCTTCGGCATCATCCATGCGAATCGCTAAATTGTGGGCAGCGAACCCGCCAAACACCACCGAATGTACCGCACCGATATGAGCACAAGCAAGCATCGCGTAGGCAGCTTCTAAAATCATCGGCATATAGATAATGACACGATCGCCTTTTCCAATGCCATGACGCTGTAGCACATCGGCAAAGTAATTGACTTCTTTATATAAGTCATTGTAGGTCAAGCGGCGCTTGGTATAGTCCGTATAAAACTCAACGCTATTGCCCAATTCTTTAAACGCATCCGTAATGCCGGGGAAAGTTTCAATAAGCTCTTGATTGATCTCGGATGATAGCCAAATAAAGGCATCCTGTTCTGCGCGCTCTGCCAAATGACGATCCACGCAGTTATAACAAAGGTTGGTTTCACCGCCAACGAACCACTTAGCAAAGGGCAGATTGCTATCGTCGAGAATTTGCTCAGGCGCTTTATGCCAGTAGATACGCTTTGCCTGCGTGGCCCAAAACTGCTCACGATCATTGATTGAATCATGATAGATATCAGCAAAATTTTGGCTCGTATGCGAGGGTTTAAGATGTGTTTGAGTAGAAGCATGAGTGCTGGTTGGATTGGTGGCGTGTTCGCTCATAATGGCTGTCCTTAGCGTAAACGATAGTAATGCGATCTTGTTAGATAATGATGCAATACAAGCTTAGTTATATGCCGCTGGAATAAATTTCTTGAAGCCTTTTTTTGAAGCCTTTGTAGTGACAAAGTTGCACAACAAGCGAAGAAAATTTAGTCCAATAGCAATGCTATCAATGCATTAACTTTATTTTAAAAAGAATACAACGCTGGCTATCCTTTGCCAGAATTAAAAAACCGATACATTACGTATCGGTTTAAAATGTAACAGAGCGGGCAACAAAGGTCAACTACTAAGGACGCCATCCTTATGAAGTTTTTATGATACCAAGTGACGCCTTCTCGATGACAGACAGGTGTTAGTTATACCTCGGTCTGATCGGCATACATCTCACGCATGACTTTTTTATCATGCTTACCAACTGAGGTTTTTGGTAGTTCGCTCACAAACTTGAACTGGCTCGGTACGCCGTATTTGGGAATAATACCGCGTTCTACTGCTTTTTCAGCAATTGCCTTAATATCCTCAGCACGGGTGTCTTGATGGGTAGGCTTCAGAACAATCAGCGCCAATGGACGCTCGCCCCATTGCTTATCGCGAATACCAATGACGGACACATCTGCCACGGCTGGATGTAGTGATAAAATCGTCTCAATCTCTAACGAAGAAATCCACTCACCGCCCGATTTGATCACATCTTTTAGACGATCGGTGATTCTAATATAACCATCAGGGCGAATATAGGCGATATCTTGGGTATGCATATAGCCGTTTTCCCACAACTCTTTGCCAGCATCATTGTTCTTTAGATAGCTTTGAGTCAGCCAAGGGGCACGTAATACCAGCTCACCCGTATGCTCTTTGCCTTTTTCCACCGCTTGGTTGTTGTCACCCCATACCTGAGCATCCACCATTAATACAGGCTTGCCTGTCATACAACGACGAGCAATGTCTTCATCCTCTGTCATTTCAGGCTCATTGAGGCTAAATTCTGTCAAACTGATAAGCGGCGCTGTTTCCGACATACCGTAACCTGTATAAACCTCAATACCTTGTGCCATTGCGGTTTTTGCCAAACCCTCCGTTAAGCGAGAGCCGCCAATAATCATCTTAAGACCATTAAAATTGGCATCACGCTCTTGCGCTTCTTTGAGCACCATTTGTAAAATCGTTGGCACGCAGTGGGTAATACTCACCTTTTCATTGATAATTAAATCCATCAAGGCGGCAGGCTCATAGCGTCCCGGATACACTTGCTTTAAACCCACCATAGTGGCAGTAAACGGGAAACCCCATGCATGTACATGAAACATCGGGGTCATCGGCATATATACATCGCCGTAGCTGACGCCTTGTTTGTTGGGTAACATGCCCAGAGTAGCTGCCTCTGCCAAGCTGTGTAATACCAATTGACGATGGCTAAAGAAAACTCCTTTAGGATCGCCCGTGGTGCCTGAGGTATAAAAGGTGGTTGCAATGGTGTTTTCATCAAAATCTGGAAAATCAAAGTCACTATCCGCTGCTTCTAATAGCGCTTCATACTCGCCTGTCACACGGTTTTGATTACCACCAAAGACACCTTCAAACGTGACACCATTGTCATCTAACCAAATGATGTGTTCGATGCTGGAATTTTCAAACTGATAATCTTTAACCAAGGGTGCAAACTCAGAATTGAGCAGCAACACTTTAGGCTTAGCATGGTTGATGGTATAAAGGATTTTTTCTGGAGACAAGCGGATATTGACTGTCTGCAAGATGTACTTTGACATAGGTACGGCAAAATAAGACTCAAGATAACGATGACTGTCCCAGTCCATCACGGCGACCACATCACCTGCATCAAGATTCAAGCCTGCCAATACATTTGCTAAGCGATTGATACGCTCAAACAGCGCTTTATAAGTAAAACGTTTTTTGTCCGCATAAACAATTTCTTGATCTTGTGATACGATTTTAGCTCGGTTCAATAATTGCTTTACCAATAATGGGTAATCATAGGCAGAAGGGGCGCTTTGATAAGTATTTGGCATAGATTTGACTTCCTTGTTGTCCCGTTATAGGGATAATTATTTGTCTGAATTAGAATAATAATAGGGGGTTAAAATCGCTAACCCTTTTAGTTTTTATTGATGATAATGGGTTGTCATTAAAACAATAGCGACGGACTGCTAAAGCCATGTCTTTTACAAACCGCTTCATCCTATAAGAGCAGATGACTGCTAGCGCTACCGATAAAATCGATAGCCTCTTCATTGATAGTAAGAAAAAAGTACTTCTATGTAAAGCGACAAGTGAGTACCATCAAATCCATCGTTTACGGTTGAAGCTAATATTAAGCGGCGCGAGATTTGGTCTTAATCATACCAAAACTGGCAACGAGTAAGGCTAAGATTTGGACGAATAGTAGTAACCAAACGGTGAGCGACCACTGTCCGCGTGCATAAACCAATCCGCATAGCCAAGCTCCCAAGGTTCCACCAGCATAATAGCTCATATAGTACAAACCCGATGCCAATGAGCGTCCTGTTTTGACATTGACTGCGATATAACTGATGGTCGCCGACTGTGTGATAAACACGCCAGAGGACATCACGGCAAGACCGATTACGATGCCCCATAATGGTGTCACTAACGTCAATAATACGCCTATCATCGACACACAAACAGCGACCCGAATCGTACGCGCTGAACCAAAGCGTCTGAGCAGCTTGGTCGAGAGTGGCGTGATCACAACCCCAATCAAATAAACGGCAAAAATATTGGCAAGCGCGCCAGTACTTAGCTCATACGGCACCTTGGCAAGATGCAGATTGATAAAGGTAAAACATCCAACCAGTGAAAACAAAACACAGGCACCAAGCAGACAGGCCGTCACCACATAACGATTGGTGAGATGCTCGCCCAGCGTTTGTATCGCTGAGCGAACGTTGGGATTGGCCTCAAAATGCCGCGACGACGGCAACATCTTGACAACCCACAATGCCCCTATCAGCGTCATAGCAGCCATGACATAGTAGCCGTAGCGCCAGCCAATCAGCTCATGCAAATGTCCAAGCAAGAAGCGTCCCATAAAACCGCCAAGCACCGACCCTGACACATAAAATGACATCAGCTCTGTCAGTGCCCGCCCCTCAAACTCCTCACCAATATAAGCAATCGTCACCACCGTGATGCCCGGTACGGATAACCCTTGCATAAAACGCCACATTCCCATCCAGCCAATCGTTGGACTCTGAGCGATTAACGCGGTGGGTATGGCCAAAAACAATAAAGCGCCGACAATAAAGGATTTGCGCCCGACGGCATCCGAGAGCATACCCAAAAATGGCGACATGATCGCAATCGCCATCACTGTTGCGCCAACCACCATCCCTGCTTGCACCTCACTTGCTGAGAGATCCATCATCAATACGGGCAAGATTGCCTGAATGGAATAAACCTGCAAAAAAGCAAACATACCAATCAGACAAATTGTCAGTTTTAAAACCCACGAGGGCGATTCAAAAACCGTTTGCTGGACAGCATTAATCGCTGCACCTGTCTTTGTCATCGATATTTGTGAATTTGTTTGCGTGTTGTTTTCGCTATTATTGGGTATTTTATTATTCAAAATAGTGCTAACTGTATTGGCGCCTTTTTAGCCAAGGCTAGGTAGACGTAGGTGATAGAAATGAGACAATGGCTCACAAGAAGTCGCGACTGCTTAGACTTATCATAGCGAATAATGGACTAAAACTTCAGTATATTGTTCGTTTTGTTTTACACATCTACATTGCTTCTATCTTTTTTATTACAGACATGGGGTCATGAAAAACCCATACTCGTGGAGGTTATTTGGCGCTAAGCCATAATGTGTGACTAAATAAGTTAAATAAAGTCGCTAAAATAATTTGAACAAATCAGCATTGAGGAAGGTTTTTAATGACCGATAAAATTTATGATTTAGGCCATGGTTTTTGGAGTATACGAGGCTCATTTATCAAAAACGGTATCATTGATATAGGAGTTCAATCTGCTCTGATAAAACTGGCAACCGGGCGATTTATTTTTTTAGACAGCTATGCGTTAACAGGCGATGTACGTCAGCAAGTAATGGCCTTGACTAATGATGGTCGCGATGTCGAAGCCGTACTCAACGTTCACCCGTTTCACACTACTTATTGTGAACAAATGGCAAAAGACTTCCCGCACGCGACTTTTTATGGCAGCCGTCGCCATCATAAGCAAATACCCAGCGTAAACTGGTCAGAGGATTTGGTTGAAAGCGAAGCGGTCGCAGCGCGCTACCCTGAGCTTGAATTTTCACTTCCTAAAGGCATCTATTACATTTCACCTAATGAAAACGTCCATGCCAGCTCTTTATTGGTCTATCATCCTGCTAGCCTGAGCGTTTATGTTGACGACACGTTTGAGATTCCCCCTTCTAAGCTATTGAACGCCGTACAACCGAATTTGGGTTTGCATCCCACAACCAAACAAGCGTTGATCGATGAAGCAGCGGCAGGCAGGCAATACTGCGATTGGGCCACGGCGCTTGCACACCAGTGGCGTGAGGTTCGATACTTTTGCGGGGCTCATTCTGGTTTGGTAGAGTTTGATGAGGGCAGATTTGAGGCGGCACTACTGTCTGCCATTGATAATGCTAGCTCTGAGCTTCAATCAGCATAAATGCCCAGACAACGATTTTTAAACACTTTTTAAATACTTAGATAAGGAGAATAATTAATGTCAAATGAAATACATGATTTAGGTAAAGGGTTTTGGAACATACGCGGCGCTTTTCGCATTGCTGGCGTGATAAATATTGGCACTCAATGCTCATTAATACAACTATCATCAGGAAATTTTGTCTTTTTAGACAGTTATTCGTTAACAGGCGATGTTCGGGAGAAGGTAATGGCGCTGACTGATAATGGTCAAAAAGTAGAAGCAGTACTTAACTTGCACCCTTTTCATACCGTACATTGTGAGGAGATGGCAAAAGATTTTCCAAAAGCGACTTTTTATGGCAGCAGTCGTCATCATAAAAAAGTACCCAATGTTCAATGGGCAGATGATTTGGTTGAAAGCGACGCAGTCGCTGAACGCTATCCTGAGATTAAATTTTCAAAGGTACAAGGTATCGACTATATCTCATCCAATGACATGATTCACGCAGGCTCCTTATTGGCTTACCATCCTGCCAGCAAAAGCTTGCATGTGGATGACACCTTTATGAGTCCACCAATGAAAATATTAGAAGCCATTCTTCCTGAGTTGTTGCTACATCCTACGACAAAAAAAGCGCTGAAAAATGAGCCGAACGCTGGCAAGCAGTATTGTGACTGGGCAACCAATCTGGCACATGAGTGGCGCGATGTTCGCAATTTTTGCGCTGCCCATTCTTACTTGGTTGAATTCAAAGAAGGTGAGTTTGAAAAAGCTTTAGTAAAGGCAATCGATAAAGCCCGCCCCAAGTTAGAAAACGCTTAGTTAAAAATATACCTTGAACACGTAAAGACGAAAAAGAGCTGTCACCTTGGCAGCTCTTTTTTTATTTTGTCACTGCCGAATTGTGTCATTGCCGAAACAATACTGTCGCCAGCTCATCCTGATTGCTAATAATATCCGCCAATGTATAACGCTCAAGCACATTGATAAATGCTGTTAGCGCTTCAAAAAACACGCCTTTGAGCTGACACACTGGACTGATCACACAGTTGAATGATTTTTCTATGGATTCATCCACGGTTTCATCGATCAGAGTTTCATCGATCAGAGTAATAGGTAATCCCGTCGCATTAGGCTGCCGCTCGCTGCTGTTCACTGGTGTCACAAAACAGGCGACCAAATCAAAATCAGGCTCTATCTGTTTAATCAATACACCCAAATTGATGTCTTTGGGCGCGCGTGCCAATCTGATCCCGCCGTTTTTACCGCGCACACTTTCTATATAACCAAGCTGACCGAGCTGATGAATAATCTTAGTCAAATGGCTTTTAGAAATATCATAGCTGTTTGCAATATCGCTGATATTTGCCAATGCGTCTGGATCCGGTCTCACTGCCAAATAAATCAATGAGCGCAGCGCATAATCACTATAATTGGTCAATCGCATTTGCCACTACTCCTACTTATTTTAATTTATAGTTCGGTCAATATAAAAGAGAGTCAGCAGGACTGATACAAATTTTTTGCAGCCTCTGTCTGCGCAGGCACAGCAAGCAAGAAAAATTTGTATCAGTGCCACCTTAGTATCGACCAGATGATGGCTGCTTTATTTTTCACCTCACTCTAGCGGTAAATTTTATTATTAACCAAACAAACCATCCGGTCGAGGACGTGCCAGCATCGGCAAATAGCTGATGCAAAATAACACAAAACATGCAATCCATGCGCTTTGTGCGACCAGCACCCAGATTAAGTAATGATCCATATCGACTAAAGGCAATAGTACTCGGCTGATAAATACGAGCACCATCAGACCATACATGAGATTTACCATTTTGGGCGGCTGATGAATATTACGTCCTGTATGTCCCAAAGATACGCGCGTCATCATGGCCACCGTCACCATACCAACACCTGAAATCGCCAGTCCATGCATGGCAATGCTATGAGTATAGCCAAGCCAAGGCTGCAATGCGTACAACAGAAAGCTTAAACACATCCCCAAAAACGCAATATATAACGACCAAAGCAATGATCTTTGCCAGATACCGTGATGATACCAACCGATCAAGCGCACCATATTGACCAAAGCCACCCCAAGCGCGGTGATAGTGAGCAAATACTTATTGGGATAAAATACATCAACGATAAAAAAGGCCAAAAAGAACAATAAACTTGCGATATCTTGCGCCTTGCTATTGCGTAGCGTCACCGTTTCTTTATGGCCCGTCTTATCAACCACACTCAGACCGCGCTCAATAAAAAACGGCACCACTCGCCGACCAATCGTCAACACCAAACCGATAATGACATAAAATCCCACATATATTCCTATCTTAGTCATATTCATATCGGTATTGATAATGCCCCAATAGCAAAGGGCGTTACCTAAGGTCAGTATAACCAGCTTTGCCAAAATACCCATTTGCTTGTACTGCTTTACTTGCCACACTGCTCGAAAAACAACCAAAGCCAGCAAAATAGCAAACAACACATCAAATCCTGCGGCCACGTACAACAACGCCGTACTACTACCAGCGATGGTCACACCATATCCAAAAGCCAACCAGCATACGCGAGCCAGTACCCAACAAGCAAAAATACCGAGCAGCTTATAGCCACGCGGCATCATAACGCCTGTCCATGCTTGCACCGCTGTTAATAAAAACCCAGCAACCACTGCCAAGGCATAACCATAAATCATCTCATGACCGTGCCAGTACAGCGGATTCAATACCTGCACATTGATGTTTGTATGACCCGTAAAAATAAAAGCCCATAGCGCCATCGTGACCACGGCAAATAGGGCTGCCCCACTAAAAAAGACACGAAAGCTCAAATTGAGAATAGGATGCGGTGAGGTTGGTGATTTACTGGGTAAGTCAATAGTACGCATAGTGGCCTTCTTTAAAGCACGATAAAAAAGTACGGTAATAGAATATAGTCAATCCAATATAAAAAAGGCACAGCGAGAATGGGACTCATTTTTTGATGCCTCTGTCTGCGTAGGCACAGCAAGCAAGAAAAATTGGTTCCAGTCTCGCTCTATCATGTCTTGTATCCATTTTATTTAAGATCAAATATATCTTTAACATTCATTTTAAATGAATGTTATAAAATACACAATGAGGTTTTTAACTTACGGCACCGTTCATCATTACCGTTCATCATTTTTAAGCGTCGCATTGACTCTCATGAGCTTGGCTGCTTAAATAGTCTATCCCTAGGAGAATAGTATGACTGAAAGAAACGTATCAGACGAAAAACGTCAAATCATCAATCGATTTTTGGTGCGGCTGACCAAAGAGCAACCGCAAATGTATTATGCATCCACCTCTGAAATCGCTCGCAGCATCTATCTGATGATTAAGGAGCATACCAATCGTTTGTCAGTAGAAGAGCAAGCGCTTGTTAGGCGAATGACGATTGAAGAGATTGAAGGACTACTCGGCTTTCATGCCAGATAGCATAATATAAAAGGACACTTCTCCAAACTCACAAAAAAAAGACCGCCATCAAGGCGGTCTTTTTTATAGATTAAATTTTGTCATCAATACTGTGGTCAATGACCTATTAAAATGGGTATTGACGTGGCTTATTCTGCATAGAGATCCAATGCGTTCTAGTAAATTCTTCAAGTACCCATTCACCATTGAAACGGCCGATACCAGAGTTTTTCTCACCACCAAATGGTACATGGCTTTCATCATTCACCGAAACATCATTGATATGGGTCATGCCCGCTCTGATACCACGAGCGAAGCGTAGCCCTTTTTGCATGTCTGAGGTAAAGACAGCACTAGATAAACCATACATAGAATCATTGGCTATAGACAGCGCCTCGTCTTCATCTTTGGCGCGAATAATACCGACCAATGGCCCAAACACTTCATTGCAAGACAAATCCATCTCGCGGGTTACTTCAGTAAAGATATGTGGCGGTACGACTTGACCGTCAATCTCACCGCTCAATATCATATTGGCACCCGACTCTTGAGCTTTAGCAATTTTCTCTTTAAGCGACTTGACTTGTTTTTCATTAATAATGGGACCGACTGCCGTGTCTTCTTTGCTCGGATCGCCTACTTTTAATGTCTTAACATGAGCCAAAAAGCGCTCTACAAAGTCATCATAAATCTCATCTTCCACAATGATGCGGTTAATAGCGATACAGATTTGGCCTTGATGTAAGAACTTACCAAAGACAGCGGCCTTGACAGCTTGATCGACATCCGCGTCTTTCAACACAACAAACGGGCTATTACCGCCCAACTCAAGCGCTACTTGCTTGAGATAATCGCCGCCGTTGGCCAACTCGCCAATATGCTTGCCAACTGAGGTCGAGCCAGTGAACGACACAAAACTTGGAATTTCATGCGTAACGATGGCATCACCAATCTCACTACCCGCGCCAACGACCACATTGAGCAGTCCTTTTGGTAGGCCTGCTTCCTCAAATATTTTTGCCAGCAATAGACCACCAGTAATAGGCGTATCGCTTGCAGGCTTTAGTACCACTGCATTACCGAGCGCTAACGC
Source organism: Psychrobacter halotolerans (assembly GCF_039680845.1). Lineage (NCBI taxonomy): Bacteria > Pseudomonadati > Pseudomonadota > Gammaproteobacteria > Moraxellales > Moraxellaceae > Psychrobacter > Psychrobacter halotolerans. The sequence goes on along the minus strand of NZ_JBDKWD010000003.1, from coordinate 104,023 downwards.
TGGCGCGATAGAACGCTGCGTCAGATGTAGCGGGAAGTTCCATGGGCTAATAACAGCAACCACACCAATTGGCTCACGGTAAATAAAATGCTCTTTGCCGGGTGTGTTAGAAGGGCGAATTTCACCATGTACACGGTTTGGAAAAGTTGCCGCTTCAAGTGTGATTGAGCGTGCACTATTGATCTCCACCATCGCTTTGATACGGGTACTACCCGATTCTTTTATGAGCCAGTTGACGATCTCATCTTTGCGTTGATCTAAGATACGAACAACGTTATACATGACAGCAGAACGCTCTGCTGGAGTTGTTTGCGCCCACTCTTTTTGTGCAACCGTTGCAGCTTGATAAGCTTCATCAAGCTGTTCACTGGTGGCCTGCTGAATCTTTACTAACGTATCGCCGTTGTATGGGTTGGTGTCTGTATTGACAGTATCGTCTTTACCATCCTGCCACTCACCTGCGATGTACTGTAGGTGAAAGTCACTATAAACATCAGGCTTATTATTTTCGATATCAGTTGACATAATTGCTCCTATTCTTACTTTTATTGTGTTGTGCGGTCATTGTAGTTGTAGATTTAGATGTCATTAAGAAGGAAATCCTAAGTCGTATAACTATAAAGGACGTTTTGTACGACCTTATCGGCATCTGTCTATTTTATCGGTACAGTCGTTGATAAATAATGACTAAGAAATAACATGAGTGATACATCATTAACGTTAATCAAAAGCACTTATCAAAACACAACTTGCTAGACGACTGGTCTAATGGTAACATATACCTCATTATAAAGAGAATAATTTGTCACCAAAACTTGTTGAAAAAACGTAACATTAATTATCGCGATCTATAATTAGGGATAAATTTATTATCCACTCGTGTCTGCAACTCTTTTATGACAGCGATTCTTATGATGACACTCTCTTTACACACTTTATCAATCTTAGGAGTACATGACTATTATGTCTGCTAACTCGGCGACCATCTTACCAGATACCAAAACTCATCTATTGGAGACAGGCTATCAGCTTATTGCCAAAAAAGGGTTCACAGGTGTCGGTATCAAACAGATACTGGACACCGCTGGTATTCCTAAAGGCTCGTTCTATCATTACTTTGCGTCAAAGGAAGCCTTTGGTGAGGCTATTATCAGTAACTATTTTACCGATTATAAAAGACGGTTAGATGCAATAGCCTCCCAAGACATTAACGCTCAGCAAAAGCTCTATAACTACTTTCAGAACTGGTATGACACTCAGCAAAATGGCTGCGACTATAAAAAATGCTTGGTGGTTAAACTGAGTGCGGAAGTCGCAGATATGTCAGAGCCTATGCGTATTGCCCTAAATGCAGGGTATCAGCAAACCATCAATTGGCTGGCGCAGCAGATCAAGGCGGGCTGGGCGGATAACTCTGTTCCTCACCTTGACAACGTGGCCGCTGAAAGTATGGCCAAACGTTGGTATTTTGCTTGGCTTGGCGCCAGCTTAATTGCCAAAACCAGTCAAACCAACACGCCCCTTGCAGAAGTATGGCAGATGACCACATCCCAGATGGGACGTTGATACAACCGGACTGCCTCCTCGAAATATAAAGTTATCCTTAACTAAGAGCATGTCTTAGATCATCTCAGTTGTAGGATACTTTTGTAAACAGCTCTAGACGACCGGTCTAATTAATGTACAATGACCACAGATTTAAGAAGCGCGTTGAGCATTGTTAATTCACTCAATGCAATCCCCTTCTTGGCAATCACTCTATTTTTAATCAAAATATTTTATAACCCTCTAATACAGCTTAGGAATTTTATGAATAACTTTCAATACTACAATCCCGTCCGTATCGTTTTTGGTGAAGGTCAAATCGCTCAGTTATCAGAGCTTGTCCCTACTGATGCACGCGTGCTCATTACTTATGGTGGTGGTTCAGCGCAACGCACAGGTACGCTAGATGAAGTAAAACAAGCGTTGGCAGCAAGCGGCTCACGTGATGTATTTGAGTTTGGTGGTATCGAAGCCAATCCAGAATTTACAACGCTATTAAAAGCAGCTGACATGGTCAATGAGCACAACATTGACTTTATCTTGGCAGTTGGTGGCGGGTCAGTCATTGATGGCAGTAAGTTTGTCGCATTGGTTTCTTCGTTGACTGAAGAAGATGGCAGCGTATCACGTGATCAAGCGTGGGATGCTCTTATCAGCTACTGCAAAGATCTAAACTCTGCTGTTGATTTGGGTGCGGTACTGACCATTCCAGCCACAGGTTCTGAGATGAACTCAGGCGGCGTGATTAACTACAGTGAGCGCCAAGCAAAACTGCCGTTTGGTAACCCACTGGCCTTCCCTAAATTTTCAATCTTAGACCCAGTAAAAACATTGACGTTACCTGAGCGCCAAGTAATGAACGGCGTAGCGGATGCCTTTGTTCATGTAATGGAGCAATACCTAACTTACCCAGTGAATGCCAAAGTTCAAGACGCGTTTGCTGAAAGTTTACTCAAAATCTTAATTGCTGAAGGCTTGGTCGTTAAGCAAGATCCAGATAATTTAGAAACTCGTAAGAACATTATGTGGACAGCCACCATGGCGCTGAATGGTCTGATCGGTACGGGCGTGCCACAAGATTGGACCACTCATATGATCGGTCATGAACTGACATCATTGCATAGCATCGATCATGCTCGTACTTTGACAATTGTATTGCCATCTGTGATGCGTGAGCTTAAAGAAAGCAAAAAAGAGAAACTACTTCAGTATGCACGTAACGTGTGGAATATCACCGATACAGATCAAGACGATGACACTGTTATTGAAACGGCCATTGTCTATACTGAAAACTTTTTCCGCGACTTGGGCTTGCCAGTCAGCTTAGAAGATGTGGATTTGACGCAAACCGCAATCGACCCAATTGTGAAACAGCTTGAAGCTCATAACATGGTAAAACTGGGCGAGCATGGTAAGAATGATTTAGAAGTTTCGCGCCGTATTTTGGATCGCGCCGTTACTAGCAAAGCGTCTTAATCGAAGAGATCACAATAATAAAAAGAACGTATCTTTCGGATTTTTATAGTAGCTTTTATTTTGCAGTAACTTTTATTGTGCAGTAACTTTTATTGTGCAGTAACTACTCAGCACTGAGTAGTTACTCATTTAACAAAGAGTACTTATATCCAATAAATAAAAAAGGAAAAATATAATGAGTTTTGATAAAGAGCAAAACCAAAATACAAACCGTCAAATCAAGCTTGCCAGTCGCCCTACAGGTGAACCTAAAGCTGAAAACTTTGACATGATTACCACTGACATCCCATCGCCCAAAGACAATGAGATGCTATTGCGCACGGTTTATTTGTCATTAGATCCCTATATGCGTGGACGTATGAGCGATGCCAAAAGCTATGCTGATCCCTTAGCAGTGGGTGATGTCATCATGGGCGGTACGGTTGCCCAAGTTGTTGAGTCTAATATTGACAAATTCGCGGTTGGTGATTTGGTGGTTTCAAACTCAGGCTGGCAGGATTACAGCGTCAGTGATGGCGAAGGTGTTCTAAAGCTTGATAAAGATATGGAAAATCCTTCTTATGGTCTGGGGGTATTAGGTATGCCAGGCTTTACAGGCTACATGGGTTTGACTGATATCGGCAAGCCAAAAAAAGGCGAGACCTTAGTCGTTGCTGCGGCGACCGGACCCGTCGGCGCGACCGTCGGACAAGTCGGTAATCAATACGGCGTGCGTACTGTGGGTGTCGCTGGCGGTCAAGAAAAATGTGATTTCGCGGTTAATGAGCTGGGCTTTGACGTCTGTATCGACCATAAAGCCGATGACTTTGCCGAACAATTAAAAGCGGCCTGCCCAGATGGTATCGATATCTATTACGAAAATGTCGGCGGCAAAGTATTTGATGCCGTGATGCCTCTTTTGAATGCACATGCTCGCATCCCAGTTTGCGGTTTGGTCGCCCAATACAACGCTACCGAATTACCTGAAGGTAAAGATCGTTTGAGCGTATTGACAGGTCTCGTCTTAAGCCGTCGCCTCACCATTAAAGGCTTTATTATCTTTGAAGAGTACGGCGATCATTACCCTGAGTTTTTAGAAACCATGAGCAAATGGGTAGAGTCCGGCGCTGTCAAAACCAAAGAGTATGTGGCTGAAGGCTTAGACAATGCGCCCGACGCCTTTGTTCGTATGTTAAACGGCGATAACTTCGGTAAAACGGTGGTTAAAGTAGCTGATGTTCACTAATGATCTTTCTTTAGTTAACGTTAGATAAGTGCTAATAACTACTTAACAACACAACTCGCTAATATTACCACTGAAATTTATTGTCGCCTCGCAGATACTGTTGACAGTTGCTCCTCTGATTATCATTTTCATAATGATAAGACTGTTGCAATAGTATCGCTTTAATAACATTCAGTGGTATCTCGATTGACAGTCTATGACTGTTGACAACAAGAGAATTTGATTCAACCAATTTTGATTCAATCAACATCGTAAATTAAGGATACTTATGAATATTTTAATGGTACTAACGTCACATGATCGTCTGGGTGATACAGGCAAAAAAACAGGTTTTTGGCTAGAAGAATTTGCCGCTCCTTACTACGCGTTTTTAGATGCGGGTGTTAATGTCACGCTAGCTTCTCCTGCCGGCGGTCAACCACCGCTTGATCCGGGTAGCGACACTGAAGACACGCAAACCAAAGACACCAAACGCTTTAAAGAAGATACTCAAGCACAAGAGCATCTTGCCAACACTAAAAAACTTGCTGATATGAAAGCAGAAGATTTCGACTCTGTCTTTTATCCCGGTGGTCATGGCCCATTGTGGGATTTGGCAGTTGATAACAACTCTATCAATTTGATTGAAACTTTTGTTAAACAAGACAAGCCTGTTGCTTTTGTTTGTCACTCTCCTGCCGCGCTTAAAAACGTCAAGATTGACGGTGAGTATCTCGTCAAAGGTAAAACAGTGACTGGCTTTACCAATTCTGAAGAAGACGCTGTTGGCCTAACCGATGTCGTACCCTTCTTAGTAGAAGATGCGTTAAAAGCCAATGGCGGTAACTATGAAAAAGCGGCTGATTGGGAATCGTTTGTCGTAGAAGACGGTTTGTTGATTACAGGTCAAAACCCAGCCTCATCAGAAGAAGCGGCCAAACGTCTAATCACTAAGCTTAAAGGTTAAAGGTTAAGATAGTGCTTGACGGTCAATAAAATAAACCATGCAAAAAGGCCAACCTCATGATCCGCTTACATCATCTGAATCAATCACGGTCATTGCGCATTTTATGGCTTTTAGAAGAGCTAAATGTGCCTTATGAGATTGTTAGCTATCAACGCGATACTGAAACTCGGTTGGCACCGCCCAGTCTAAAGACTATTCATCCTCTTGGTAAATCTCCGGTTATCGAGATGGATGATAAGGTTTATGCTGAGTCAGGCGCTATTACCGAGTTATTGATTGAGAAGTTTGCCCCAAAGCGTCTACGTCCTGCGGTAGATAGCGCGGATTATGGGACTTATTTGCAGTGGATTCACTTTTCCGAAAGCTCATTGATGCTGCCTTTGTCTCTCAAATTATTCATTAAAAAAGCAGGTGTGCTCGATAATGATTTTTTGAACGCTTATATCCGTCAAGAAAAGCATAAGTTGCTCAGTTATTTAAATGATGAAGTCGCAGGCAAATCATTTATTGTTGGCAATAGATTAAGCGGTGCCGATATGATGTTGTCTTTTGATCTGATCGTGCTGGCTCAGCGCGAAGCATTGGAAGACTATCCGTATATCAAACAGTATGCCTTACAATTGGCCAGCCTTGACAGTTATCAGCGTGCCATGCGTTTAGAATCGAATTATGATCAATCAACGTAATCAGACAGGCTAAGATGTTTCGTTTATAAAAGACAGCTCGCCTTAGAGCTGTTTTTTTTGTTCCATTAAACAATTTATTGATTGGTTTTTTGACTTGATTATGGTGTGGCCTCCATTCAAGCGATGGTTATCTAACTAGGCTAAAAATGGTACTTTTAATATAGGCAATCACTTACGTGTATATGACAAAAGCTGATTGAAAATTATGATAAAATTCTGCCCGCCATTTTTAAATTAATTTTTTGTCTTGCCTGTATTTAATAGCGTTTACCTCAGTTGATACCTATCCAAACGGTACAATTTTTTCTGGGCACTGCCCTATGTTAACTACTCTCTTATAAACATCGTCGTACGCTCATGAATACTGAATATCAATTTAAGCCCCATGAACAACCATTAATGGTCGGCTCTCCTGCCAATCCTGATCATCCTGCACGCCGTAAATTCTTTTACTTAATGATTGGTATTATTATTGGCTTGACGGCCAGTTTCCAAAACGGCTTGCTGGTTGCCAATTTAACGCAAATTCAAGGCGAGATGGGACTGACGCCCGTGGAAGGCGGATGGATATCGGTCAGCTACAACATGACGAATGCTTGTATCACGGTGCTACTGTATAAAATTCGCCAGCAATTTGGCATGTCGCTTTTTAGCAAAATCACCCTGTTTTTCCTACTAGCGGCTACGAGTCTACAGTGGTTTGTCAGTAGCCATCTATTGAACGCGACCAATATCCAGATTGATTCTTATTATCTAGAAATCATTGCTCGAGGATTGAGCGGCATGGTTGCTAGTGGCATGACCATATTGGGCTTATTTTACTGTTTGCAAGGTATGCCAACCGTCAAACGTACGAGTGGCTTGATATTGGGGTTTGGCTTAGTACAGTTTGGTATTCCGTTGTCACGAATTATCTCGCCCTACCTCGCTATCGACGGTCAACTTGAAAACTTATTTTTATTTCAATTTGGTTTGGCCCTGATCTGTTTTGGACTTATTAATATATTGGAGCTACCACCCGGCAATACTGAAAAAGTCTTTGAAAAATTGGATTTTTTAAGCTTTGCTTTTTTTGCTAGTGGTCTTGCGGCGTTGGCGGTGTTTTTGGTACAGGGCCGCATCCAGTGGTGGACAACGCCTTGGCTGATCTACGCGCTCATCATTGCCGCCGTCAATATTAGCATCGCATTGTGGATTGAAACTCATCGTAAAAATCCCATGCTACAAGTTCGCTGGATGCGTAGTCGCAATATTATTGCGTTTATGATCACGGGTGCTGTCATGCGTATTTTATTGTCTGAGCAGAATGTCGGTGCGGCAGGATTACTGGCCAGTCTTGGCTATGGCAATGATCAGCTGATTACTTTTTATGCGGTCATACTAGCGGCCAGCGTCTTAGCATTGGTCATTAGTATTTTTAGTACTGCTGCGACGGAGCTGCGCCGTCCCGTTATTTTTGCCATGGCATTAATTGCGGTAGGTGCTTGGATGGACACGGGGGTCTCTATCAATTCAGCACCTTATATGTTTTATCTGAGCCAGTTTTTAATCGCCTTTGCCGCTATATATTTTATGGGACCGCTGGTTTTTGAAGGGTTTTTACGCGCTATTGCCAGTGGCCCTGCCTATATTATTAGTTTTTCCGTGATTTTTGGTATCTCACAAACGGTTGGTGGACTTGCAGGCGCAGCAGCCATTCAAGCCTTTACCACTATTCGCACAAAGATGCATTATACTGATATGGTCAACTCGCTCAACTTAGGAGATCCTGAATTAGTAGCGCAAGTTGCCGGCGCACGCAGTGCTTTATCAAGTCAACTAACAGATTCTACCCAAGCGAACGTTGCTGCCATGAGTCAAGTGATTCAAGGTATTCAGCAGCAAGCAACTGTCGCGGCGTATAGTGATTTATTCTTTGTGATGGCCAGTATGGCTACTATCGCCACTATTATTTTGTTAATCAATTATTTTTATTATCGCTATCATAAACGTAACCCGCTCGCCAAAGAGCTGGCAGTCATTGCCAAATTACGTGAAAACAAATGATCCATCCTGTCCCTTTATCCATAATAAACACACTCAAGCCTATGTCCATTACAATTAGGAGCGCGTCATGAGTCAAGAAAACCCCAAAGAGCTTATGCAAAAACCTCAGACATCAACTGACGCGCCAGCTACAAGTACCCAAACAGACACGCAACCTAGTACCACGCAGACCGTCCCTGACCCTGTTGAAAAAGAACCTCGTATTGAAGAAAATGCAGAAGACAGTAATGAGACACCGATGCCGCCAAAGGAACCTATTCCTGACACCACTGGCTGGTCGCCCAAGAAAAAATCTTATTTAAACTTAGGGTTGTTGATTTTATTGATCATCATTGGTGTGGCTTTGATTTTGTACGCATGGAAGCTACCGCCTTTTACACCGACGATACAACAAACCAATAACGCCTTTGTCAAAGGTCAAACGACCATTATTAGCCCGCAAGTCTCAGGTTACGTGACCGAAGTGGCAGTGCAAGATTTTGCGAATGTCAAAGCGGGTGATTTATTGGTGAAAATAGACGATCGTACGTTTCAACAGCAGCTTGAACAAGCGCAAGCCGATACAGAGGTCGCGCTCACTAACCGCTCTAGCAATGCTCAAGACACGCAAACCAGTCAAGCGCAGATTGAAGCCCGTGAGGCAGATCTGTATAGCGCTAAGATCAATGTTGATAGTGCGCGTGAAGATTTGAACCGTTATCAAGGCTTGGATGCGATTGGTGCGGTATCAAAAGCCGAAGTAGCGCATATCAGGGCGCAGCTGGCACAGGCACAGGCAGGCGTTCAGCAGGCAGAAGCCAATCTCCAAGCCGCACGCGAAAATCGTGAAAAAACCAGTGGTAGCCGCTCGTCTTTAGATGCAAACATAAAAAATGCGGAAGCGGGTGTGAAGCAAGCCCAGATTAATTTGGATAACACCATCATCACTGCGCCTGAATCTGGTCAGCTCAGCCAAGTCAGTGTTAAGGAAGGCCAGTACGTAAGTGCGGGTACGCAACTTATGTATATCGTACCGAAAGGGGTGTGGATTATCGCAAACTTTAAAGAAACTCAAATAGCGGATATGGCAATTGGTGAGCCTGCCACGATCCGTGTGGATGCACTGGGCGGTACCGAATTTACAGGTCACGTGAGTAGCATCTCACCAGCAACAGGCAGTGAATTTAGCGCAGGTGCTGCCAATCCAGCGACAGGTAACTACATTAAAGTCGCTCAACGAGTCCCTGTGCGTATTGATTTAGATCAAAATCAGCCTGAGCTTGTACGCTTGCGTCCTGGTATGTCAGTCTCAGCCAATATCGATACCGACGTTAAGAGAAAATAACAGACCACGATAAAAATAGGCTAAAATAGAAAGCACATAAAAAAGCCATTCTAACCCTACTAAGGTAGGTATTTAGAATGGCTTTTTAAATATAATCAGTACAATATCAAAAAGGCACAGCAAGCAAGAAAAATTGGTTCCAGTCTCGCCCTATCATTTTGTGTCAACCTTTTATTTAGGATCAACTAGGGTAGCAAACGTTTTGTCGTCCAACCTGAAGGGTTGGCTTTGCTATCATCCTCTTGCACATAAACGATGCGATCGTGCATACGATTGGCACGGCCTTGCCAAAACTCAATTTCTTCAATCGTAATCTCATAACCACCCCAAAATTCCGGTGTGGGTACAGGCAGGTTTTCTGGATACTCTTGTTGTAATTGAGAAAACGTCTCTTCCATGACTTCGCGGTTGGCCACTTCACCACTTTGAGGCTGGCTGACCCACGCCCCTACTTGACTGTCATGGGGGCGTTTTTGAAAATAAGCGGCAGATTTGTTGGCATCAATTTTAGCAATACTGCCGCTAATACGGATTTGACGCTCAAGCTCATGCCAAAAAAACAGGACTTCGGCATTTGGATTTTCTGCAATATCTTGACCTTTGGCACTTTCATAATTGGTATAAAAAACAATACCCGTGTCTGTGATCTCACGTAGCAATACAATACGTACGCTAGGCTTGTTGTCCGCGCCGCAAGTCGCTAAGCTCATGGCATAAGGTTCTTGAACATTTTGCTCTATCGCTTCACTCATCCAAGCGTTCAAAAGCTCGAACGGTGAGTCTGGTACTGACTGTTGGTCAAGCACCCCTTTCTCGTATGAAAGACGTTGATCGGTAAAGTCCATACTCATTGTATTTCCTCATTCTGATTTGATTAATGGTTTAACCCAGCAGCGGCGATTAACTCAAAACCGCTTTGATATGATCGCCCAACTCATTGGCCATGACATCACATTCTATTTCATCATCAGACTCAACCATCACTCGTATCATCGGCTCTGTACCGGATTGGCGAATGAGTAACCGACCACGCCCTTCTAATGTGGCTTGTGCCTTATCAAAGGCGGCAACCAACTCTTCATAGTCAAAAGGGTTTTTCATTTGCGGCAAACGTACATTGACCAACTTTTGTGGTAGCAAGTCAAAGCCCTCGACCAGCGCACTCAGCGCACGCCCTTGCGCCTGCATCACAGCCAGTACCTGCAAACTCGCTATAATGGCATCCCCCGTACGACTCTTATCCAAACACAAAATGTGTCCAGAAGGCTCTCCGCCCAATATCCAGCCATTGGCTTCAAGCGCTTGCATAACATAACGGTCACCTACTTTTGCACGGGTAAATTCAATACCTGCCTCTTTCAATGCCAGCTCCAGTCCCATATTACTCATGAGCGTGCCAACCACACCCTGAGCCTTGGTATGACCTTGGGTTGCAAGCAAATATAGGATGCCATCGCCATCGACCAACTTGCCAGCTTCATCAACCATCACAATACGGTCACCGTCGCCATCCAGTGCAATACCCACATCGGCTTCGTGCTCAACCACTGCTTGTTGTAAGCTTTCAGGATGAGTCGAGCCACATTCATGGTTGATATTGATACCATCTGGCGTGTTATTAATCGCAATCACATTGGCACCAAGCTCACGCATGACCCTAGGGGCGACACTATAACCTGCACCATTGGCACAGTCGACAACGATGGTCAGATGGCTCAAATCATATTGATAAGGGAAACTGCCTTTACAGAATTCTATATAGCGACCTTTGGCATCATTGATTCGATTATTTTTTCCCAAGTTTGCAGGATCAAGAATCGGCATGATGACAGCGTCGCCCGCTTCCGCTTGGCTCATAACGGCTTTTAGTTTGTTATTAATGGCGGTTTGCATCTCATCGGTCAACTTCTTACCATCAGCTGAGAAAAATTTGATGCCGTTGTCATAATACGGGTTGTGTGAGGCTGAAATGACCACACCAGCATCGGCATTAAAACTGCGGGTCAAATGTGCGATAGCAGGCGTTGGTAATGGGCCAAGTAGATGAACGTCAACGCCTGCGGCATTAAAGCCTGCCTGTAGCGCGCCTTCGATCACGTAACCTGATAAACGCGTGTCTTTACCAATAACCACACTTGGCTTGCGCGATGGATTGTCATTGTTTTCCATTAACACCTGTCCGGCCACATAACCCAATTTTAAAATAAAATCAGGCGTAATCGGCAGCTCACCAAATTTCCCACGAATACCATCGGTGCCAAAGTAGCTCATTATGTATATTTCCTAAGTATAAAAATTAAAGGCCAAACGTATGCATAGGTTTGGCTGTTGTTATAATAATTCGTTATATATTTTACAAAAAAAAACAGCCAACAATGGCAGGGCATTGTTGGCTGTTTGTATATCTAAGTCTCTACAATCCTGCAAACAAACGATGATTACAGTCATGATGATTAAAGTCACATAGGACTGTCAAACCATCGATGACAGACAGTGCCTAGTCTACACGGTAGTTAGGCGCTTCTTTTGTGATTTGAACATCGTGAACATGTGACTCTTTCATACCAGCTGATGTCACCTTGATGAACTGCGGGTTGGTACGCATGTCCTCAATAGTGGCAGAGCCTGTATAACCCATCGATGAGCGTAGACCACCAACCAATTGGTTGACAATACCAGCCACTGGTCCTTTATAAGGGACGCGGCCTTCGATACCTTCTGGCACCAACTTCTCAACACCATCTTTGGCATCTTGGAAATAACGATCTGAGGAACCATTTGAGCCTGACATCGCTCCAAGGCTACCCATACCGCGGTAGGCTTTGTAATAGCGACCTTGGAACAATTCTACTTCGCCTGGAGCTTCTTCAGTACCCGCCATCAATGAACCGACCATGATGCAAGACGCGCCCGCTGCAATGGCTTTTGCCATATCGCCAGAATAGCGAATACCGCCATCAGCGATCAATGGAATGCTGTCTTGTAAAGCACTGGCAACGTTATCGATGGCTGATATTTGTGGCACACCAATACCAGCAATGATACGAGTGGTACAAATAGATCCTGGGCCAATACCGACTTTTACCGCATCGGCACCTGCATCACGCAATGCTTTAGCAGCATCGCCCGTTGCAATATTACCACCAATTACTTGCACATTTGGGTAGTGCTTTTTGATCCAAGAAACCTTATCAATCACGCCTTTTGAATGGCCATGGGCTGTATCAACGACGATAACATCGACGTCAGCGTCAATCAAAGCTTCAACGCGTGCTTGGGTGTCTGGCCCTGTACCAACGGCTGCACCAACACGGAGACGGCCTTGCTCATCTTTACAAGCATTTGGATTGTTTTCAGCTTTTGCAAAGTCGTTAACGGTAATCAAACCGCGCAAACGGAAATCCTCGTCAATGACGATAACTTTTTCGATGCGGTGCTCGTGAAGCAAGCGTTTGATATTTTCGTTGCTCTCACCTTCTTGCACGGTCACCAATTGATCTTTTGGCGTCATGATTTCACTGACTAACAATGATAAGTTGGTCTCAAAACGCCAATCTCTATGGGTAACAATCCCCACCACATTGTCTGTACCCTTCTCTACCACAGGAACGCCTGAGATATTATTATCGTTGGTTAGCTTTAATAACTCACCAATGCTCATTTCTGGATGTACAGTGATAGGATCAACAACCGTACCCGCTTCAAATTTTTTGACACGGCGTACTTGTGTGGCTTGTTTGACGATATCCATGCTTTTATGCAAGATACCCATACCGCCTAGTTGTGCCATCGTAATGGCCATTTCAGACTCAGTAACGGTATCCATAGCTGCGGAAATGAGCGGTAGATTCAGTGTGATATTTTTGGTCAAACGGGTAGACAGATCGGCAGTTTTTGGCAAGACTTCAGAATAGGCTGGCAACAGTAAAACGTCATCAAAGGTTAAGGCTTCATCGACAATTCGCAACATACAGACCCCTAGTGGTGGTTATTTTGATGGATGGGATTTTTGCATTAAGACAATCAACCAATATCATCGATATCATTTTATGACTTCTCGTTTTTGCTTGGCAAAGACTCTAAATCATAACGCTTTTAAATAATAAGCCAACCAGATATCATGCTTGTGAATGGCAATTGATTTATCAGTCATAAGTGAGCGTAAATACAGCACAACCTTACTCTTAATCGCTCATTTATCCCTTAAAAATAACGCCGTATTATAACAAATAAGCAGACAAACCGCATGTTTATTTGTCTGCTTATTTTATGGATAAGTTTTTGGCTGTCTTGAGCCATGTATTTCGTTATAAATGTTTTGTATTTCTCTCACGCCGCTTCTTATTCCTCTCTATCTTTCAGTATCAAACGCTCAGCTGGCAGATACTCTTTTTGCTCATTGTTTAGATAACTTAACATCTCTTCACGCACTTGACACTCCAAATAAAAAGCATTCAATGGCCCATCGGATGCCAAACTTCCGCGAAGCTTAATGGTATTTTCAGTCAAGGATAAAGCAATCATTGCAGGCTCTGTTTTGCCATCCCACAAACTATTGTCCTTGACCACCTCGATGAACTTGTCCCGAATAGCGGCAATATCAGCGCCATAGTCAATGTATAAAACAACCACACATGTCTGATGCACGTCTGTATGTGACCAGTTCTCTACAATTTCGGTGATCAGTAGGCGCATTGGCACAATTAAACGCCGCTCATCCCATGTCTTTAGTACCGCGTAGGTATAACGCAAATCTTCAATGGTCGACCACTCCCCCTCCATAATAACAGTATCACCAATACGTACGGGCTGAGTAACGGCCACCTGTACGCCTGCGATGATATTCCCTAAAATGGGCTGAGCGGCAATACCAATGACCACACCGGCAATCCCAGCTGAGGTTAATAGTGTCTTTCCAAGGCCTTCCATGTTGGCAAATTCACTAAGCCCCACCCAAATACTGCCAAGTACCATCACAAAAATAAATGCACGACGGAAAATCGACACATAGGTACGGCGACGTCGTTCCTTATCAAAACTTTTCTCAGACAGATTTTCAATCTGCATATTTTGATAGCGGTTGGCAAAGAAATTAATGATACGAATACCCAACCATAGGGCGCTAAAAACCAAACCAATCCAAATTAGCGGACGCGTCGATGAGGCAACGGCATCTAAGTAAGGAAAGCCACCTGACACCAAGGTAAAGACCAGTAAAAAACTGATGGTAAACGTCAAGGGTACGGTCAGCTTACTGATTAAATCTGCAACGCCATTACTGCTACCTACATACATGCTGTACTTTTCTGTATCAATAAAACGGCTGATGATGCTTTCCGTTATTTTACTAAGTATCCAACCAATTCCCATCGTGACTAAGAAAAATAAAACGAGCGCCGCAAACTCCCACAACGCAATACCAAAAAATTTGAATTTCATCCACATCGGCAAATAACGCTCAAATACTGCTGGATGATACTGCTCGTAAAGATTGTCAATATTACCCACTGTCTGTGCCGAGAATACCCAAACAGGGGTGCTATTATTGACCCGTACCCGCTGTAACGTAATAGGAACGCGCCGTTCACGGTAGTCAATGTATCCAAGTTTAATAGAGCGTCTGGTAATCCCCATGATACTGCTATTATTACCGAGCGGCGGCTCAATCAAACCATCAGGACGATCTGGCAAATCATCAAAGACGTATAGATCTTTTTCTGATAATAAAAAATCCAGACGTTTCGATAGCTCAATGGCATGATTACGCTGAAGGTTATCATCAATCAAATTCATATTAAGCGCATAAGCAGCCAAATCGTACTGCTGCTTCATCATGGCCGACTGGAAAAACTCCAACGTTGCCAGTGGCGTACTTAGATTTGCGGGCTTAGATAAGGGCGGCAAACCGACGTTGAGCGTGTCTAGTAAATAGTAATGCTCGTCGTACTCCCCTGTCAGTCCCGAATCGCCTTGTAGCGTGCCAGCTTGCTGTACGGCATTGTGCTCAGTAGGATCAAACATGTCTTCGACAGCGCCAGAAACATTCACACCTTCGTCTCTAATCGTATTGATTTTTTGAGAGGCGTATTCAGACAAGTTATCGGGCGAGCTTGTACTCTTTTCATTGCTATCTTGCGTCTCCTCATTACTTGCTGCCTGAGCGGAGACGACGGGCACACAAATAGCACTGATAACAATGAGAAAAGAAGCCAACAGCAAGTGCAGTGCATGGCGCTGCACTTTAGATTGGTGAGAAAGATCTTGATTGCAGCAAATCTGCTTACCTTTAATCTCAATTGACGTCTTGTTGGCTACTATCTTGCCATCCTTGAGAGTATCCATATATTCAGAAGCTACCTATTCATATGAAGTTTTCTTAAAAAACTCGTTTTCGTTGTTTATTTGACTTGTTGTTTATTTAACTTAGTGCAGTCTACAAAAAAAGCCAGCACAAAGCTGACTTAGTTTCTTACTATAAATAGGTATGTTTTGTAATTGCGGCCTTATGCGCGGCGCCATGTCGTACCAGCGCGACTGTCTTCAAGCTCAATACCTGCTTCTTTTAGCAGCTCACGTATCTCGTCGGCGCGCGCAAAGTTTTTATTGCTTTTGGCATCTGCCCGCTCAATGATAAGGTTATCAATGGTGTCATCCGTTAAGGCGCTATCGGTTTGCTCACCAACCACTGCTTGCAAAAACTGCTGCACAGGTTGTTGTAAAATATTGAGCACTTGCGCCAATGCTTTAAGTTGCTGTGCCAATTGCCAAGCGGTGTCTACGTCTTCAGCTTTAACCGCTTTATTGATATCACGCGCCAGCCCAAACAATATACTAATCGCTGTTGAGCTATTAAAATCATCATTCATGGCTTTGATAAATTGCTGTCCAGCGGTACTATTATAGGCAGCGTCTAGCAATGTATCGTCAATGATTGGTGTCTGATCTTTTTGTTGTTCCGCCAACTTTAAGGCATTGTATAATCTGCTTAGGCTATTATGTGCTTCGTCTAGTGCGCTATCAGAGAAATTGACTTGGCTGCGATAGTGGCTCGATAATAAGAAAAAGCGCACGGTTTCTGGCAAGTACTTTGCGATCACATCACGAATGGTCGAAAAGTTAGCCAGCGATTTAGACATTTTTTCGCCATCGACGTTGATAAACCCAACGTGCATCCAGTTACGCGCATACTCACATCCTGTCGCGGCTTCAGACTGAGCAATCTCGTTTTCGTGATGCGGGAACTGTAAATCATGACCGCCGCCATGAATATCAAACGTATCTCCCAAGCATTTAGTCGACATCGCTGAGCACTCAATATGCCAACCCGGACGCCCCTGCCCCCACGGTGAGGCCCACTGCGGTTCATCAGGCTTTGCCGCCTTCCACAATACAAAATCAAACGGATTACGTTTGTCGTTTTCGACATCTACGCGCGCACCTGCCTGCATATCATCGAGATTACGCTTAGATAACTTGCCATAATCGGCAAAGCTATCGACGGCATAATAGACATCGCCATTGTTCCCTGCATACGCATAATCACCTGTGACCAGCGTTTTAATCATTTGCTGCATCTCATCGATATGATCTGTCGCCCGTGGCTCAGCATTGGGCGTCAAGCAGCCAAGAGCAGAAAAATCTTCATGCATCGCTGTGATAAAGCGCTCAGTCAATACCCCAATCTCTTCGTCATTCTCACGGGCGCGCGCGATGATTTTGTCATCAATATCAGTAATATTACGCACATAATTGACGTCATAACCCAATTGCGTAAGCCAACGTACCGCCATATCAAATCCAACCATCATCCGAGCATGGCCGATATGACAATAATCATAAACGGTCATACCGCACACATACATGCCAACCTTGCCGTCGACGAGCGGTTTGAAAGGCTGCTTGCGTCCAGTGAGCGAATCAAAGATGGCAAGCTGAGACATAGCGTCTGCAAGTGGTGTGGTCATAGTAAAAAAGCCTTTTTGTTAAAAGTATAAAAATAAGATAAGGTCTTATAAGTGTATAAAAGTCATTATTAAAGGGTCATCGTTAAATTTACGTATCACCATTCATGTATGTCATTACTATATATAATCGATACTCAATAAAACGTAACCCATTATCTTAGCGAAAACAGGTATAAAATACTACAATGAGCGCGCAACTAACCTGATTCAATCATAAAAACCATTAAGGATATAGAGATGGGCAATCGTTTAAGCAAAATATACACGCGTACCGGAGATGACGGTAGTACAGGTATGGCAGATGGTAGCCGTCTTAGCAAAGCCGACAACCTATTTAATGTAATGGGTGATATTGATGAGCTCAACTCACACATTGGCCTTGTTCGCGCGCACTTGACTCAAAATGGCGCTAATGATCGAACCTCAAGCCAGCCGCTCCTTGCACATCTGCCTGCACAAAAAACAGCAGACTTTGCGCAAGCCTTGGTCATCATTCAGCATTTATTGTTCAATATCGGCGGCGAGCTTGCCATGCCAGAATATGAAGGCATCAATGCCACTCATATTGATTGGTTAGAGCAGCAAATTGATGCAATGAATACAGTACTGCCTCCGCTAAAGGATTTTATTTTACCCACAGGTTCGGTCTTGGTCAGTCAGCTGCACGTGGCACGTAGCGTCTGCCGCCGTGCCGAGCGCCAAGCGGTTTTGTTGCAGCAGCAACGCTCGCAAGCGATTCGCCCTACTGCCACCAGCTTTATCAATCGCTTGTCTGATTGGTTATTTGTGGCTGCTCGCTTTTGTACTGATCCCGACCAAATCTCTGAAGTACTTTGGGACAATCAGGTTTTACAAGCCTTTACTGAAGATAAATAACGGCTCGAAACGCGATTAGTTAGAACCTGATTATTTAACACATGGCGATGTAAAATACAGTTCTTCAAAACCTGATGATACAAAATAAAAGCCCGCAACATGAAGGATGCGGGCTTTTTACTGAAGGAGCGTGATTACTAATCCATCATATTAACTTTACTGATTAGTAAGTGGCACTTTCGTCTTCAATGATTACCATATCGATGCTTTCATCGTTAGGTACCACTTTTGGTACAGCGGGCGTAGTAGGATTGCCAGCATTGGTACTACTAGGTTCAGCGGCAGAGCTACTTTCTGTAGCGCTGCGTTCTGTAGCGCTGCGTTCTGTAGCGCTGCTTTGGTTGTTGCTTGGGCCATTGACACTAGGCGTTGGTGTCGGTTCAGTAGGACGAATCGGCTCAACTGGGGTCACTGTTCTCGGCTGACGAGTTGGCGCGGCTGAACTGTCACTACTATTGTTATTGCTCTGAGCAGCACGTTCGGCACGCTGTTCGTCCAACGCTGATTTAAATACCGACCCTGCTATGACATCCGAGACGACCGTAAGCAATGCCGGTTGACCTGCAATACGTGTACGTACTTGACCGCCTTGCGTACCAACAACATAAGTAAAGGCATCATCAACCAGCATATTGTTGTTAATACGGATGTTGTTTTGCGCTAAACGTGACTGCAAACTTGGCTGATTATTCGCCGCTTGCACTTGGCTGGCTTGATACAAGTCTTCGCTTGGCAAAGTCATGCTAACGCTCGCCTGACAGGTCGTCATACCATTGGTATTGGCTTCTTGTATAACAGCTGCGTTTTGCACATCGATCACGATACTGTTGGTTTTATCAGTAATAACGCCATTGGCTAGGTTGATTTCTGATTGTTCCGCGTAGTTGGTCGCCCGCGTTTGAGCTTGCTGATTCAGCGTATTTTTTAAAGCCGCTTTAAGACGATCCTGTACCATCGGATCGTTACAGCTGACCGCAGTGGCTGACACATCTTCAGTCGCGACAGGCTCTTGCTCTGTCACTTCTGCTGTTTGAGTCGTGTCTTCTTTCTCTGAGCGATCGCAGCCTGCAAGCGCCAAACTACATACTATGCCAATCCCAGCCACTTTGTGCCATTTGCTCAAACCACTATTTGCTACGCTCATGTCTTTTTTGCTCCCAATTTACTGATTCGTACCGCCACTGATGGACAGTGATTGATGTTCAAACTATAGCCTTAATGACGATGAGCCAGTGACTACAAAACAAGCCAGTGACTATCATAAGCCAATGGCTATAAGTTTGAAAACTCCGTCATTATACGGTCTTTGAATGAAATGGTCATTAGTGTAACCGCTAGATGTACAAATAACGTCACTCATTACGCGTAAAACCTAGCCTTGGTTGCAAAAACATAACAAACACAGACTTACAGTTCGTCTCTGAACCAAACCGAAAATCTGATTCATTGAGCAAATTTCATTAGACGCCATCCATGCGGCACTATATGATTACCTGTAAAAATAACTATTGCTATGTACTATTATGATAAATTTGGGACAGACATTACTATTGGGTCATCGCGGCGCGCGAGGTGAAGCATTAGAAAACACCTTTATGGGATTTCAACATGCTCAGCGTCTAAAAGCACGTGGATTAACAGGTATTGAATTTGATGTACAGCTAAGCGCCGATGGTCATTTAGTCGTATTTCATGATGACGATCTAACGCGTATGTGTCACCAGCAATCGCGTATTGACCAATTAAGCATGGCAGAGATTCAGCGTCATCGACAGTTTAGTCATCAAATCACTGATCTGGCGAGCATGGCGCCCACGCTCGCAAGCTTTACTTATATTGAGCTTGAGATCAAAACACACGGTCGTACCGATTATGCCAAACTGGTGAGAGCCTTGTCTCACAACTTAATCGATAGTCCTATAGGCGCACTTCCTATTGTTCTGACCAGTTTTGATGTCGAGCTACATACACGGTTACAACGCAACAAACTTCTTAGGCATATACCGCGTGGTTTACTGATTCGTACGCAGGACACGTTAACGACGGCGACCCATACTGCCAAAACCCTTGGCTGTGGTCAGTTAGGCGTTTATTATCCGCTATTGAGCGAGTCATTTATCAGATATAGTCATCGCTATGGTCTACCAGTCAGCGCTTGGACAGTCAATGATATCGACGCCGTCAAACAACTCATAAAATGGCAAACTGATGTCATCATTACCGATTACCCAAGCCAACTACTCTTAAATTAAGCCATTCTCTTGTTTTTTCATTTCTCCCACACAATGTACATATCTACCCTGTTTCTTACACTTTTCCTTCATGCCTGATAAGTCACCTATTATTTTTGCGAATACATTCAATAATCCATACAAGTTATTGTTATTTAGCAATATTTTTATAGTGTATAACTGTTCACTTTATCGAGTTTTTAAGGTAATATAGAGACTTAAATTAATACCGCTAGGGATATTATATGATTGCAAAAAAAGCACTTGGCTTCCCGCTTAAAGGCTTACGTTTCGCTATCAAATCTGGTGACACTTTGCTACAAGCTGCCAGCGTTCAAGTCACACGTTTTAAAACACGTTTCGATGAGAACAAAACGAAAAGCGCCCTCAATGATCAACCTGTTGCTAAACGCGACTACGTTGAGACTGCTGACCAAACGGCGGCTTCTACTACAGATGAAGTCATCGACATGCGCGAATTTGAGTTCACAAAAGCCCCAATCAATTGGATTCCAGCGACTATTTTAGTGGCGACGCCTATTGCCGCGGCTATTATTACGCCATGGTATTTGTTTACTCATGAGGTTAGCGCGCCAGTTTGGGGTGTATTTGGTGCATTTATGGTATGGACGGGTATCAGTATTACAGCTGGTTATCATCGTCTGTTATCGCATCGTGCCTATAAAGCACACCCAGTGGTAAAAAACTTTTTATTACTTGGCTCTACTCTAGCGGTACAGGGTTCTGCGTTTGACTGGGTTTCTGGTCACCGTACTCACCACCGTCATGTTGATCATCGCTTAGACGATCCATATTCAGCAAAACGTGGGTTTTGGTTCAGTCATATCGGGTGGATGCTGCGTAACTATCCTAGTGGTAACTTCGACTATAAAAACATTCCTGATTTAACCAAAGACAAAGTGCTGCAAATTCAGCATAAGTACTACGGTCTATGGGTATTGGCATTGAACGTTGGTATGGTCGCTGCTGTCGGTTGGCTAGTTGGTGATGTATTGGGCACGTTAGTCCTTGCAGGATTACTACGTCTAGTATTGACGCACCACTTTACTTTCTTTATCAACTCGCTTTGTCATATGTTTGGTACGCGTCCTTATACCGATACCAACAGTGCCCGTGATAACTTTTTCTTAGCTATCTTTACGTGGGGTGAGGGTTATCACAACTACCATCACTTCTTCCAATACGATTATCGTAATGGCGTAAAATGGTGGCAGTATGATCCAACCAAATGGTTGATCGTTGGCTTATCGAAGCTTGGCTTAACTACCGACTTGCGTACGGTGGATGATACCACTATCAAACATGCTGAAGTACAGATGCAGTTTAAAAAGGCACAACAGCAAATTGATACGGCGGCAGGCACGGGTCTTGATATTCCTCATGCGATGAAAGCGTTCCAAGATCGTATTAAGTTTGAGTACGATGCCTTTACGCAAACGGTTGAAGAATGGCAAGCTCTAAAAGCCAAAACCATTGAGCTTAAAAAGACAGAGTTTGCTGATCGTTTGCATGAAGTTGATGACAAATTAAAGCATGACTATGCTAAAATCGAGAAGAAGATACTTGAGCATAATAGCAATCTAAAAACAGCGTTTCGCTCT
The DNA here is from genome assembly GCF_039680845.1 of Psychrobacter halotolerans. Classification (NCBI taxonomy): domain Bacteria; kingdom Pseudomonadati; phylum Pseudomonadota; class Gammaproteobacteria; order Moraxellales; family Moraxellaceae; genus Psychrobacter; species Psychrobacter halotolerans. The sequence goes on along the minus strand of NZ_JBDKWD010000003.1, from coordinate 82,082 downwards.
ATTGGTCATAGTACCAAGGCCGCTTAATCGCTGCTAGTATAGTTAATCTGATATAAAAAAGGCACAGCGAGAATGGGACTAATTTTTTGATGCCTCTGTCGGCGTAGGCACAGCAAGCAAGAAAAATTGTTCCAGTCTCGTCCTATCGTTTCTTGTGTCCATTTTATTTAGGATCGACTATAAGTTTATGGATAGCTTAATCTTGGTATTTTAGCCGCACTATTTTATGGTTTCTCCTCCCCTCTATCTGCAAAAGATAGGGGGATTTTTTTGCCTGTTATTTTTTCATTCTATTTCGATACGTCACTTTATTTCTCATCAAAGCATGAAGCTTAATTAGCGTAAATTACAAGAGATGGACAGAGTGAAACGATGCGCTAGCAAGGCTATGCTATAGTTAAGTTTCTTATTTATCTCCAGTAATAAATTTACCTTATAATTCGATTTTCTTTCCAATGGGAGCGGCTTTTATGCGTTATCAAAACACCTATGTCAATTTGGATGCGCGTCTTTATCATAAGCAGCCGCCAACACCATTAGATAACCCAAGAGTGGGTCATTTCAACACCCAAGTTGCAGAACAACTGGGGTGGGCGCAAGACGACGATCTAATGACGCGCTGGGTTGACATCTTTGCTGGTCACTACGTGCCAGCTGAGTTTGAACCGCTGGCAATGGCTTATGCCGGTCACCAGTTCGGACAATGGGCGGGTCAATTGGGAGACGGTCGTGGTCTATTGATGGCACAAGTGCGCGATAATAATGACAAGCTACAAGACTTACATTTAAAAGGAATTGGGCTGACGCCTTACTCGCGGATGGGTGATGGCCGTGCTGTCCTACGCAGTACCATTCGTGAATATTTATGTGGTCATGCGCTCACTCAACTGGGTATCCCGTCTTCTAATGCCTTAGGGTTTGTGGTATCAGATACCAGCGTGCGCCGCGAGCGCATGGAAGCCGGCGCGGCGTTGATGCGCGTGGCTGATAGCCATATTCGCCTTGGTCATATTGAATGGATTGCCAGCTTTGCCCCAGATTTACTCGGTGAATTTACCGATTATATGATTGATACTTATTATCCAGAGTGCCGTGACAGTAATACGCCTGTGTTGGCATTTTTGACAGCGGTGGTTGAGCGTACCGCAAGAATGATAGCGGACTGGCAATTGATTGGCTTTGCGCACGGCGTGATGAATACAGACAATTTGTCGATCACCGGAAGTACGCTAGACTTTGGTCCCTTTGGCTTTATGGAACGCTTTGATCCCGCTTGGATCAACAATCACTCAGACCACACAGGGCGTTATGCTTACCAAAACCAGCCTGCTATTGGTCATTGGAATCTCAATGTTTGGCTGACTCATTTTATGCGTCTAGAAGGTGTGACTCGTGAGACATTAGCAGACTGCTTGGCACCTTATGAAGCAACCTTTATGCAGCATTATCAACAAGGTCTATGCCGTAAGCTTGGGCTGCCACATGAAAAGGAAAGCTTATCCTTGGCTTTTGAGTGGTTGACGCTATTAGAAGATAACTTACTCGACTACACCAATAGTTTCCGCGCACTATTGGGTCTGGTAGCGCCAGACGAGCATCCTTATGAGCAACAATTGCTGGCAACGATGACGGCAGAGCTTACTCAGGAAGCGCAAAAAGCGTGGCAAGACTGGTCAATCATTTATTTGGCACAACTAGAGCTTGTACCTTTTGAGCAAGCTGTCAATGACATGAGAACCAATAATCCCGTTTATGTCCTGCGTAATAGCATGGCACAGCGCGCGATTAGTGCCGCTGAACAAGGTCAGTTTGAAGAAGTGGATCGTGTGTTCAATTTACTTGCAAGCCCTTATGATGTTCAAGATATCGCCACTGAGCTTGATACCACGCCGCCTAATCCTAATGCGCCGCAAATGCCCATCAGCTGCTCCTCTTAGTAGAAGCGATTGAGTAATAATAATAACAATAATATAGAGATTACGGTTGATATGCGCCTACAGTCTTTAGTATTATCAAGTGGCGAAATATTGAATATAATTTTAGTATATTATTCGATCAATTCATTACCGCTGGTTAGGTAATGGATTGGCAACAATATCAGAATAACTGTCATTATTGGACGGTTTTTGACCTGATATTTGATCACTGATTTTTGCTCTACCGATGTCACTTTATCCTTTAGTCTTTGTCATTTAATGATTAAAGGGTAGGACATTTTTATAACCATTTCATTTAATACAATTTATTCCAACCATGGCAATTATTATGAATGACGATACCACTTTGAATACGGATAATCTTAGTACAGAAAAAGAGCAGTTTGAACAAGCTGCCTTACATTATCACGAATTTCCACGCCCCGGTAAAATTTCAGTCACCCCTACTAAGCAGCTGGCCAATCAACGCGATTTAGCCCTTGCCTACTCACCTGGTGTCGCCGTACCTTGTCTTGAAATTGCAAAAGACCCAAAATTGGCGGCAAAATATACCGCGCGTAACAACTTGGTCGGTGTAATCACCAATGGTACAGCCGTATTGGGTTTGGGTAATATTGGCCCGCTGGCATCAAAACCTGTGATGGAAGGTAAAGGGGTTCTATTCAAGAAATTCGCCGGTATCGACGTTTTTGATATTGAAATTGCCCAAAACGACCCAGACAAATTTATCGAAGCCGTTGCCTCTCTTGAGCCAACCTTTGGTGGTATCAACCTAGAAGACATCAAAGCTCCAGAATGTTTCAAAATCGAGCGTGAATTACGTGATCGTATGAACATTCCGGTATTCCATGATGACCAACATGGTACTTCAATCATTGTCGCGGCAGCAATGCTCAACGCTTTGCTAATCACTGGTAAAAAAATTGAAGATATTAAAATTGTTTGTTCGGGCGCAGGCGCGGCGGCGATTTCTTGTCTTGATATTATTTGTGCGCTTGGCGTAAACAAAAACAATATCTTGGTTTCAGACTCGCGCGGTATCATCAGTACCAGCCGTGAAAACCTTGATGAAACCAAACAGCGCTATGCTCGTGAAACAACGGCCACAACCATTGAAGAAGTTATGGACGATGTCGATATGTTCTTGGGACTATCAATGCCAGGTACGTTATCAGAAGACATGGTTCGCCGTATGGCAAAAGACCCAATCGTTTTTGCCCTTGCCAACCCAACGCCAGAAATTATGCCAGAATTGGCACACGCGGTTCGTCCAGACGTGATTATGGCAACAGGTCGCTCAGACTATCCAAACCAAGTAAACAATGCGCTATGCTTCCCTTATATCTTCCGCGGTGCATTGGACGTTGGTGCCACCACCGTCAACGAAGAGATGAAAGTCGCTTGTGTCAAAGCCATCGCTGCTATGGCACATGTTGAGGCCACGCCAACCACCAGTGCAAGAAACCTTGAAACCATTCAAAGCTTCGGTCGTGATTACTTAATCCCAGGCCCGCTAGAGCCAAACTTAATCATTGAGATTGCTTCTGCTGTCGCCAAAGCGGCGATGGACTCAGGCGTTGCCACCTTGCCTATCGATGATATGAAAGCGTATCGTCAACGTCTGTCTGAGTTTGTCTACAACTCAGCGTTTGTTATGAAGCCAATCTTTGCGCGCGCTAAAGCCGATCCAAAACGTATTGTCTACTGCGAAGGTGAAGACAATAACATCTTACTTGCAGTGCAAGTTGTGGTGGACGAAGAGCTTGCCAAGCCTATCTTGGTCGGCCGCCCTGCTGTGATTAACGATCATATCGAAAGACTGGGCCTACGTTTAAAAGACGGTGACAACATCACTATTGTCAATCCAGATAACGACCCTCGCTACAAAGACTACTGGCAGGGTTATTATGAAAAAAACAAACGCTGCGGCGTCAGTATCGAGCTTGCTCGCCGCGATGTGCGTCGTAAAACCACCTTAATTGGCTCCTTGTTGGTCGATAATGGCGATGCAGACGGCATGATCTGTGGTACGTTTGGTCATTACCAGATGCACTTAGATTACGTTCAAAACGTTATTGGCAAAAAAGACAGCGTTAACGACTTTTATGCGATGAACGCGGTGTTAATGCAAGATCGTAATATCTTTATCGCGGACACGTATGTTCATGAAGACCCAACTGCTGAGCAATTGGCTGAAATGACGGTCTTAGCGGCCAATCAGTTGCGTCGTTTCAGTATTACGCCACGCGTTGCGCTGGTTTCTCATTCTAACTTTGGCGCCTCAAACCGTGCCAGCGCGGTCAAAATGCGTAAAGTTCATCAGTTATTGACAGAGATGAACGTAGATTTTGAATTTGAAGGTGAGATGCAAGGTGATGCCGCACTTAACGAAATCATTCGTTCAAACCAAATGCCATCAAGTCCGCTAAAAGGCGCCGCGAATCTGCTTATTTTACCAACGCTTGACGCCTCAAACATTGCCTTTAACCTACTGAAAACGGCAACCAGCAGCGCCTCTATTGGCCCTATCTTATTAGGAACCAACAAGCCTGTGCATATCCTAACACCATCGGCAACCGCGCGCGGTGTTGTGAATATGACGGCACTTACTGTGACAGAAGCTCAAGACTTAGAAGTTTAAGATTTGGAGTTTAAGACAAATAGCGCTTTTGATTAAGCGGAGCTCTATCGTTCATTTATAGATACTCTCTGCTATACTAAAACCAGTCAATGCTTTATCGAAGGCATTGGCTGGTTTTTTTTGCGCAAAAACTGAGTGAGTAGAAAAAGAGACAATTATGCAAGTTTATCTCGTGGGTGGTGCGGTACGTGATCAATTATTGGGTCGTCCGATCAAGGACAAAGACTTTGTCGTCGTTGGGGCAACCGTTGCTGCTATGCTGGACGCTGGGTTCCAACAAGTGGGTGCAGATTTTCCTGTGTTTTTGCATCCCACCAGTCACGAAGAGTATGCCCTAGCTCGTACCGAGCGTAAACAAGGCGTGGGTTATCAAGGCTTTAGCATCCACGCCAATCCTGATGTCAGCTTAAAAGATGATTTGGAACGCCGTGATTTAACCATTAACGCACTGGCAATAGAAGTAATCAGTCTCACCGACGACACCCCTATCGATGGTACAGTCATTGATTATTACGGCGGCCTTACTGATATAGACAATAAGGTCTTGCGCCATGTTTCAAGTGCATTTAGCGAAGATCCATTAAGGGTATTGCGAACCGCTCGCTTTTACAGCCGTTATTACGATTTGGGATTTGCCATTGCCGATGAAACCTTGATATTAATGCGTCAGTTGGTTCAATCAGGAGAGCTCACCCACCTAAGCGCGGAGCGTATTTGGCAAGAATCAAGCCGTGCCACCATGCAACTCTCTCCTCATGTGTACTGGCAACAGCTTTATGAGATGGAGGCATTGACCGAATACTTTGCCCCCCTACATGAAGCTTGGCAGGACAGTCTCATTAGAGAAACCATCCAAACTGCCCTATATTTCGCAGGTCAGATGCAACTGAATCTATCACAGCGTTGGGCAATATTGATGGCGAGCCTGAACTTTTCTACCTTTAACACAAACCATAAAGCCTTGTCCTCTGACGAGACGGTATTAAAAGAAATTAATGACATAGGCAATAAGGCAAAAGTGCCAAAAGCACATACCCAGTTTGCCAAGCTCTTTGTTCAACAAGCCAAAAAACTGCATGTCATCGATCGCCTTGATGCGGCTGAAAAGATGACGCTCATTCAAGCTTGCAGCGCGCATAAAGCACCTGATAAGCTCTCACAGCTGCTAGTAGCCAGTCACGTTCTACAGTTGGCAATACAGCACTGTCAGATGATGAAAGCGCTCAGCAGTTTTCACGCCATTGGTATGGAGAACATCGCGGCAGATCTAAAAGGTCCAGCGATCGGCGAAGCGCTACAACAGGCTAGAATTGAACATTTACAATCGCAAATGGTAAAACCTTAACATTGAAATTCTTTTAGACCGTAAAAAAACCAAGTTATGAACCTAGAATACACCGTCACTCAATCAGACAATAATAATGCCCCAGTCATGCTGGTGACTGGTAGCGCCAAACGTATAGGTGCTGCCATCGTTAAAGCGGCTCACAGACAAGGCTATAGCGTCATTATTCATTGCCATCAGAGTGAGCAAGAAGCTCAAACCTTGGCGGCGCAGCTTAACCATACTCGTTCCCATAGCGCCGCCGTTATCGTTGCTGATTTGGCCGTTGTTGAAGAACCTGCTGCCTTAACTGCGTTCGTTGAAGAGGTCATAAATACCTTTGGTCAATTGGATGCGGTGGTACACAATGCCTCACGCTTTTATCCAAGCCCGCTTGGTAGCATCGATCATATTCAGTGGAATGAGCTTTTTTTGACCAATGCAAAAGCGCCTTTACTGCTAAGCCAAGCATTCCTTCCCTATCTCAAAAAGCAACAAGGTTGCATCATTAGCCTACTTGATATCCACGCGCACGATAAACCTTTTCTTAATTATACGGTCTACAATATGGCAAAGGCGGCTCACCGTATGATGGTACAGTCGTTGGCGTTGGAGATGGCGCCAGCGGTGCGGGTCAATGGTGTTGCACCTGGTGTTAACGTCTTGCCTGAACCTGATGGCGACCAAGCGCTGGATAATGAGCAACAACAACGTATTGTTCGTTCGATTCCGATGCAGCGAATCGGTCAACCTGATGAGATTGCCCATAGCGTGCTGTATCTTGTGGACGCCAAGTATGTCACTGGTGAGATCATCGCCGTTGACGGTGGTCGCAGTCTGACGCTGGCGGGAAGCCTTGTTTAGTAGAAAAACCGCACCCGCTCAAAAATATCTTCAAGACTTTTTATCTTTTACTTGAAAAATCGAAAAAATCAGGTATCATTGTGCGTCTAACGTTAGGGCCCATAGCTCAGTTGGTTAGAGCAGAGGACTCATAATCCTTTGGTCGTAGGTTCAAGTCCTACTGGGCCCACCATATTCAAACCCTTATAAACCACGGTTTATAAGGGTTTTTTATTGTCTAACTTTTATGCGAAAACATTAAATGTATGGCGCAAATCTATATAAAGTGGGTTGTCTGTATATACGCTACTTTAATTAACGACCGTTTCCGCTTGAACTAATGCAGTATTTTTATAGCTAAAAGTATAAGCTAACACGATAAGAAAGCAAACCAATGGCAAGGCATAAGCAATATGAGTCCCAAAATGGTCAGCTATTTTGCCCATGAAGTATGGCATTACCGCCCCACCGACAATTGCCATAATCATAAACGAACTGCCAATCTTAGTTTTAGACCCTAGATTCTTTACGCCCATAGCGAAAATAGTTGGAAACATGCTCGACATAAAGAAGAACACGGCAATCGCAGCAATGACGGCAATATAGTCAGCGCCTGAAAGAATCACCGCGCAAAGTACTGTATTAATAATAGCGTAGATCATCAACAGTTTATTTGCCGCAATTTTAGACATCAATGCCGTACTAACAAAGCGTCCAATCAAAAAGGCCAGCATTGCAATGGACAAGAAGTAGGCCCCTTGTTGGCTCGAGCTTTGTGGCCAAGTCTCTACCATGAGGTTAATGAAGAACGCTCCCACTCCAACTTGAGCTGCCACATAGAAAAACAGGGTGATTACACCATATTTAAATTCGCTATGTGACCACATTGAGGTGCTATCTTTTTGAGCATTAACAGCATCGAGCTTTTCTTCATTTTCAAGCAAATTCGGTAGTTTGGCTTTGGCAAATAAGGCAATCAATACCACTACTACCAACGCAATACCTACATAGGTATAGGTGACCGCAGTAAAATCTCCTGAAGCAGCTGAACCACCTTCGCTGAAAAAGAATAATCCGCCAATTAAGGGACCAAAAAACTGACCTAGACCATTAAAGGATTGGGATAAGTTCAGACGCTGTTCTGCAGTCGCCGGGTCGCCAAGTGCCGAGGCGTACGGGTTGGCGGCTGTTTCTAGGCACCCCAATCCTAACGCCAGTACAAATAAGGCAAATAGGAAAAAACCAAAGGTTAACTGCATGGCTGCCGGTACGAACAGCAAGGCACCAATGGCATATAAGGACAAGCCTAAAATGATACCGGCTTTGTAGCCTTTTTTATTAATAAATAAACCTGCCGGCAAAGCAATGACAAAATATGCGCCAAAATATGCAGCCTGAATTAAGCCTGATTGCGCTTTGGTAATATGTAGTGCTTCCTGAAAATGCTTATTTAAAACATCGACTAAACCGTATGAAAGGCCCCACATAAAAAACAGTGTAGTGACCAATATAAAGCCCAATCGGAATTGTGGTTCCGTTATTTTCGCTTTCATGTGTTGCATCCTTGTATATTGTTACGTCCTTGTCGTTTTGATTTATGGGTTTAAATCAAATATCTTCTTCATTTCTACCCATTTTTCATCTATCGCAGCACTTGACAATGGCTGCTGAAATTGAGACATCAATGTCTCCCATTCCACGTTTTTTGGTTCAGACAGCGCAATCTCATTGGCTACGGCTGGATCATAATCATCGCGAGTATCCATGATCATAAAAAGGCGGTTTTCTATTTGCCAAATTTGCATATCCAGCACACCGCGCTGCTTAATATTGGTAGCAATTTCAGGCCAAATGTTTTGGTGAAAATGCTGGTACTGCTTTATTTTTTCTACATCCTTAATAAGATCGAGTGCTAAACAATAGCGTTTCATTTAAGCGCTCCTGCTTAAAATATTTTAGCGAGATTGGCTTATTGCTAAGCTCGTTTCGTCTAATCAAGTCAATGCCCGATCTAAGTGGGTATAACCACCATCTACAAATAGCAATTGACCAGTGGTATGTGAGGAGCGTTCCGACAATAAAAATACAGCGGTGTCTGCAATTTCTTGATCAGTGGTCATGCGATGGCCGAAGGGAATATTTTTGGTAATGCGATCCAGCTTTTCTTGCGGATTGTCAAAGCTATCTATCCAGCGCTGATAGAGTGGTGTCATTACTTCTGCTGGCAATACCGCATTCACGCGAACACCATCATTGCGATATTGCGCCGCCCACTCACGGGTTAAGGCCAAACGGCCCCCATTGGATGCCGCATAACCACTGGTATGTCCTTGACCAGTTACCGCCACTTTGGAACCAATATTGACGATGCTGCCTTGACTGTTTTTGAGGTGGGCAATGCAGTAATGCGCCATAACAAAATAATGAATTAGGTTTTTATCGAGTGACTGTTTAAAAGCCTCAACGCCATCTTCCAAACCCACGTTGTCATTGACGCCAGCATTGTTCACCAGACCATCCAACTGACCATACCGCTCAACCACAGCGGTTACTTCTCGTTTGCACGCCTCTTCATGCTGCAAATCCAGTTTATGAAAGGAGTAGACGGCTTGCTGCATTTCTAGCGCTTCGATAAACGCCGGTTTTAAGTCTGACCGCCCAAAGATAGCTACTATAGCCCCTTCCTGCGCCAATGCTAAACTGATAGCGCCGCCAATACCTGCACCACCCCCTGTCACGATAAATACCTTATTCTTTAGTTTAAAATCCATTTAAACGTACTCCTGATTTTGTTTGCTATTGCTGTCTCGAATTCACCTAAACTTGCCTATACATTTTTCATAATTTATACAGGCGTTGAGCAGTACCACTCTCGACTTGTTGCCGCTCTGAGTCACTCCACTGCCACGACCACTGTTTCCAAAAACTCATCAACTGGGTATAGGAATGAGTAGCATAGGACACCGGCCAGTCTGAACCCCAAACTAAGCGCTTTGGACCAAATAGCTCTAATGCTGTATCGAGATGGGCTTGGAAATCTTCCGCTTTACAGTTGGGGCCACCTTCAGTGACTAAGCCCGATATTTTTAAATTGACATGATTTAGCGGCACCAATCGTTGCATCATTTTGACCCAACACTCAAAACCCGCTTTACTATACATTTGCGGTTTGGCTAGATGATCGACCACCAGCTCATAACGGTCGTGACGCTGGCAAAACTGCACCGCTGCATCGAGATCTTTTTGATGGATTAAGACACCGTATAACAACTCTGCCTGCTGAATTTTTTCGACGCCTATATTAAACCCTTTATGATGGTTCATATACGCACTAGGATTTTTTTCGTCCTGTAACATATGACGAAAGCCTTTCATTTTTGGATTTCGCTTAAACACCTCCAACTGCTGATCGGCATCCTGTTCAAAATCGAACCACCCGACTATCCCTTTGATCAACTCATGCTGCTGAGCAAGGTCATTAAGGTAGTCGTTTTCTGCGGTGCACGGTCTGGCTTGCACTGCAATAATGCCATCGATATTGTCAGTAAGTTGCGGGCATAAATCTTCTGGCAGCATATCCTTTGCAATGGGCGCTAACTCTCCTTGAATCCAAGGCAAATCATCCGCAGAATACTGCCAAAAATGTAAATGGCTATCGATCACTTAACACTCCTTGTTAACAGCTTTCTATACATTTGATGGTCGCGCTTGAGCAAACATCAGTACAATTAAAGATCATAAGCGGAATTTTACTTTACGAATTATTGCCTTTAATTGCTGGTTTTGCTGTACATCTTCCTTGATTACTGAAATATCAGTATTCTTTGATATAAGTCGCTTTAAATCTTCTTAAAACGGCTAAATCTGTCTTTTATTTACGCTTGTTCTTTAAGGAATAAATACTGTTTAATGGAAGTCGGCTTCATTTCAATTGAGAAACCTGGCCGCTTCGGTGGCATATAAGCAGCGTTTTTAATGACGCAAGGTTCAACAAAATGCTCATGTAAATGATCGACAAATTCTGTAACTCGGTCATCTTTCCTGGCAGAGAACCACAAATAATCAATCATGGATAAATGCTGAACGTATTCGCACAAGCCTACGCCACCGGCATGTGGGCATACTTTCAAATCATATTTTGCGGCCATTAATAACACGACCAAAACTTCATTAATACCGCCCATACGGCAGGCATCAATCTGCACCACATCAATAGCTTCGCGCATAATGAACTGCTTGAACATAATGCGATTTTGACACATCTCACCTGTCGCCACTTCAATAGGTACAATGGCCTGACGGATAGCACGGTGTGCTTCCACATCATCTGGCGAAGTGGGCTCTTCAATAAACCAAGGCTTAGCAAATGCCAATTTCTGCATCCAGTCAATGGCTTCTTGACGTTCCCAAATCTGATTGGCATCGACCATCAAATGGCGGTCTGGACCCATAATTTCACGGGCAATACTCACACGGCGGATATCTTCTGCCACATCACGACCAACTTTCAACTTGATGTAATTAAAGCCTTCATCTATCGCTTCTTGACACAGACGGGCAAGCTTTTCATCGCTATAACCCAACCAGCCTGCTGAAGTGGTATAACAGGGATAGCCTTCTTGCAGCAGTGTTTGCTCACGCTGATTTTTAGACGCCGCATTCGCTTTTAATAAGGTCAGCGCTTCGTCCGGGGTAATGCAATCGGTGATATAGCTGAAATCAATACAACCTAATACCTGTTCAGGAGTCATGTCAGCGACCAGTTTCCATACCGGCTTACCTTCACTTTTTGCCCATAAGTCCCAAATGGCGTTGACCACTGCGCCTGTTGCTAAGTGCATCGCGCCCTTGTCAGGGCCGATCCAACGCAATTGACTATCTGAGGTCAAATGACGCCACATTAAGGCTGGGTTTTGTTTAATTTCGTCTATATCTAAGCCCACGACTAAGTGACGCATCGCTTCGATAGCCGTGCAGCAAATTTCATTGCCGCGACCAATAGTAAAGGTCAGCCCATGACCGGAAAGCACGTCATCGTCTGTTTTTAAAATGACATAAGCAGCAGAATAATCTGGATCAGGATTCATGGCATCTGAGCCGTCTAAGTGTTGCGATGTGGGAAATCTAATGTCTAAGACTTCTAGGTCTGTAATTTTAAGCATGATAAAAATCCATTTTTAACGTCATTTTTTGGTAAGTCATGTTGATAAGTCACATTTTTTGCAGACAAGGCCTCCCCCTGCATTGGTTACCATGCAAATGAAAAATAGGAGACTAGGTTTAAATTACGGAGTGATGTTTATTGGGCAGCAATCACGTTTTGCTGCTGTTCACCCAATCCTTCAATACCGAGGCGCATCACCTGACCCGGCTTGAGATAAACGGGCGGAGTCTGCCCTAAACCTACGCCTGGTGGGGTGCCTGTCGAAATCACATCACCTGCTTGTAGGCCCATGAATTGGCTAAGATAACTGACGATGGTTGGCACATCAAAAATCATGGTATTGGTGTTACCGTCTTGATAACGATGCCCATCTACTTCCAACCATATTTTCAAATTATGAGGGTTTTCTATTTCATCTTTAGTCACTAACCAAGGACCGGTCGGACCAAAAGTAGGACAACCCTTGCCTTTGTCCCAAGTACCTGTGCCTTCAAGCTGAAAAGCTCGCTCAGACACATCGTTAATTACGCAATAACCCGCTACGTAGTCCATAGCTTGGTCTTTATCGATATAACTGCCGTCTTTACCAATTACGATACCGAGCTCAACTTCCCAGTCGGTTTTAAGCGAGTTGCGAGGAATTTCAATCTCATCATTTGGTCCAACCACTGCGCTGGTCCATTTGTTAAATACGACCGGCTCATCTGGCACTTCTGCACCAGTTTCAGCCGCATGATCTGAGTAATTAAGACCTATACATATAAACTTACCGATATTGTTAACACATGCACCTATACGCACGTCTGCGTCTACTTTCGGCAATGTGCTTAAATCTAAATCTCGGATTTTATCCAGCTCAGTGGCTAGTACTGGACCATGGATATCGTTGACCACTGCAGATAAATCACGAATATTTCCATCCTGATCCAAGATACCTGGTTTTTCTTGTCCCTTTACACCAAATCTTAAAAGTTTCATTGCTAACTCCTTGAGCATCTCGTCTTTAGTAAATAGCTTGAATAGTCTATCCTCTCCGCTATCAACTTGATTCGTCATTTCGTCAAATAAGGTTTTAATTCGACCAGCCACCGTCAATCATATTGATCGTGCCTGTAGTAAATGCCGATTCATCGCTAGCTAAAAACAGTGCCAAAGCGGCAATCTCTTCTGCTTTGCCGACTCGGCCCATTGGCTGACGCGCCACAAATTGCTGGTATACTTCATCTACGGTTTTATTTTGCTCTTTTGCTTGCGCTTCAATACGTTGATGCAGAGATGGAGAATCTACTGTTCCTGGACAAATAGCATTACAACGAATGCCTTGGAGAATGTAGTCGGCAGCGATAGCTTTTGTTATACCTAAAACAGCCGCTTTGGTAACGCTGTAAGAAAAGCGATTGGGTACGCCTTTTATACTCGATGCAGCAGAAGACATATTGATGATTGAAGCATTGCCCTTTTTAAGCATCGCTGGTAGAAACGCGGAAATCATATGATACATTGAGTCCACATTAATCTTGAAAGCACGGTCCCACTGCTCTTGATCGCATTCTAAAATTGAACCTGCAGGCACCCAGCCTGCACAGTTGAACAGCACATCCACATTTTGATGTTTGTTTGCAAATTTGACTATTTGCTCTTTATTGGTGACATCTAGATATTCAACTGTAATATTGTCAGACTGGGTTTTCAGTTTATCCAGCAGTTCTTGATTAATATCCGTAGCAATTACGTGCGCACCTTCACGAGCAAATGCCAAGGCGGTTGCCTGACCAATACCTTGTGCAGCAGCTGTGATGATACAAGTTTTATTTATCAATCTCATTTTTCTTCCCTGATTTTTACTTTATAATAAAAGAAGCTTAAAATTGAGCAGACCAAAAGTGGTCCAACCAATATAGGTCCAACCAATTTACGGTTTTTTTATTCAGTTGGCAAGACCAATTTTTAATTTAAGTTGAAATTTATGCAGAATACTCGGATTTATCAAAATATATTTAACAAAATTCAAAATGATATCAAAGCTGGAGTCTATGAGATTGGATCTAAGCTGCCACCTGAAAGAGACTTAGCACTGCAACTAGGCGTTAGCCGTACTTCAGTTCGAGAAGCTATGATTGCTTTAGAGGTCAATGGAATTGTTGAGGTGAAGTTAGGAAGTGGCGTATATGTCATCAATGATCATCAAGATGCAGCCAACCCACAGACAGGATTTAACACAACAGTGCACCCGTTATTGCTGCCATATTTAAAAGAAGACGCGGTAATTACACCTTTCGAAATATTGGAAGCCCGATTGCTGATTGAGCCCTATTTAGCAAAATTAGCCGCTAAAAACCGTACAGACGAACAACTAGAAGATATCAAAGAAGCCTTTTTGATGAATGTTCGAGATAATTTGGAGCGTTCTACTGAGCATATTGGCGACCGTCTATTCCATATCCGCATTGCTGAATCTAGCCAAAATGATGCCTTCGCTTTTTTTCTCAGTTTCTTGCTTAGTAAACACTACACGGAGTTCTTCAGCCGGATGCGCAGTTTATATACTCCCGAAGATATGCCTCTACGTTCACAGTTGGAACATCAAGAAATCATGACAGCCATTCAAAATCAGGATGCTCAAGCAGCCCACGACGCAATGAAGACACATCTACAGAATGTAATACGTATATTCGAAGACTCTCAATGAACGGCCCCGACAGTATTGGAAGGTTTTTTATTGGCGCAGGTGGCTTTTCGTAATGGGATTACATGCTAATAATACTGCTAATCAAAAAGTGACGCATGCTTAAGTGCGACGGCTAGTCAGTTGGGAATAGTGAAGTATTACTGTTCATTATTAATAGATAATAGCCATGACTCTTTAGACTTTAAAATAGTATAAATACGATTAATTTGTGGATTTAGATAATGCAATTCATCGTGATGAACAAGATTTATTTTAAATCAAAATTAAATCTTAATGACAAAAAAGCCGAATACTACTTTTTACAGTAATATGCGGCTTTTTCACAGGCACTTTTTATAGGTATTTTTTCATAGCTACTTTCTAACGATTAGAAAGACGTACGGCGATAATTGCGGTATCTAGGTAACCAAAAATTGGCTTTTAATCGACGCTCTAGATTTTCCATTGTTACAGGTAGGGCTAGCTTGTCCTCAATCGCCTGTATGGCAACGGCATAGGCAATCTTTTCACTGATCTCTCTGATAAAATTAATCGAAGGCAATATCGCACCTGGTGCTTTTTCGTATTCCATTGAAATATCTGCCAGTGCTTGGCTGGCCGCCATCAACATATTATCGCTGATACCCGTCGCCCGCGACACCAACACGCCCAGACCAATACCGGGGAAAATATAGCTGTTGTTGCACTGAGAAATCTCGAAAGTCTGACCGCCAAACGTGGTATGAGGAAATGGACTGCCCGTTGCAATAATGGCCTTACCACGACTCCAGTTCGTCACTTCCTGCGGGGTCGCCTCAACACGAGATGTCGGATTCGATAGCGGCAATACAATAGGATGCTCCGTATTAGCACATAACGTTTCGATCACTTCTTGGGTAAACAGACCTTTTTGCCCGCTTACGCCGAACAATACCGTGATTTTTCCTTCTTTAACCACTTGTGCCAAACCGAGCTTTTGACTCTTATCCCAATTTGCAATAGCCGATTCTTTTTGTACTAACGGTACTTGGAATTTTTGTAGCTCTGTCATGCTATCCGTTAATAGACCATAACGATCCACCATAAATACTTGGCTACGGGCTTGCTCTTCTGTTAAACCTTCACGCTGCATTTGGCGAATGATGTGTTCCGCGATACCGCAACCTGCCGATCCTGCGCCCAAAAAGGCGATTCTTTGTTGACTGAGTTTTTGCCCTTTATTTAAGCACGCTGCAATCAGTGTACCGACCGAAACAGCAGCCGTTCCTTGAATATCATCGTTGAAGCAGCATAATTGGTCACGATATCTATTCAATAATGGTGTGGCGTTGCCCTGTGCAAAATCTTCGAACTGTAATAACACTTCTGGCCAACGACGTTTGACGGCTTGAATAAACAAATCAACAAATTCGTTATATTCCTCCCCAGAGATGCGCGGATTTCTCCAACCCATGTACATAGGGTCATCAAGCAATTGCTGATTGTTGGTACCCACATCTAATAAAATTGGTAAGCAGTAAGCTGGACTAATACCGCCGCAAGCGGTATATAAGGACAACTTACCAATTGGAATGCCCATGCCGCCAATGCCCTGATCCCCTAGGCCTAAGATACGCTCGCCATCGGTTACCACAATGACTTTTACTTTTTGTTTGGTGGCATTTTGCAGCATATCGTCGATGTTGTGACGCTCAGGATAAGAGATGAACAAACCACGTTTACGGCGATAAATCTGAGAAAATTTCTCACAAGCCTGACCAACGGTTGGTGTATAGATAAGCGGCATTACTTCTTCAATGTGCTGCTCAATTAAGTGGTGAAACAACGTCTCATTAGTGTCTTGTATATTACGCAAGTAAATATGCTTGTCCATGTCACTGGTAAACGAGCGCAGCTGATGATAAGCACGTAATGACTGCTCTTCAATCGTCTCGATGTTGTGAGGTAACAAACCGGTTAAATTAAAATTATCCCGTTCTTCTGATGAAAAAGCGCTACCCTTATTCAATAAAGAGGTTTCTAACAGAGCTGGTCCAGCAAAAGGAATATATAACGGACGTTTTGTTTGCATAATAAAATCTTCTTAGTGAGAGTGTATTGTGGTACAAATTTAACTATTTAAATATTTTTGCTCATTTATAAGGGCGAGCCTATCGGCACAGCGTCCTATTATACTGAAATTATGGCTGCTCTTGGCAAAATCAATCGACTTAAATAGCAATTAAGAAGCGCTAAAGAAAAATAGGAGAAATTGGCTAAAAAAAGGAGAATATAAGATAAATAAAAAATCCACTCATTTTGCATGAGCGGACTTTTTATTCAGTAAAGGTGGCAGGATTTGAACCTGCCTCTTTAATACTCGTTGCCTTCTACATTGATACTGTCAACGCTTGCATATAACCATCACTGACTAACGCAGCTCATCAACGACCGCCAGCATCGCGATTAACGATGCCTCACCCAATTTGGCAGAGCGCTCAGGCGACCAACCCATATCTGCGTCGGGTACATTATCATTGTCCTTAAACGGCATCTCTAACGTATTAGCCAGACAATCAAAACGTTCCGCCACCCAGTTGGTTGCCAGTGTCATATTTGCTGTACCCGGTGCGTCAATGTCATAACCAAATTCGGATTGAAAGTCAGCACTGGCGAGCTTTAATACGTCTGAAAACTTATCGCGTAAATGCGCGAGACGCTCATTATAACTTGGCGCACCTTGCGAGCCTGCTAGGAACACATAAGGCAGGGCTTCATCACCGTGTACATCATAAAATAGATCAACTCCGGTTTTTTCCATTTTATTGATCACGTAAAAGACTTCAGGGCTTTTTTCCAAACTTGGGTTCAACCATTCACGGTTTAAATTGCTCCCTGCTGCATTGGTACGTAAATGTCCACGTACACTGCCATCAGGGTTCATATTAGGCACAATGTAGAAATTCGCTTTATCCAACAACAACCTACTGGTGGCGTTATCGCTGTCTAATAAGCTTTGTAGCAAGCCTTCAACCAACCACTCCGCCATCGTCTCGCCGGGATGCTGGCGCGCTGTGATCCAAATATTGCGTTTGCTCGTATCGCCATCGCCAACTTTTATTAAGGTTAAGTCACGCTGATCGAGCGTCTCCCCCAAATGCTCTAACGTCACTAATGGATGCTCTTGAGCCGCTACCAATAAATCCTGATGACGCTCATAACTGTAAGGCGTAAAATAAGCGATTTGAATGGTTGTATATTCTAAATCGGCTACGATGGTGAGTTTCCCGTCTTTATAAGTGGTCGGCAGGCGGAACCAATGCTGGCGATCATAGGACGCCACCGCTTGGTAATTCTCCCATCCGGTCGGATATGAAGACTCACCTGCGTTCATAATATTGAGAACGTATTGCTCTCCAACTTGACCTGATAAACGAAAATTAAACCACTGGAAAAACTCACCACCGAAGTCGGGGCGAATCGCCAATTGAATGTCTTTTTTATCGTCTGAATTGATAACCTCAATATTACCGGCATCGAAATTGGCAGTGATATGCATAATTTTTCCTTCATTCTTTTTTATGGTAATGCTTTGAAAATAGCAGTTAGAACAATCGAATGTTATTTATCTCTTTGTGGGTTTAAATATAACATTTTTTCTTTGACGACTGTTTCTTTTTAGCTTCTTAGCATACGTTTTAGAACAATGAATATATAGGATTAAAAAGAATTTTTCTTATAGGGTTAGCATTTGGACAATTGATTCTTTTATATGGTTTAAACTGTATAAAGTATTGATCAATTAAGGATTTTAATGATCTCTTCCATATCTAGGTGAGAGAACTCCTGAAGCGTTTGTGCAGAAACAATTATCCCCTCCCCAAACAAGAATAAGATATCGGACTTCTGCTTAGCATTATTGGCATTTATTTTTTCAAAGCTATCAAATAACCATTTTCTGACCTCAGTTTTGTGCTGCTTGGCTATTTGATGCGGTGAAGATTGAACATCTGAATATTCTGCACAAGCATTAATAAACATACATCCATAGAATGCAATTGAGGTTGTCCAGTCCTTTAGAAAAGCCAAATAACATGCAACTATATCTGCTGTTTCTTTGATCTCATATTTATTAAAATAATCTCTCAATTGCGTCATAAATATGCTGTGACGGTATCTTAGCACCTCCTCAATCAACCCCTCTTTATTGCCAAAATATGCATACAGAGTCCGTTTTGTGGTACCTGCCCGCTTAGATAAAAGCTCTACTCCGCTGTCATGAAACCCTCGCTCGTAAAACAGTTTATGGCTTTCTTTTAAAATAGTATCTCGCAATGGCATTGACCTTACTCCTGTGTGGCGAATTATTACTTATCTATTGAAAAAATATTGGTATTAATGTAAACCGTTCGGTATACTTAAAAAGTATACCGAATAGTATACCGACAAAGTCTCATAATGTTAATTATTGATTATAGGAACCAGTATGTTTTCATTTTTCAATTGGTATAAGTTAAGTGGTCAAGTCAGTCAGTGTCCAAAAAGACTACCTTTATCTAAAATAATAGCAGCTTGGCTGGGCGGTACTATTGCAACAGCAACGCTTGCTGTTTTAGGAAACTCAGTAGAACTCCTTATGATTCTGGGCTCATTTGGCGCAAGTTGTTTATTGATATTTGCTTATCCTATTAGTCCTTTTGCGCAGCCGCGAAATGTCATAGGTGGACATTTCATTGCAACCTTAACAGGATTAGTATTTATGACATTGTTTGGAATACATTGGTGGAGTATGGCGAGCGCTGTTGGTACGGCTATTGCACTGATGCTATTATTTAGAATGCCACATCCTCCAGCAGGCTCAAACCCTTTAATAGTAATGCTTGGTGCAGTAAACTGGAGTTTTCTAGTAACACCTACCTTGATTGGTTCAATTGTTTTAGTAATAGTTGCACTGGTTTATAACAATATAGGCAAGCAAAAACAATACCCAACTTACTGGTGGTAAATCACTAAAACTGAATTGAAAAACCTTTCGGAGAGAACTTCATACAGATACCCAATAAAAGCACAACACCAAAAAGCATAGCTATCCAAGCGTTGGTCAAATCACTGGATGCATCGATCAAAGCACCCGCCATCAAAGGAAAGATTGAAGCAATTAGATATCCACCACCTTGAACAAAAGCTAGAAGAGAGACAGCCTGTTTGGCATTTAAAGCATAGTCTAGCGCTACTATTAAAGACAAAGGGAATAGACCACCAATGCCCACACCTAATATTACGACCGTCAATAAGGGAAGCTGTGAAGGCATATATACCATCAGCAATAAGCCCACTAATATGAATAATAGCACTCCAAATAAAGGTTTGCGTCGATCAGGAAATCTAGTGATGAATAAGGACACCAGTAGACCTGCACCTACCTCTGCCACTGTTAAAGCACCTAACAATGCGCCAGAGGCATTTCGGCTCCAGCCTAACTGTATATAATTGAGTGGCAACCATGCTAAGACTAACGTATAAGCACCTGTACCAATACCGAAGAAGAGCATAAGTAGCCATGCGTTCTTAGACTTAAAAGGTAAGGATAAATACCCTTTATCCGTTGTTGTGAGACGCTGCATACCAAAAAAACAAAGCGCAATAGCAAACAAAGCTGGCATTGCCATCACCGACAAAGCAAAGTTCCATCCAAAAACAGCTTCTAAAGGTGATGAAATAGTCGCCGCAATGGCAGCGCCACCCATGATTCCAGTGGTAAATAATCCCATATAAATACTGGCATTATCTGTGGCTACCCTCTTCAGATACGCAGGCATCAATGTCTGAATAATGGCGATACCCATTCCACCAATAATAGAAGTAATGATCAGCAAAAGTGTGGAATAAGTGAGCAATCGAGCGCTACAAGAGATCACTATAGCCAACAACCCGAACACTACGCCCTCGTACTCACCTACCTTGGACTGCAATCTAGCACCTAATAAGGCAAAACAACCCATCATTGCTACAGGTAGCGTTGTTAAGAGTCCTGCGGCCTGATTGGTCATACCTATCGCGTTTTGTAAAACAGGTATTATAGGAGAGACGGATGCCATGATTGGTCTCAGATTGAAACCTATCATCAGGGTAACAATTGCCAATAGCCATTTTTTATATATAAATCTACTCATTGCTTACCTTATTAGAATTGCTTAAATAGTTTTGTTTACCTAGGCAATATAGCAAGCTTATGCACGCACATTTTTTATGTTTTAAAATCCTTGATTTAATTTTTAAACATTGAGGTTGAAAAAGACAATTTTGCAGATAAAGTTTTAAAAATTTTTATTTACTACTTCCGATTAGCGCTTTTAAGGCTTGTATATCAGGACTATCCGCTCTTCCTTTAGACCAAACCATATCTAAAGTAAAGTTTGGAAAACCCAGTGGTGGATCAAGAATACTCGCATGCTTAGGTATATTAAGTAGTGGTACAAGCTTTCTTGGTAAAGATAATGTCGCTGGTATTTGGTCAATGATATTGATACATGACTGATAGCTGTTGGTCTTAGCCAATATTGTCCTTTTTTTGCCTATTTTGTCTAGCCAACCATCCACCATATTTGTGTCTGATATCCATGGCGTCGGAAACACATGAGGTGACGCACAAAAGTGATTGATATCCATGCGATTTTGTGTCGCTGTATCAGTGCCTTGATAAGTAGTCAGGCAACAGAACTCATCACTCAAAAAAGACATCCATTCTAGGTTTGGATGCATTTGATGATAGCCAGGGCCAAAACCTATGGCGATATCTATATCACCAACTAACAATTTCTCCAAAGGTAAATCTTGCTCTAAGCGCTGCATTTCTAAAGAAGTGTTTAAACCATTTTGATTAATTGCACTTAATATGTGTGGTAATGACAGCAGCTCAAAATATTCTGGTGCGCAAATACGCCATACTTTTTGTTCGGAATAAATGCTTCCCTCTGAGCCTACGCACTGATTGATTGAGTCAACTGTCATACGCATATAAGGTGTTATTCTTTCCGCTTTTTTACTAGGATTCATGCCGCCATCCGTGGGTATAAACAGCGCATCATCGAAACACTCTCTTAACTTCTTTAGACAATAGCTCACAGTAGGCTGACTCACGTTCATGAGTTCAGCGGTCCTTTTTGCGCTTCTACATTCCATTAAGTTAAGAAAAACCACGATATCTTGTAAGTCTAATTGTTTTAAATGACTGTTACACAGCATAATGAACTTGAATCCTGTCACGTATTCGTAAAATACTACGATTTGATTGAAACTTATTAACCTCAAAAAGGTTTAACCGATGAATAAAATACTGAGCTTAATTGTGGTGGCCTATCTTCTAACTGGCTGTGCGTCAACGCGCAGTATGGAAGACAATAACAGTGACATTGAGCCTGATATAGATAGATCAAGTCTACCCGAAGGAATATTTACTTACTATGACAACCCTGCACGATATTACCTACCCGTTGAATACTTTTTAATAGGTAAGTTTGTCACGCAAAACGGCTGCTTATTATTTGAGACAAACAATGAGCTTTATACGCCTCTACTTCCAGCGATATATACGAAATATATAAAAGGTGATGCTCAGATAACGGTAAATAATGAAGTATACAATATAGGAGAAACCGGAGATGTTTCTGCGCGTCCTATTGAAAGAGAGTATGTTGGCAATTTTATCACTGAAGGACAGTCTCAGTGCTTACTTGATAAGTTTATGAGAATAGAAGTTCGAGGCATGAGGTATACATAATTTGTTTGCACTATTATTAAAAAGAAGTACCCAATCTCTTAGGAAGAAACCTATCCGGCTATTGACATAAAACCGGATAGGCGTAACAATAAGCAAAATAATAATGATTATCAATTGCTCAATCAGTACTTTCTTACCTTTTGTCTCCCTATTCTTCAGTCGTTTTAGTCATCAATATTTTGGCTTATATCACTCATAACTCAGTTTTGAGTACAGCAGTGGTTGAGTACGGCGACGATGACATCACTACTGCCCCATTTATCAATTGGATGCATACTTTATGGCTCAACCTGCTGCTCAAGATATTATCAATAAACCCCCATTAATAGTGGCTGACAAAGACCTGTTTGTCGATCATATCAACGATGAACATCAAGACGAGCTAGCAATGTTCATCAACATCTTTACCAAAGCATCCCTACGCGAAGACTCCGTTCCATCAATAGCTGAACTCTATTCTGATGGGATGCTGCTAGCGTTGACGCCCATCAATAACGATGAGAGTAACTCTAAAAACGCCGCCCATTCGACTGAGCAACACTTTATTAATTTTACCTCTCCTGTTCATGACTCGGCATCATTGCAAGAGCAGTATATAACCTTGTTACAAAGAGCCGCCACCAAGCTTGGCAAACGCACGATAAAACTAAGAGAGCAGTTTTTTACCGTACTTGATGGTTACTATGCCAGTCCTAATATGTACCGTCTGCTGGTCACCGCTCCTGACAACACGCCGCTCAACCAGCCCGGTTATGCTTATTTGCTTGATCTCAATGCTTCGTTCGCCACTTCAAAGCCAGTTTCAGCTGAGCAAAGTGACACGAATGCCAGTCATAGTACTGACGAGTTTCAAGGTTGTTATCGGTATTACTCGCTAAGAAAAGCATGGCAAGACGCCGATAGATCATCTGTTAACGCTTGGATAGATGTGTATATCCATGGCGATACGCCAGGCGGCAATTGGGCCAAGTCTTTAGGTAGTGGTGCCCAGATAAAAAGCGTGCGTGAATATCCCGAAAAACTAGATCACCTCTCTGAGGGACAATGTCTACTAATCTGTGATGAAACCTCCTTGCCTACCGTTGCCAATCTCTTAGAAAATTGGCAAAACCCTTTGCCGCCGCTTGTCATTGCCATTACTCGTGATGCAAAAGACATCAGCTATCTACAGGACATTACGCTTAGCGATCAGTTACGCCGTAATGAAGGTTTCAAACATGACAATCTGTTGCACATCGTTAATGAACCCCATACCGCGCTTTCTGAGCAGATAGTTACTACCTTGAACACCCATTTGACAGCCTCTTCTACCAAAATTGATAAAGTGTGGGGCGCGCTTGAAGCCGCCGATATCAAATCTTTAAGACCGCAATTAAAGTCAGTCCTTGGACTATCACGTCAAGACATGACCATACAAGTCTATTGGCGCACTCACTGATAATATGGTTAATCTAGAATAAAAGTGGTACATACAGTGATCACGTTCTACTGGTATAAATTTTCCTCACTGGCTGTTCGGGGCGTGACAGATGTTTCGTAAAATTCATCCCAGTAGAACCGTACTTTTTTTAAAATGGATTAACTATACAGGCGTGCACTATCTCTTATCTCTTAAAAACCCCGACCCTACCAATGGTGGTAATAAAAATGAAAATCATTTGCATTACTTAGGGGTTTTTATTTAGAATGCTTCATTTACTTTAGACTGCTCACTATGATGTACATTAATGATTTAGGCTTAATACGTCAAAAGAAAGTATTGCTACATCCGACTTCTTTTAACATTGAGCCCAAAAAGCTGTATGCCTTAATTGGTCACAATGGGTCGGGCAAATCCAGCCTTATCAAAGCGATGGCAGGAGAGATGACACCGACCCAAGGTGATATCCATATCAATGAGCACAATCTACAAGCGTTTTCTGCCAAAGCATTGGCACAAAATCTGGCATATCTGCCTCAAAATCTACCGGATGCGGGTGCCTTTACCGTCTATGAGTTGGTGATGCTGGGACGCTATCCTCATCAAAAGTGGCTACAAAAACCCACGGCTAAAGATCATGAGCATGTGAATAAAGCGATCGCCCTCACCCAAGTGGAGGCTTTTAGAGAGCGCCAAGTATCGACCCTATCTGGTGGAGAACGTGCCCGCGTATGGCTTGCTATGTGTTTGGCGCAGCAGACAGAATTTTTGCTATTGGATGAGCCGCTCGCTGCGCTTGATGTGGTGTATCAAGTCGAGGTACTCAAACTGATTCGTCAATTGGTGGATGAGCAAGGCTTAGGCGTGGTCATTATCTTGCATGATTTGAATTTAGCTGCCAGATTCTGTGATGAGTTTATTGCCTTAAAACAAGGTCAGCTTTGCCACATGGGTGATGTCGCAAGTACCATGCAACAATCGGTATTACATTCAATATTTGGTGTGGACTTTACGCTGTTAACTCACCCTGACACCAGTCAAAAAGTAGCGGTTATATGAGAGTAATAACCCTTATAATCAGCCTTTTTTTGAGCCTATGTTCAGTCCTGTTATTGAGCAGTTGCCGCTCGTCTGATGCCACATCGCCCTCGCCTGCATCCGAGACACAAACCAACTTAACGTCGCCACACTCAAAACAGACGCCGCCCAAAGTAATGACCCCAGATTGGGGTATTGCGGCGACGCTAATAGCGATGGGCTACCCACCAGTTGCAATGGGCGATAAACCCTTTTATAGAGAATGGGTTGGTAAACCGTTAATACCCGCCACGACCTACGATGTGGGCACACGTTATCAGCCAAATCCTGAGATGTTCTCTCAGCTCGACTTAGATGTGGTGATAGACAACTCTTTTTATAAGCACTTGCAGCCTATGTACGGCGATTTGCCCATTCACTCTATTGAATTGACCAGTTCGAGTAAAATTGCAACGTGGGAAGATTTTATAGAACCCACGTTAGCATTGGGACGAGCAATTGACCAGCCTCAAGCGGCACAAACGTATCTAGATGAAAGTAAAAACCAGATTATACAAGCGGGACAGACATTCCATAAGCGCTACCCTCATGTGAAAAAGCTCGCCGTCGTCCAATTTGCTGATACCAATAATTTACGTATGTTCTCATACAACAGTTTGTTTCAGCCAGCCCTAGATGCGATGGGATTAGAGCTGATAGCGTTTGATGATGGTAACCAGTGGGGCTTTATGCCTATTATGTTAGGAGACTTGGCGCAGCTCGATGAGGATACTTGTCTGGTCGTTGTCGAACCCATTGGCGATTTGCTTAAGGTAGAACTAGAGGCCAGCTTGGTGTGGCAACGCTTGGGTTACTCGTTTGACGCAAATCCAAATGCTGCCAATAAAAATCGCTGCCTGACATTACTACCAGCAACTTGGAACAACAGTGGCGTGGCCTCTATGAACGTCTTGGCCGATCGATTAATGAATGCCACTCTTGTAGGCAATACCGACTTATGATTAAAAACAATACTTTGCTTAGCAACCGTCTTTATCTGATGGTGGCTCTTTTGATAGTGATGGCAGTGGCAAGCAGTTACGCAGTCATCAATCAGTTGTGGACGTTGCCATTCATTGAGCTGTTTACGCCGTCATTTGACCTGCCTCTCTCTGACATGAGTATTCAGCTGCAAATCGTTCCAACCATGCTGGTGGCATCGACTGCTGGTGGCCTGCTGGGATTGGTCAGCGTTCTGCTACAGCAGTTGGTCAAAAACACGCTGGCCTCAGACACAACATTGGCAGTCGGTAGTGGCGCAAACATGGCCCTGCTGCTTGTCACCTTATTCTTTCCCAGTTTTGATCTGGGCGGCAACTTTTGGGTCGCGTTTATTGGCGCACTTAGTAGCATGGCAATCGTCTTCATCCTAGCGGCTCCTAGTCGTATGAACCCTTTGGTATTAGTACTGGGCGGACTGGTCACCAATATTTTATTGGGCGCGATTGCTGCCTTGCTGATGATTTATTACGCTGAAGACACCTTAAATGTCATGGTATGGGCCGCAGGTAGCCTCACTCAAAACAATTGGCAAGTCTCTAGCGCCTTAATCATCGCCAGCGTGCTTGCCTTTATTAGCTTAATACCCTTGTTAAAACCGCTAGAAATCATGAGCCTAGATGATAGGCAGGCCAAAAGCCTAGGCGTTCCTGTCAATCTCATTCGGGGATTGGTGATAGGATTGGTCGCCATATTGACGGCGCTTGTCGTCAGCCGTGTAGGACCGATTGGTTTTATTGGTTTGGGTGCTGCTACCCTCGTCAACGTATTTTCGGTCAGACGCATCGGTTATCGTTTGCTTTTAGGGTATGGATTTGGCGCATTTCTGCTGTGGATTACCAGTAATGTTACGACGATATTACAGCATTATTTAACTCTCAATATTCCTGCTGATGCCATGACTGCCTTACTTGGTGCTCCATTGGTCATATGGCTAATCATAACCCAAAGCCGTCAGCATGCAGATGAGATCACGCCAACGCTCGTCTCAGAACGCCGTGACCCCCACTTACTCGGTTGGAGTATCGCTTTCATCTTACTCGTAATCGGCATTCTGGTTTTCACTAGCACCGCCAATGGCTGGCAATTAAATGCCGTGTGGGACTTGATTGTTGAATTTAGATTGCCTCGTACTTTGAGCGCGGCGGCCACGGGTGTGCTGCTAGCCACTGCCGGCGTCCTGCTACAAACTTTGACCCGCAATCCTATGGCCAGCCCTGAAGTATTGGGCATCAGCTCAGGATCAGCAATCGGTGTGATACTGGCCTTTGTTTTCTTACCCAGTTTTGGCTATCCGGGTATTGTGTTGTCGGGATTATTGGGCGCGGCGGTGGTGCTTAGCTTAATCTTGTGGCTTGCGCGTAGAGTCAACCCCGCCTACTTATTGTTGGTGGGTATCGCGATTGCCGCCTTGATGGGTGGTCTGTTGAGTCTGGTCAAAATATCTGGCGATCCGCGTCTGCAAGCGGTTCTTAGCTGGCTATCAGGCTCCACGTATCTGGCCAGTCCCGAGACAGCATGGCTGCTTGTGATATTTGCAGTAGTGCTCTTTTTATGCAGTTTTATGGTGATAAAGCCACTAGAGATACTCAGCTTAGGTAGCGGCATCGCGCGCGAGCTTGGTGTGTCTTTGAAACTGTTTCAAAGCTTGATATTAATCCTAGTGGCAGCGCTTAGTACAATATCGACGTTGGCCGTGGGGCCGCTTAGTTTTGTGGGTCTGATGATTCCGCACCTTGCCACGACGCTTGGCGCCGTTCAACTTAAGCGCCAATTGCAACTGGCGGCTATTTTGGGCGCCGCATTGATGGTACTGGCAGACTGGCTTGGTCGTTATATTATCTTCCCTTATGAGATACCAGCTGGCACCATCGCCGCTATCATTGGTGGCGCGTATTTCTTGTATCTGATGCGTCGTATCAAAGCGTAGAAATTTGATTAAAAATACCTAATAACCCATTTTATTGTTGAGTCACTATGTCTTCTCGCGCCACTGTTTCTTTATATCGTATGATTTGGGCAAACTATCGCCTACCCTTCATAAAAGTCATCTTACTCAATTTAATCAATGCCTCTGTCAGCGTTGGTATCATTGCCTATATCAATCATACCTTTATCAGTCGACCTGTCTTTGATACCTTGTCTTGGCTAAGCTTGGCCTACTTTTCAGCGTTGGTGGTGCTGCTATTAATGACGACGTTTGTGGCGCAATATGCCTTGACGCGCTTGGGTCATAAGTTTGTCTATGAGCTAAGAACCAAACTGGTCAAGCAAATCATCGACACCAGCGTGCCGCAAGTCGATCAGTTGGGCAGCGCGCGACTATTGGCCAGCCTCTCCTCTGATATTCAATCCATCACCGTCGCATTTGTGCGTATGCCAGAGCTGGTACAAGGGGTTATTTTATCCGTTGGTGTGGCGCTATATCTGGGTTGGCTATCACTGCCGCTACTCTTTATTGTCATGTTTTGGATTGCAATGACGATTTGGGTAAGCACGATTTTAGTCAAACACGTCTATCACCATTTGCGAGAATTAAGAGACATCAACGATCTGTTATATCAGGACTATCAATCGATTATAGATGGTCGTAAAGAGCTTGCGCTAAATCAGCACCGCGCTGAAAAGTTATATGAGACCGATTTTGTCACTCATGCCGAATCGTATAGAAAGGCAGTGGTCAAATCTGATACGTTTCATTTGTCAGCGGTAAACTGGTCAAACATCATGATGTTTGCAGCAATTGGTGTGGTATTTGCGGTATCTAGCTATTTGAGCATACCGATGGGCGTTGCGACCACGTTTTCCTTAACGATTTTATTTGTACAATCTCCACTGCTTCAAGCAGTTGGTGCTTATCCCACCATTCAAACCGCGCAAGTGGCTTTAGACAAAATTCAGTCTTTAGAGTTGGCTGACTACCAGCCAGCATTTGGTACCGACGTTGCGATACAAGACTGGCACTCTATTGCTTTGACCGATATCCAATACCGTTACGAAAACAGTGCTTCTGACGCCGCTGCAACAGATATGACTCCCGCCAGTAATATCTTAAAAGACGTCAATCTCACGCTAAGACGCGGTGATGTGATCTTTTTGATCGGAGCAAATGGTAGCGGCAAGTCGACCCTTGCTAAGATTATGACAGGCATTTTCACGCCAACCACAGGTTCGGTACAAGTGGACAACCAACCTATTGACTCGGCCAACAATGGCGATTATCGACAGCTGTTTTCGGCTATTTTTAGTGATCAGCATCTGTTTAAACAACTGGTCGGCAATCGCGGCAATGATCCAGATATGGCGCTTGTGACCTCTTGGCTGCACAAACTGAACTTGCAGGACAAAGTCAGCGTGACCGATGAGCGCCTATCGACAGATAAATTGTCACAAGGTCAGCGTAAACGTCTCGCCATGCTTATCTCGGTTGCCGAACAAAAAGACATTTTATTATTGGATGAATGGGCAGCCGACCAAGACCCTGCGTTTCGCCGAGTGTTCTATCAGACATTGATTCCTGAGCTAAAAGCGATGGGCAAGACTTTGTTTATTATCAGTCATGACGACAGCTATTTTGAGCACGCGGATCGCTTGTTATTGATGAAAGAAGGCAGATTGATCGAATTAAATGCTGAAGAGCGACAACGTGCCAGCGCAGACGCCATCTCTATGTTGCACTAAGGGCAATCGGTATGAAAGCGACTGACAAGCGTAGCCAGTAGACGGCAGTGCTTATCAGTCGCTCCTAACATAAAATCTGCGTACCTCAATAAATGTGTCAAAAATATTTCTATATTGTATTGCTAATCATAATAATTATCATTAACATGTACACACATTTAACAGCGTCTGTTTCACACCTATTAATTGATGTGTTTTTCGCAGACCCTCTTATTGGTCATTGATTCAAAAATTTATTAAGACCGCCAGACCCAATCCTCCTATCACTTTAATTGAGATATCATCTGATGTTTATCATTGAACAAGGCACAAAGCGTCATAAACCCAGCAACTTAAGCTGGCTCGTCAAGCGCACCATGCATCTTTCAGCCATTGCTTCATTGGCGGTTGGCTCATCGATTATTCATGCTGAAACATCGGATCAGCTCGCTACTACCGATGGTGTCGAAATCAATCGTGCTAATAGTGCAGCAGAACCAAGCACTACTCTAGATACCATCGTGGTCACGGCTGATACCAACTCACAAGTCACTGAAAATACAGACAGCTATACGATCCCTGTTGCGACCAGTGCCACTGGCATGGCGCTATCGGCCAGAGAAACCCCGCAGGCCGTCAGTGTGGTTACCAATCAGCAACTCAAAGACCAAAACTCAACCAATCTAACCGAGGTGCTCAAACGCGCACCCGGTATCCAAGTGGGCAGTATCGATGGCGCTCGTAGCGGGTTTTCAGCGCGAGGCTTTGGCATTAATAGCTTCCAGATCGATGGCTTGGATACGGATTTTGTTCAGCAAGCGGCCATGGGCGAATATGGTGTGAATACCGCTATGTTTGATCATGTGGAAATCGTACGCGGCGCCACAGGCTTGATGAGCGGTTCAGGCGATCCTTCTGCCAATGTCAATCTAATACGTAAACGCGCCGATAGCAGCGTGCCTGCCACCGAGCTCTCTGCCAACGTCGATCGTTATGGCTATTATGGCCTAAGTGTCGATCACAGCCAGCCATTGACCGAAAGCGGTGCGGTACGTGGCCGGGTGGTCGCAAGCTATCAAGATGGCGATACCTTCATCGACCGTCAAGAGCTGGGTCAAAATCTGATTTATGCCACAGTTGATGCCGATGTGAGTGACAATACCACCGTCAGCGTGGGTGCAAGCCGTCAACACAACAAGTCAAAATCGACCATGTGGGGCGGTTTGCCAAGTTACTTAAGTGATGGTTCACAAGCAGATTGGGACACCAGTAAGAACGGCAGTACCGATTGGGCGAATTGGGACTCGGATAGTGTCTACTACTTTGCAGATATCGATCACGACTTCAATGAAGACTGGAACCTAACCACCAATGCCAGTTATAACGAGAGTGATAGCAGCCCAAAACTTCTTTATATGTACGCCAGCAGCCTTGATCCGGACGTTGGACTGATCTATAACTTAAACCCATTCCATGCCGATACTGAACGCAAACAAGTCAATGTCAAAACTGAGTTGACGGGTAATTTTGATGCCTTAGGCAGAACGCATCAACTCATCTTTGGTGGCTCTTATAAGAAAAGCGATCTTGACACTTATACCTATGCCCCGCCGCCCGATGGACTGTTGCCAGTGTCTGACTTCTATGATTGGGACGGCAGCTATCCTGAACCAGTATGGGGCGACAAAGACCAAAGCTCTGATGTCACTACCAAGGAAAAAGACATTTTTGCCGCCACTCAGCTTAAGCTGACCGATCCTTTGTCAGTGATTTTGGGAACTCGTGTGTCCCATTATGAGCGCTCGGGTTTTCAGTATGGAACTAAAATGAATACTGAATCCGAGCACATCTGGTCACCTTATGCGGGTATCACTTACGATATCAATGACAATCACAGCCTCTATAGCAACTATAGTACCATCTTCCAGCCCCAGTCAGAGCGCGATATCAGTGGTCGTTACCTCGATTCTATCGAAGGCAAAAACTACGAGATCGGTCTAAAAAGCGAATCTGACAACGGCGCGCTACAAAGCCAAGTCAGTATCTTTAGAATCGAGCAAGACAACCTTGCTCAAGATAGTGGTCAATTAATACCAGGTGCTGGTCTTGAGAGAGCCTACTTTGGCGTAGATAGCACCAGTCAAGGCGTCGAAGTCGAAGTCACAGGTCAGCTGAGCGACGAGCTAAAGGCTGCTATTGGCTACACGCATTTCAATGCCGAGGGTCGAGATGGTAAACCCGTTAACACAGGCTATGCCGATACCACCCTTAATCTATTTGCCACTTATGATATGAACGATATTGTTCCTAACTTAACCATTGGCGGCGGTATTGATTGGTCAAACGGATACTACGGTATTGTTTCAAACCCTGTCACTGGCCGCTCTGAAAAGTACAGTCAAGATGATGTGACACTTGCTAGCATCATGGCAAAATATGCCGTTAATGACAATCTAGAAGCGCAAATTAACGTCAACAATTTATTCAATCAAAAATACCTAGCGGGTGAGAACTTCTTTGGATTGACTTATGGCGAGCCTATCAATGTGGTGGGCAGATTGACCTATCGTTTTTAATCTGAAGACCATTTCTCTAAGCGCATAGGCCGTCACATGAGTCATCGCCGTCGCCAAGGTTTTTATTTGCCTACCCTCAATGTACTGAGTCGTATTGTTTTGGCAAGTATTGGTGGCTACGGCGTGGCGGTACTTACTAGCCTTGCATGTTTGGCCTTACCAATAGATACCATTTCTGCTATCTATTGGGGCCAAATCACCAGCATTGTGGTATACGCGGTCATCATTATCTTGGTATTCTCACTGCGGCGTCTGTGGCTGGCTTGGGCGATAGTGGCTAGCATTGCAGCGGTCTTAGGCATGGTAAGTTATGCCGCTCTTTAAGCTTTTACTACAATCAAGGCTTCTTTATGACGCCAGAATCTCCTAACAATCAAGCCCCACCTCTGACCCAAACCAAAATAAAAGCTAAAGCCAAGGTGAAAGGTTATCGATTAATGATGACTGAGGTACATACTTGGTTTGGGCTTTTATTAGGTTGGTTGTTATTTACTATTTTTCTGATGGGTACGGTCAGCTACTTTAATAATGAGCTGAGCGTTTGGCTGCAACCTGAAATCCCTGCAATCTCTCAGCAAGCACTCCCAGCGTCCTCATCATCTATCCCGTCAACCTCATCCATGCAACCCCAAAGCACAGCCAGCACAACAAGTGTAAGCACAGACAATAAGCCAGAGTCTTTTGCCATGGCAATCAGCCATCTGCAAGCCACCCAAGCGAACGCTACCAATTGGTTTATTACTAAAGGGGCTAGCAGCACCAGTAACGATCAACGCTTGCATATCACTGTCAGTACCGACAAGGAAAGACAGCAATATCAATTTGATACGCAAACCCAAACAGCCTATACACCAAGGGACACGGCAGGCGGCAACTTTTTTTATCGCATGCATTTTGATTTGCATTATATGAGCGTGATATGGGCAAGGATCATCGTTGGTATTGCCTCTATGATGATGTTGATTGCCATCATCGCAGGCGTCATTGTTCACAAAAAGATATTTACTGACTTTTTTACTTTTCGCTGGGGCAAAGGACAGCGCTCATGGCTGGATGCGCACAATGCTTTTTCGGTGCTGCCATTGCCTTTTCATATTATGATTACGTTTACAGGTATCATTACCCTAGTTTATTTGTACATGCCGTGGGCGGGCAAAGTCTCCGATATTAATACTCAGCAGTTTTTTGAAGAAATTTATTCGTATCGGCCTGCTGACGCGACAGAGCTGCAACCTGCACCCATGGCAGATGTCAGTCCCCTATTGGCAAATGCTCAAGCGGACTGGCAAACGCTCAATCCTCATTACGCGCTCACCAGTGTCAGTATCAACCATCCCAATACCGACCATAGTATGATCATTGTCGATGGCAAAGCCGATCGTCAGATATCAACAATCGGTGTGTTTCGCATTTATGATGGGCAGACAGGAGAAATCATTAAGCAAAGTGAGCCACCACCACTCGCCGTGACTGCCCATACGGTCATGATCGGGTTACATGCCGGCCGCTTTTCTGATTATTGGCTACGCTGGCTGTATTTTTTATTGGGCGTGGCAGGCTGCGGGATGATAGCCACAGGTCTAGTGCTTTGGACAGTGAAACGCCGTCGCCAATTGAGCGATATGAAAAAGCCTTTCGCAGGATTTTGGCTGGTGGAAAAACTTAATATTGCGACGCTTGCCGGATTACCGTTGGCCATGGTGGGGTTTTTATGGCTCAACCGCTTATTGCCATTGAATATGGCGGCACGCGCTAAATGGGAAGTCGATGGATTTTTTATGATATGGGCAGGCAGTTTTATGCTGACGCTACTATTCTCTAGCCGTCTTGCTTGGCGCGTGCTGCTGTCTTTAGTCACACTGTTGCTTTTATTCACGCCGCTACTCAACAGTCTCACCACCGAGCGCGGGTTTTTTCAAAGTATGCTTAATCGAGATATATTGTTTGTCAGCTTCGACGTTGTGTTTTTTATACTAGCACTGCTGTTTGCTTATATTACTTATGCTGCAACATTTAAAGAAACACCGCCTAAGCAAAAGATAAAATCGAAACTTCAGTTATAGTCGAACCATTTTAAAAGCGTGACAGGACGACTGGAATGAATGTTGCGCCTCCTCTGTGTTAACAGCAAGCAAGGAACACTTATACCAGTCGTACGAAGTTATTAACGTATCGATTTTATTTTGAACGGCCTATAGGCGCACAAGTAGGAAACCCATAAAATGTCTCACTTGGTCAACTCTAACGCCATGCTATCTGGATTGTTATTTCTACTCAGTCTACTGGGTATGGCAGCCTTGATGATGGCCAGTAAAAGGCATCAAGATAAGTTTCAGCACAAACTGCCGCAACGCCTAAATGGACAAGCGCTACGCTGGCTAGGATTTATATTACTGGCCATTGCATTTTTATTGACCTATACCTCTGACCAGACAGGCTATTTTGTGGTGGTATGGTTTGGGAGTTTGACGCTAGCGGCAGGGCTGGTGTATCTGGTTATGATGATTTATGAGCAATTTGCGCCTGCTAAACGTTGATAATCATCTGACAATGCTAGCACTTTGCCAACCGCGCTATCGTTACCCTTCACTTATCGTTGTTCTTAAAGAGCGGTCTGACGATAAGTCAATAAATAACTTCGGCGGCGGTTAACACTATCAATCATTCAAATCGACGCAGCTTCCATAAACTGAACCTTGCTACTCATCATCTCTTTTTTTAGCCACTCTTTAAACACCACCTTTCTCTCATCTTTATAAAACGGCTCATCAGACAAAAGATGGTATGCCGAGCTGTCTGCCACCGGCGGTTGTACCAATTCTAAAAGCTGGTGTGAAACTTCTTTTTGTACCATAAAAATGGACACAATCGCCGTGCCTAATCCCGCCAAACAGCCCTCAATACACAAGTAAAAATGCTCTAATATCATATGCTCATACGCTAAAATGTCGCGACTGACCAACTTTGACGCATTGATATGTTGCCATAAATTTGGCCGAGAAGAGGTCAGTAGCAACGTATTTGTCTGCTCGGTTCTGGTATTACGAACCGCCACTATATACTCTTCGATAATCTTTTCATGGAATACCTCTTTGCCCCATTCAAAGTCATTTCTACGCAGCGCAATGTCGATATTGTGTGCTTGAAAATCGACTGCACCGCCTCCCGTCAGTAAGACAATCTCAAACCCATGATTCAATGCATTAAATTCTGCCAAACGAGGTATGAGCCATTTCATCGAAATGGTTGGCTCACAAGAGAGTACCAACTGCTTTTTTTGATGGGTTTGCTGGGTCAGCTCTAGCAGACAGTCATCTAACTTGGCAAATACTTGCTGACAACAAGTAAAAAGAACCGTGCCCTCAGGTGTGAGTACCAGTTTTTTATTGATTCGATCAAATAATGTCAGCCCTAAAAACCCTTCTAAATTTTTGATCTGTTTGCTCACCGCACTCTGTGTCACAAACAACTTTTGCGAAGCGAGGGTCACACTACCGTGGGCGGCCACGTAATAAAACGCCTTTAACGAATTTAACGGTACTTTTTCTATCATGCCAAAAACTCATAGATGATGAGGTAATAAACTCCATTTTATTTTATCCAATAATGTAAGAAAATACACTTAAATTTATAAAATGAAAAGCCAATCGTTTATAAGCCGTTGAGTAACCGTTAAAAGTATCGTTAGCATCCATCTTTGACCATTAACTTTTAATCAGACTTTTTCTCATGATAACCATTGGTTTTTCCTTGACAGAGTGAGCATCATGACAGAATTTTTAGCTGTTATCGTAATTACCATTCTCGCTGTGATTAGCCCTGGTGCTGATTTTGCCATCGTCACCAAAAACAGCTACCTATACGGCCGTTCTATCGGTGTATTAACATCCATTGGTATCGCGCTTGGGGTGTTAATCCACGTCACTTACACCCTGTTGGCGGTTGCCGTGGTTATGACGTTTGCTCCCAATTTTTTGACCTTGATCAAATACCTTGGTGCTTTTTATCTTATTTATATCGGCTATAAAACCTTTACGCAAAAACCAGTTGAGGATACGAGCTCCTCTACCCCCATTAGCTCAGGACAAGCGCTGCGCTATGGTTTTTTTACCAACGCCTTAAACCCTAAGACCACCCTGTTTGTGATTAGCACTTATACTCAGATTGTGAGCGCCACCACATCGACACTCATTTTGGTCGGTTACGGCTTCTTCATGTCCATCGCTCATTTTATCTGGTTTGCTCTGGTGGCGATCTTATTCTCCCAGCGCATATTAAGACAAAAAATGCTGGAAAAACAAGTCGCTATCAATCGTGTGATCGGCTTTATCTTGGGACTATTGGGTGTGTTTTTACTGTTTACGAGTGTCAATTGATATAGTAGGTTCGACGCAGAATTGACGTAGAATTGACACAGAATCGATATGTGAATAGCGACGTGTTATGACCATGGGCGCTAAACTGCGTATCTTTTGGCCCCGACCACGCAAGCGACTGCTCCCAATGTACTTATCAACATACCTATATTGACTGTTTCGTGGAGCAGTAAAGCCGCCAAGGCCAATCCCAAAAATGGCTGCATCAATTGCAACTGCCCGACTGCGGCAATACCGCCCAACGCCAAACCACGATACCAAAATACAAAGCCGATAAACATGCTAAACAAAGACACATAAAGTAAGCCCGCCCAAGCTGC
The DNA here is from genome assembly GCF_039680845.1 of Psychrobacter halotolerans. Classification (NCBI taxonomy): domain Bacteria; kingdom Pseudomonadati; phylum Pseudomonadota; class Gammaproteobacteria; order Moraxellales; family Moraxellaceae; genus Psychrobacter; species Psychrobacter halotolerans. The sequence continues at coordinate 45,318 of NZ_JBDKWD010000003.1, read as the reverse complement.
CACGCTCACCTTTGCAAAAGAGTCGGGCCATGTGAGCCACGTGATAAGCAGCATCACGGGCAACGATAAAACCAGCGCCCAACTGATCACCTGCCAGCCGCCAAGGGTTCGTGATAGTCGCCCGCCCTCGGCATATCCAAGACCGCACGCCATCACTGCGCCCAGCATCAAAAAGCCACCTACTACAGACGTTGTACCACTGGTAAGCGCTGCATATCCCGCCACAAATGAGCTGCCCAGCAAAGCAAATAGCCAAAACAGCATAGATGGTCGCTCATCCCCGCGCCAAACCGCAAAGATCGCCGTAAATAAGGGCAATATGCCTACAAAGACGATGGCATGGGCAGAGGTGACGTATTGCAAGGAAATAGCACTGAGCAAAGGAAAACCGACAACCACGCCTAACGAAACAACGGCTAGCGCTGGTAGATCCGCCTTAGTCGGTAGGCGCTGGTTGAGCAAGCGTAAAACAATACCGCCCAATAAAGCCGCAAGCGTTGCCCTTACCGCTGTCAAAAACACAGGATCAAAATCCATCACCACGTTTAGCCAATCGCACAGCGCAGAAAACTTTATGCGTTTTAATGTGGCGCAGGCAAGCGATGCTAGAGTATTTACAATGTTGGCGCAGGCATTAAATTAAAAAGGGTTAAATTAAAGATAAGCGATTAACATGCAAAGATACACCAAGCGCTAGAGCTGATCCACTATGAAAGAAGTACAATAATACTGGCGACCATTTTGCGCCGCCTCTGTCAGCAACGGCACAGCAAACAAGGAAAATGGTTGCCAGTATTGCATGATCATAGGCGTCTCTTTTTTATTTAGGACTGACTATGCTATAACCCCTAACCCATACTGTTATTAAATTTTTCGATAATTATATCGGCGCATTGTTCTGGCGCTTCCATGGGTAGGAGATGGCCATTATCAGGCAATTCGGTAATATTTTGAGTTGGCACAAAGTTTTGCCAGACTTTACGGACTTTATGACTGATAAAAATAGAAGGCTTACCCATAATTATCGTATAAGGGAACCCTATGTCATTGAGCGTTTTTAGGGCACCGTTGACAAAAGGCGTATCAAAATAGCTTGCCAGCTCTTTCTCAGGGGTAAATAGCAATCGATACCCTTCCCCTTCTTGAACCAAGCTATTTTTGGCAAAGACATAAAGATGATCATCACCAATGCGTTTAAACGCTCGATGCGCTCGCAAATATGCGTAATAGTCATCAATACTCTGCCACTTTGCTTGTTTGGCAAGTGTGCTTTTAAAAGGTTCTTGACCTATTTTTAATCTGCTTGGCATCCAATCCATCACAAGCTTTTGCGATTTGGTAAACGTCACCGGCTCTATCAAGTACAATTGCGAGAATAGATCAGGACGTTTGGCCGCAGCAATCGCCGTGGCGGTCGCGCCTTGAGAATGACCAATACCGACCACAGGTTTGTCTTGTGTTTTTTTCCAAAAAAGCAATTAGCACCTCAGCATCTTGCTCACGGGTCAGCTTTTTAAGGGTTGGCAAATCTTGCCAATAACCACGCATGGCTAAGCTACTTATATCAAATCGCGCGCTGAGCTTACTCAATAGCGGCATATAAACGCCTGCGGCAAATCCATTACCGCCATAAAAATGCGCAGGTATCGATTTGGCATTTTTATCCTTTTGACCTAAGTCAGACAAGTCATAATAACGGGCGTTTTTACCCTCTAAATCAATAATACGTTCGAATGTTTGCATAGTAGGGTTCTTATGATAAGTGAGCGTTCACAACGGCTTTTAGAGCAATGTCAAAGCCAACGTATGTATATTCGATCCACTATAAAGAGATACAGCCATACGGGCGACCATTTTGCGCCGCCTCTGTCTGCGCACACACAGCAAGCAAAGAAAATGGTTGCCAGTATCACATGATTATAGGCGTCTCTTTTTTATTTAGGACTGACTACATTAAACGTCAAATATTAAGCACGTCGTCGTGGCATGAGCGTACAGTTTGCCATCTGGCCCTACGATCTTTCCTTCAGCAGTGGCGGTTTGGCGACCTGTATGAATGACCTTACCTTCGGCCCGTACCAACGGCGTTGCCGCACTTAATGCCCGTATCATATTCACTTTTATCTCAAGCGTGGTATAGGCTTTGCCCGCTGGCAAGGTAGAATGAATGGCGCAAGCGACGGCAGAATCTAAGATTGTACAAAACCAACCACCGTGCACACTGTCCAAAGGATTGTAATGCTGTGGACCCGGTCTACCCTGAAAAATAGCCGTGCCAGACTCAATGCGAATGGGCGTAAAATCAAGCGTCACACCAATCGGCGGCTGCGGCAACTCACCGGCAAACATGGCATTGAACACCTCCATGCCACTTAATCCAGCCAAATCTGCAGGCGGAGTAACACCCGCATCTCCTAACTTTTCTTGCACGCGCAACGCTTCTGCTTCCCATGTAGCGATTATATTTTCTACATCCATCTTACAATCCTTGTTCGTTAACATTGTGTCTTGTCTTAGCCTGCCTTTTTATTGGTACAACGACCTACTCTACTATCAAATCCTGCTTAGAAATATAGCACAAAAAAATTTGTGGCTACGGATAAGCTAAAGTTACTACTTACCCGCTCAAAACTCTGCTTGAATTTTTGTTATAATAATATATGATTCATATACGTTTCATATATTAAAGGTGTTCCGATGGGTATTGTAAAAATTGATGATGTACTGCACGAAGAGATTCGTAAAGCAAGTACCGTGATGGTGCGCTCTATCAACGCGCAAGCGGAGTATTGGATGAAGATAGGCATGCTTGCTGAAGCCAATCCCACTCTGTCTTATAGCCAAATCATCAATGAGCAGATGAAAAAAGCAGATGTCAATGCTGAAATAAACACAGGAAATCTTATCGATGGCTGAAATTATTTTAAAAACACCTGACGAGATAGCAATCATGCGCGAGTCTGGACGCCTGCTTGCCTCTGTTTTTGATTATCTTGATCAACATATCACCGTTGGCACCTCGACGATGGAAATCAACGATCTTACGGAGCGTTATATTGTCGATCAACTAGGCGCACGTCCAGCCAGTAAAGGCCAATACGGCTATGAGTATGCCTTAAATACCTCCGTTAACAACGTCGTCTGTCACGGTATCCCTTCAGACAGTCAAATACTCAAATCAGGCGATATTGTGAATGTGGATATTACCTTGGAAAAAGGTGGCTTTATTGCTGATTCGAGTAAGATGTACATGATTGGGGATGTGTCGCCGCTTGCCAAACGCTTGGTTGATAAAACCTATGAAGCCATGTGGGAAGGCATACGCACTGTAAAACCGGGCGCGACGCTCGGCGATGTTGGTCACGCCATTCAAACCTATGCGGAAAAGAATGGCTACTCTATCGTACGGGAATATTGCGGGCACGGTATTGGGCGCGAGATGCACGAAAAACCTGAAGTGTTGCATTACGGCATTCAGGGAAAAGGCGTGACGCTCAAAGAAGGCATGACCTTTACCATTGAGCCAATGATCAACCAAGGTAAGGCCAAAGTCAAAACAAAAAACGATGGCTGGACAGTGGTTACGAGTGATAAAAAACTGTCTGCGCAGTGGGAGCATACAATTGCGGTCACGTCAGATGGTTATGAGGTTCTGACGCTTCGAGACGATGAGTCGCAAGGATAACGACTGTTTTAAAGTTAAAAACGATCTTATCTTTTACTTTGTACAACACAATATCCATCCTCTTACCCAGTCTTTTAACAAGGACTGGGATTTTATTGCTGTCTTTTTGTCTCTACCTTTTTACGGCGCTTTCAAAAATCCACTGGCATGACTTCAACGGAATACTGTCAGCGCTTACGCATCGGCAATGCAAAAGATTTTTTGCAGTTCTCCATGCAGGCAGTTGAACAAATTGCGTGGAAGGTTGGCTATAGTGATGTCAGTGTGTTTCGTAAGATATTTAAACGTATCGTTGGTCTGACGCCAAGCGAATATCGCCAAAGATTCAATACGAACCAATAGTATGCCGTCCATAAAAGGTGATGCAAACAAGTAGCAGAATAAAGCCCCCATTACTCTCAAGTAACAAGGGCCCTTTTAAACTTCCATTTCATTGGCTCGTCCATGTCATCAAAGCTACTGCTCAATGATATAGTCGATCTCAATTAGAATCGATATACAAATTATAATGCGTAATACGAAAGTTTTTAAATGTTAAAAACTAAACCCAACATTTAAATTCACTCGCGACAGCCATTTATCACTGTTCTCAGAAGTCGTCGAAGTGAAGCCCGTGCTATTGGTGGCCCCGCCAATGATATTAGAGTTCTTGCCGTAAGTATGATCTAACCAAACCAAAAATGGTGGCGCGATGAACATCAGACCCGTGGTATTCATTTGCGAATCAGACCAGTCATCATGGTGTTTCTTAAGATAACTGTAGTCGTTATATACTTTGACCGCTTTTAATGCTCCCATATCTTTCATTGGGATAGTATATGCCAAGTTCAAACTACCCACCGTTCCTTCTGAAGCAATGAAATACGCAGGCGTTAATCCGTTCGCGCCCATCAAAGTCATACTATCATCAACACCGCTCGGGTTTTTGGCATCATAATCATAATGTATGAGCGAGCTTTGTACATTGAACTTATCAAAATTGTTATTCGCGTGCAGACCGACTGCATAATAGTTGCCATCATCATTAGTCAGCCCATTCTCCAACTGCGAATAAGCGCCTGATACACCAATTTCCTGCTTGCCTGTTGCCGTTTCAAACTTACGAGCGATACGCGCATTGACTTGGTTTTTTTTCTCATTCTCATATTGACTCATAGACGGAAACGTATTGTCCAACTCGCTATACGCGCCGCTTTCAGGAGAATATCGTAGGCTTTCAGAGAGCATTTCAGGATAATATCCAAACTTCATATCCCAATCTTTACTTTCATGATTTAGATTCACACCGGGCGCGATGTTGTTACCATAACCTAAAAAGAAAGGCAGATGGTACGTCCAACCGTTTTGCGGATACGGATAAATGGCAAAAGGCTTGTACACCAAACCGGCCTCAACGCTGTTTTGCTCATCGACGTTATAACCCACGTACGCTTTTTCGACAGAGGTTTTGTCATCGTCCTGAAAGATATAACTGCTGTTTAAATAAAAATCGTCGTATTTTCCATCGACATCCAAACGAAAAATATCAAAATCAGGATCGCCTAAGCCAGAGTTGTACTTATCGTCACCCCAGCTCTGGTAGCGCTGATTGAATCTGATAACACCACCAACATTTAGCTCCTTAGTGCCGTCCTCGCTTTTTAGTTCGATGACTTTGCCCTGAGCGCTGGTGATGGTTGATAGCCACAACACTGGCGTTAATACTATTAACGACTTAAAAATTAGTTTGGTCATGATAATTTCCTATTATCCTACGGGTAAAAATCCTTTTTATAAAACGAGGGCGTGTCCTTAATTTAACAACAGCGCTTATTAATACAGCTTCTTTTGCGGTGGCCCTGCAAAGTTTAGTGGCCCAATGGCATTCATATTAACTTCAACCAAACACATACCGTCTTGCTGCATGGCCTCATTGATCTTGGTGTCAAAATCTTCTAGCGAGTCTGCTTGATAAGACTTGCAGCCCATCGCTTCACCCAGAGCAACAAAAGAGGGTGTGTGTAGCTCGTTGTAGTACTGTCTGCCATCAAAGTATTGCTTTTGGATACCACGCATGACCCCGTAACCACCGTCATTCATCACGAGTAAGATCATATTGGCATTCTCTTGTATGGCAGTGGCAATCTCACCCACGCCAAGCATCAGGCCGCCATCACCAACCAATGCCACGGTCTTCTTATCTGGATTGGCGATTGCGGTACCAATACCGTGTGATAAACCAAGGCCAATCGCACCTGCTAGAGAATGGATGTTCTGTAATGGCTGGTTGACGGGGAACAAACGACTGCCCCACGTACTGCCTGACATGGTGATGTCTCTTACCAAAATACCGTCTTCGGGCAGCGCTTTACGTAGTGAGTAGCATAATTTTGCATAAGGCCCTAACTGAGTCTCTAGCGCATTAATAGCAAAGTCTTTGGCGGCTTTGATACGTTGATCGTAGTCGTTATCAACTTTGACCGTCTCCCCTAACTGCTGAATAACGCGTTGCAAAAAGGATTTTGCTTCGGCACAAAAAAAGTGTTTGACCGAATAATTTCTTTGCTGCGCCATCGGGCTTGCATCAATTTGAATCAGATTTTCTGGGAATTTTAACGAATAGGTTTTGGTCTCGTTACTGCGCAGGCGAGAACCAACAACGATACAAGCGTCGCTCTCTGTGATCAGCTTTTCGACCTCGGATGAGTTATGAAACGCGTTCAAACTTCTTGGGTGCGTATCGGCTAAGACGCCGCGTGCATGTGTGGACGACACTACCGGTATGCCCATGTCGGCCAAAGCTTTGATCTCTTCACTCGCCTCAAGACAACCGCCGCCAACCCATAAAATAGGATGACTGGCAGATTTGATTTGATTGGCGACAAAATCGACGGCGTCTTTGGGTGCATCAGGCAATTGCATGGCACCGACATAAGACAAATCGCTTGGCAATTCAATCGTTGTCGCTTGCACATCAATGGGTATCTCAATGCTGACGGGACCTTTGGGTACAGTTGTCGCTACCCGTATCGCTTCTCTGACCACGCCAACGGCATGCTCTGGGCTGACAATTCTAAACGCCGCTTTGCTACTAGATTTTAGATAACCGAGCTGATCTGCTGCCTCATGAATGAAGCTTGCATCACGATCTAAGTATTCTTTTTCGACTTGACCTGTGATATGAATCACTGGGCTGCCTGCGTTACAAGCTTCAACCAAAGAGCCAATGGCGTTCCCTGACCCTGCCCCTGTACTGGTAATAGCCACGCCCAAGCCTTTGAATCTGGCATAAGCATCTGCCATATTGACGCAGCCCGCTTCCCCGCGCGCGCAGATAAATCTGATTTTGTCTCTTCGTCCAATTGCATCAGCAATCGGTAAGTTATGAATAGAAATCAAGCCAAAAACATCGCTTACGCCATGCTCTTCTAAGACTCTTGCTACTAATTCACCGACAGTTACTGTCTTTGCTGTGCTGGCTGTCATGGCGGTTGTCATAATCCCATCCCTCTATATACTGGTTGCGTTGATTGCTGAATCTGTATGTTAAACCGATTTATTTTTTACATAGTTGTTTAATACATAGCTATAGTCGATGCACTTCAAAAGTGTGATAGCGCTACTAGGATGAATTTTATGCGGCCTCTGTCGGCAACGGCACAGCAAGCAAGTAAAATTTGTGCTAGTAGCGCGTTTAAATTTATATCACTGTTTTATTTTCAACTGACTACATTTGGTACATAGCTCTTTAAAAAATGGCGATTTGATAAATGGCTATTTGGTCTCACACCACGGGTTTGGCGCTTCATCAAGGTTCAAAAATATGCTTTTCGTTTGCATATAATCCAAAATGCCCAATCGACCTTTTTCTTTACCGACGCCGCTTTCTTTGTGACCACTAAAAGGCGTGGCAATGGAAAATTTCTTATAAGTGTTGATCCATATCGTGCCTGCCTCAAGTCGCTTTGCCATGTCAAAAGCTTTGCGATAGTCCTCTGTCCATATGCCAGCAGCAAGACCATAGATGCTATTATTCGCCTCAGCGACCAATGTTTCCTCATCACTGAATGGCATCACAACCAGTACGGGGCCAAATATCTCTTCTTGACAGACTTGGGCGTCATTTTTTAACCCTGTGATAATGGTAGGCGCGTAATAAGCACCTTTGTCATACGCGTCACCTGTGAGTCTCTGACCGCCAGCGACTATATTACCGCCTTCATCTCGAGCCATATTGACGTAGTGCTCGACCGTGCTTAGGTGGTCTTCGCTGATCAGAGGACCCATTTGTGTGTTGGAATCTTCTGGATCTCCCACAATGATATTTTTGGTTTTCTTAATTAAAGCATCTAAAAACTGGTCATAAATATTTTGATGAATAAACAATCGCGAACCTGCAATACAAGCTTGTCCTGATGAGCTAAAAATACCGTAAATTACACCGTTTACTGCGATATCGATATTGGCATCTTCAAACACAATCGTGGGCGATTTGCCGCCAAGCTCTAACGATGTAGAAATGAGCTTTTCGGCCGCGACATGCGCCAGATGTCTACCCGTACTGGTACTGCCCGTAAAAGAGATTTTTTGCACCAGTGGATGTTTGACAATCGCTTCGCCAACCACAGAGCCTTTACCCGTCAATACACTAAACAAGCCTGCGGGTAAGCCTGCTTCTTCAAAAATTGCCGCAAGCTCAAGCGCGATAAGTGAGGTAGCTTCCGCTGGTTTTAAGATGACGGCATTACCACCTGCCAGCGCTGGTACGATCTTTTGTATCTCTGACGCAATTGGTGAGTTCCATGGTGTGATTGCCGCAACCACACCCAATGGCTCATGGGTAGTAAAGGTCAATACAGACTGAATGCGCTGATTGGTTAGCTCGTTATCTAGCGTCTCAAGAGAACTGGCAATATAACGCGTTGTGGCTATCGCACTGTTGACCAAACCAGTGGTTTCCGTAATTGGCTTGCCGTTGTCCCGGGTTTGCAGCTTTGCTAAAAACGTCTTTTTCTGTTCCAATAGATCTGCCGCTTTGAACAAAATCGCCGCTTTTTCTGAAGGAAGCGCGCTACGCCATGCAGGATTTCTCCAAGCTTTATCAGCGGCCACAATGGCTTCGTGAATGTCATCTGAACTTGCGGTCGATATGTCAGCGTTTTCTGAATGGTCAGCTGGATAGTGGCTTTTTATGGCTTTGCCACCACCAAGCTTCCACTGACCTGCAATAAATATTTTTTTCATAGTATTTCTCGCGTTAATGGCGCTTTATATTTGTAATGTCTGATCAATCTCACAGCACAGGCGTAACGCGCTAAAGGCTGCTAGACTTGATGTTTTGGGGTTTTCAACCAATGGCAGTCCTGTCATACTGATCTCAAGCTGACCAAATACGCCTTTGGCACTTATGTGATGAAGGTTGTGCTCAAGCGCTGGGTCAGCGATGAGCTCTACTGTCGTCTCATCAAGACCGACGCCTGCCAGGGCAATGGTAGCGGCAACGTTTGAGTTAGCTGGAAACAAGGCTGCCGCTTCTCTGGCAGTACCCGTAAAGAAAACAACCGCTTCGGTTAGCGTGTCGTAGTCGATAAGCGTATCGGCATGACTGCCGCGCCAGCTGTCTGGCTGCTTACGACCTTGATACACGACGCTATCAAGTCCTGCCAAACTGGCGGCACTGATACCATCAATGCCAGCCACGGCGCCTGCCAAAATGTGTACTTTAACTCCGTTTCTTTTGGCAGCATCAGCGATTGCTACCGCAAATGTCTCATCGGTAAAGGCACCAACAGAGATAATTCCAATAGGAATGCATTTCTCTAAGATATTGATGGCGTGTTCTTTTAGCCCGTTCTGGCCCGACATCTCAATCGCCAAATCGGGCATGTTTGTCAGGTCATCGACGCAAGTGATCACCTCGACAGACTCGCCGAGCTCGGCCTGAATTTTTCCTGCACTTCTAGGACTGGCCACTACTGTCGATAAGACGATATTTTTGGGTAACATCTCGTGCACTTTTCTTGCCATTGAACCGTAGCCTATGAACATCACGCTTTTCATGCCTAACTCCTGTTTACAACTTTTCATATCTCTTTGCTGAGACCGCCAGACACATCAATCACTGATCCTGTCGTATAAGAAGACAAAGGAGATGCCAAAAACATGAGGGCGTAAGCCGCCTCTTGTGGCTTACCTAAACGGCCAAGCGGAATCTCTTTTTTAGCAGCGACCGTAGCTGTCCATTCCTTCCAGTTTTTGCTTCTGTCGGATCGTTCTTCAAAACGTCTGCGCCATTGACCCGATTCGACCAAACCAATCAATATAGAGTTGACCCTGATGTTTTCTTTGACCAGCTCATTGGCGAGATTTTTACTGAGATTTAATAAGCCAGCTCGGGCGACCGAAGTTGCTACCATGTGTGTCTCTGGCTTTAGACCAAGCAATGAGTTCACATTGGTGATTGAGGCGATGTCTGATTGTTTAAGGTGAGGCAAGGTGGCATTGACCATATTGACGACGCTAAATACTTTTAGTTTTAGCTCATCAACCCAATCTTGATCGTCAGTCGCAAAAAAATCTGCTACCTTGCCTTGTCCCGCGTTATTCACGAGCATGTCAATCACGCCGAATTTTTCTACCACCGCCGCGACGAAACCATCTACCTGATCTTGGTCTAGGACGTCACATGAATGAATAAACATCTGACTTGCGTCATAATCTTCGCTTAATTCATTAAACGTTGACTGCAATTTTGCTTGGTTTCTACCGCACCAAGCGACGTTGGCACCTTCTGTTAAAAACAACTTGACCAATTCAAGTCCGATACCAGAGGAACCACCAGTGATGATAACTACCTTATTTTTTACTTTAAAACTCATAAACCATCACCTTGAATGATTGATAAAAGTATTTGGTTAAAACGATCTGGTTGATCTAAATATGACAAATGGCTAGCAGATTCAATCGCATGCAATGAGATGTTTTTGTGCCGCGCTGCAATTTCAAACATAATCTTAGGTGTGGTGATACCATCCTCGGTGCCATAGATTAAATCGACAGGCTTGTCTATCTTTGCCAAATAATGATGAATGCTGTCATGCGCGAGTAACCGTGATGACTTCTCAAAGCCCTCAATGGTTATTTGTGCCATTATTTTTTCGAGCAGCGCCACTTTGTCATCGCTGGCATCAAACAATAATGCGCCGCACCTTTGCCTTGCCATCTCCGTGCCGCCAAGTTTCTTTAAAAGCTTTGGGCGCATCTCAGCGACTTCATCTTGCTTTGACGGTTCAAACTCGCCGTAGCCTTGAGCAGGATTGGCCAAAACCAGTTTATTTACCTTTGCCGGATATTTTGAGGCAAAACCTGCGGCGATAAGCGCGCCTAGAGAATGCCCAACGATATTGATACGATCGATATTCTTTGACTCTAAAAGCGTAAGTAAGCGCTGACTGTAATCGAGTGCGGTGGGCATTTCTTGCTCAATTTGCCCACTTTTGCCATAGCCCGGCGCGCTCCATGCTAAGACCGAAGTCTGATCAGACAACGCGGCGATTTGATTCGTCCAAGAATCACAACCTGAGCTGATACCATGTAAAAATACCGTTGTCTCCCCGCCCAGCTTATCGTTTTGAATAAATTCAATACGACTGACGGGGTCATATGTCTTGTCAAAATCTTTCATACAGACTCCTTTGTATGTGCAAATGTATGTACAAACTAGGGGCAAAAATCATCATATGCTCGCGGCAACTCATCAAGTCAGCGCCTAGCAAACCCTAACGTTTGATCTTAGACAATGGATGATCCTCTGGGTACGTTGGGATCACAGGTTTTGGGTTGCCAATCATCACGCACATCAATGCATCTTCTTGTGTATGATTACGCAAACCTCTATAGACATTGGGCGGAATGGAAATCAAATCTCTATAATTTAAAACCAAAGAAGTTTCTTCACCTTTGTCCTCAACCGTCAACTCGATAGAACCACGAAGCATAAAAAAGACTTCTTCGGCATCCGTATGTACATGCGGCGGGCCTTCACATCCTGCCGGTAGCAGCATCGTTGAGAAGGTAAAGTTTTCGGCTTGTACTGTATTATTGTCGCCAGAAATACCCGTTGCCCCTGTTCCCATATAGCGCATTTGGGCGCGTCTATATTTGGGATCAAAGTCGGCTTGGAATTTTAGAGCGCTAAAGTCATACTCGCGATCTTCAAACCTTGCCACGCGGGTTGAAATCCAATCTTGTAGCGTGCTGTCTTCTGGACGCTGCCAAGTTTCGATGTTTTTGTTACTCATCATTGCTCTCCTTTTTACTTGTTTGACTGCTTGCATGTTTTACTTAACAAAAAGTTTGTGTTGTTTAGGCTCATATTTTTAACTCAGTATTTCTTAAGACTCGTACCTCTTAAGACTAATATTTCTTAAACCTAGTATTTCTTTAGCCTAGTACTTCCTAAGCAATGGCACTAAGAAGAAAGACGACACGATGGCCACACCTGCTAATAGCATGATTCCGTAATCGATGTTGCCTGTGTAAACCACGATGTAACCGATAAGCACAGGCGCCAAGGCACTACCAAAATTCCCAAATCCGTTAAAGATACCGCCCGCTGTCGTGGCCACTTCTTTTGCGGTAGTATTGGCAAGTAGCGCGAAAATGGCTGAGACGTTAAAACCCCATAAAAACGCACTGGCAGACATAAAAATAAGAACATTCACCACGCCTTCTTGATAAATCAGTAAGAACATGGTGATCCCTGCGCCAAACAAACCACCAAAAACTTGCAGCGCTCTTCTGTGCGGATATCTATCAGAATTAAAGGCGCCAATGATTTCACCGACAAGCATGGCTAAGAACGGAATCATGGATAAGGTGCCAAACTGTTTTAAATCAAAGCCTTTTGCTTCTATTAGATACGTCGGAATCCAGCTGTTTAGACCCCATAAATAGGCCAATGTGCCGACGTTAAAAAAGGTGACCAACCAAAAAGGCTTACTGCTTAGCAGTTTTTTGAAGTTCGTTTTATGGTCAACGCTCTTCCTATTGGATTTCACATAAGTGATGCCTTTGAGTCCAAAGAACACAAGGATCAATAGGAATATGGTTATAAAGGCCATAAAGAAGAACGTGGCTTCCCAATGGTAGTTTTGTAGGATAAGCGCGGTCAGTGGAAACCCGAGCGCTGCCCCCAGCGGTGTACCGAGCAAGAACAAGGTAGACGCACGCGCCTGTTCGGACTCTGTATAATTTTGCTTAACGATGCTATAGCAAAGCGCAAGCAGGGGTCCCTCAGCGATACCAAGCAAAACGCGGTAGAACAACAACATATAAAAGCTATTGGTCATTCCCATCAAAAGCATCAAAATGCCCCAACTGGCAATGCCGCCTAGTAGTATCTTTTTTGGCCCAAAAATATCACCCACAAAGCTTAGAAAAACCGATGAGAGACCATAGGCCAATAAGAAGATACTCATCAACCAACCAAGTTTGGTCTTATCGCCTGCAATACCAAAATCAGATAAAAAGGCGGGGTCTGAAAAAAGAACGGCAATACTAATTTTGTCAAAAAACGCTAGTATCACGGTGATCATCAATACAATGGCTGGCAACCAGTATCTAAAACCACCCGGTCTACTCCTTTGTACGCCTACAGCATCCACATTATCTACGGTTGTATCCATGTCCTTCATCCTTGATAATTCACTTAAAATTTGATGATTCAATCGTTGATTGAAGGTCATTCAAATCGGTTATTAAAAGCATCTTTCATCGACAAAAAATCGTATTGATTAATCAACGCTCTGATTGAAAGCTTTGATCATTTGTTAAGGACTATTTCGGTTTTATTTTCATAAGATTGACTGAGTTGTCTTTTAAGACCTCGGGGTCAAGTGACAAGTCGGCTTTGATCCAGCGCTTAGCAATTTTGACAACTTTGTTGTTATTGATAGCGACCAAATAACGCAGTTTTTTGTGGTTATCGAGATAAAAAAAGCAATCATCACCCGCATCATCGGCTCTAATAACCAGTTGGCAATGATCGATATCGACAGGCGAGCCTAATATCTGAATATTTTTGTCGTATTGATCCGACCAGAGCCACGGCGTCTCTTCATAAGGAATTCTTTGCTCCAGCATGGATTGAGCAGCAATAACGCCTTGATGCTGAGCATTTGACCAAGATTGAATACAAAACCCCAGATTGGGATGAATGGCCACATCACCTGCGGCATATATATTGGGGTCGCTGGTTTGGCAGTAGCAATCAACGACAATGCCATCGCTCGTCTCTAAACCTGACAGCTCGGCAATCTCTTTATTGATATGAGCGCCCGTACCCAAAAACACCAAATCATAGGTAGTGGCATCCATCTTATCGGTGTCGTCATTGGTTTGAACCGTCACGCTTTGATCGATATCTGATTGATTCAAGTCGATATTTTTACAAGACAGTTTGATGTGAACACCATGCTGCTCATGAAGGTTTAACAGATAATCGGATACTTCTTGGCTCACGCTTCTCGCGCACAATCGATCGTTCATCTCGTATACAGTTACCTCAATGTTTCTTTTGGCCAAAGAAGCGGCAACTTCTAAACCAATCCAGCCACCACCGATAACGCCAACCTTATCTACTTGGTTCAGTTTTTCTCCAATGTGCAGACTGTCTTTGATATTGCGAAGGCTGACAACATTGTCGTAAGATGCCCATTTTTCGACAGGAATTTTTGCCTTACTACCCGTGGCAATCAATAGCTTGTCGTATGGGATTTTGCGGTCATCATTGGTATAGACTGTTTTACTCTGACGATCAATGTGAGTGACTGTGACGGGTTTTAATAACACGATATCAAGCGCATCGACCACATCATCTTTAAATATCTTTAAGGATTCGTGCGTCGCCTCACCCAACAGCACTTGTTTGGACAAAGGAGGACGTTCATAAAAGGCATAATCTTCGTCGCCTATGATCGTGATGCTACCTTCGTAACCCTCTGATCTTAGGGTTTTTGCCGTCCATATGGCGGCCTGACCTGCCCCGATTATGACTGTCTGATTCACGGTAAACCTCCTGATTGGTATTCGATCCTATCCCGCACCTAAAAGTGTGCCTTTACATGTTATTGATTTGCCGTCTAGTGGCGTCATCGATGCCACCCTCGACTGCCCATTCTGTAAATAAATCGAGCGAATAATCATAATGACGGGCTTGCCACTCTGGCGTCAGGTAGTCGTCATTGGTGTAGTATTCAAACGCGCCGCCAAAGGGTGAATGAACGTACCAAAAATAGGCAGAAGATACTGGATGGCGACCGGGACCAATAAAAGAATCCCATTTTTTGCGGTTCATATGCAGGCCGCCACCGATGACTTCGTGAATGTCGCGTACGATAAACGCCACATGGTTGAGTCCGGGCGCTTCTCTATTAGGCAGCTTCAATAAGAACAGATTGTGATGCCAGCCCTCAGCCGAGCAGCGCAAAAACGCACCTCTATTGTTGTAGGCATCTGATAGATAAAAGCCCAACTTGTCTTCATAAAATGTCTGTGCGGCTTCAAGATTGGGACTAAAGAGTACGACATGACCCACACCCAGTGGCGAGGCTTTTTCGTAGACAGGGCTTGCTTCATTGACTCTATTAATAGAACCATACTGATTGATACCGACGCTTGCCTTATCGAGGTTGGTTTGCATGACGCTGACCTCAAAGGATAGGGTGAGTCCATTTGGGTCGCGGCAATACAAAATATCTGACCCTGCTTGATAGCCGTCGATATCTTTTAAGCTATCCTTTAACTTATCAAAACTTTCTTGATTATCGACAGCCCATGTCACTTCTCTGAGTGTCGAGCCTTCTTCAAACGCGGCGGGCAATCTGGCGTCATCTTTGTGATAGACATAAATGGCGCTGCCATTATCCAGACTGAATTTGGTGGTGCCGTCTATGTCTGAGCTGACTTCTTCTAACCCAAAGTCAGTCGCAAAGTTTTGACATTTGGCTCGGTCTTCAACGCCAAACTTTAAGGTTTTAATACCATTTATCATTGTAATGTCCTTATCTGAGTGCCTTTTAAGTTCTATAAAACCAGCATTCAAGCATCTTAATTAAATGAAACTTAATTAAATACGACTTAGTTAAATACGACTTAGTTAAATACGAAGCCACCATTCACTGGAATGTTTTGACCTGTGACAAATGACGCTAGATCGGACAAGAGATAGACTGCCGTACCGTCGATGTCTTCTGGATATTGTTTTCTATTAAGGGCGCGTCCATTGACATAGTGATCGTGGCGTTGCTGCGGTACATAAGCGGTTGCCTCAACGATGGTGAGACCCGGCGCGATACAATTGACACAGATATTGTCTTCGCCCAGCTCGCGTGCCATAGAGCGCGTCATTGCTATGATCGCGCCTTTACTGGCGGTATAGGCCATTAGATTTGGTGCACCCCAAAGCGCGGTATCGGAAGCGATATTGACAATTTTCCCGGCTTTACAGGCTTTGAGATAAGGCATAAGCGCTTTACTCAACAGCCACGTGCCTTTGACATTAACTTGCATGACGCGATCCCACAGATCCTCGTCATACTCCATCATGTTTTTACCACCGACACCGGTTGCCAATGCGCCGCAATTTATCAATCCATCGATCTGATCATTTTGGGTAACTAAGCTCTCAACCGTTGATTGGATGCTTTCGACATCGGCCAAATCTATCTGCCAAGCGCTTGCCTTGAGTCCTTGCTCTTTGAGCAAATTGGCTTGATTACAAACCTCGTCCTCTAAGATATCCAGCATGACGACTTCTGCCCCTTGCTTGGCACAAGCGGTGGCAAAAGACAGTCCTAGTCCGCGAGCAGCGCCCGATATCACAATTCTCTTGTCTACTAATAGATGGCTCATTTGTGCTCAAACTCCCTTGTCGTTGGTATACTGTGCTCAAGAACACTGACCGTTAAACGCGCGCCTGCTCTTCTTTGGACGCTTTTAGTGCTTGCAATTGATTGAATTGCTTTTTGCCTTCTTTCTGAAAAATTCTTCTTAAACGCGCCAGACCCACATCATGCTGATATAAAAACTCGTGTTCCTGAGCGTTGGGTGCCATGTTCTCTAAAATAATTCTGTCTTGCTCTAGGACATCCCAATGCAGTTTTTCTAGATGGGTGCGATACATAAAGCGCCACGTATCGCGTTGCCAGCCTTGTACTTCACGGCAGCGCCAAAAGAAGACACGGGTGTGATGCTCATCGATCGGTGTTGCAAACCCAACGATCCAAAACACACCGCCTGGGCCAAAATCTTTCTTGTAAGGAATCGATAGTCTTAACCAAGGACTTCCGGTATCGCCGTATTCTACCCAATCGAAATTCACACCTTTTTGACCCGTTTTTTCGAACACAAAACCATGCTTGGTGCGATTGAATTCCATGTCCGATTGCTTGTCGCCCTCTGACATAGAGTGCGATGTTGCATGCAAGAATGTTCCGTGCATCGGATCCATGACATTATCAACCGCGTACTGATAATTGACTTCCCAATCGGCCATGCACAAAAAGCTGCTCCAGTCTTCACTTGCTAACTGTTCTGGCAATTCAAGGGCCGTTGGCGCTGTACCATCTTCTAAACCAAACCAGACAAAGATTGCTCCGTTTGATTCTTGGACAGGATAACTACGTACACAAGACTGACCTTCTAGCGGACAATTACTCACAGCAGGGACATCGACGACAGTGCCCGTTTTGTCAACCTCAACGCCGTGGTACCAGCAGGCAACCTTATTGCCCAAATTCCATCCCAATGACAGTCTGGCACCGCGATGCGGACATCGATCTTCTAGGGCATGAACCTCACCTTTATCATCGCGCCATAGCACAAGGTTCTCACCCAAACGCGTGATACCGACTGGGTTTGCTTCTATTTCCCAAGAAGACAGCACCGGATGCCAGCGGTTTCTCAGTCCTAATGACAAATACTCTTCTAGTGAATCAAATTGTCTCATCGTCTTGTACTCCCTATTTGATGACTCTTAATGTCCTAGCCGTTAATGTCCCAGCCGTGCCATTTCTTGTTCAAACGACTCAGCCGTAAAGGCACTTCCATCGCCATGGAGCATGCCTTGCTGGTTGAGCGCACTCACGACTTCATCGATAGTTTCAGCACCCGATGAAAACGCCATGATTAAATGTTCTGCTAAAGACAACTCATAGCTGGTTGGTTCATGGTCGCGGGTCTGCCATACCATCAATGTTGGTTTGCCGGGCATTTGGATGTTGTTTATACCCGCATCCTTACTGGGCTTATGTTGCTTCCAACTGATTAAGCTTTCGTTATATTGCTGCATCATATTTTTCCTCGTTGAGCCAATGTCTTAAGCTTTGTCTTGAAGATATATTTTGTCCGCTTCGACTTTTAGCGCATAAGTACACAAGCTGCGGTCAGCCGGACCACTCAACAACTTACCGCTTTTTATGTCAAAGATAGCCTCATGCAACGGGCACTCTACTGTCTCATCTTCGATAAAACCGTCAGTCAGTAAGGCGTAAGCATGTGGACACACGTTTTCTAATGCAAAGTAGGCGTCTTCAACTTGAAAAACCCCGATCTTTTTTCCATTAACTTCTACAGATTTTGGCTCATCTTCGTTGATATCTGCTATGTCACATACAGGTAACCAATCCATCGTAACCGTCCTTAGTATTTCATATGAAAGTTTTGTATATAAAACTATGTTTAATGTGTAAAACCCAATATAGCGTAGACTTTCCGCACTTGTCAACTGCGGATTACTTCATTTAATATGGGTTTCTTTATCAAAAAACTATCTATAATCAAGGTATTAGGTGATTATCAGATTATTTTTCAAAAAATTAATTAATAAAAGAAGGTTATCCTTATTGATTTATTAATAATCATCAGGACAGATTTGATAGGATAGAAAGTAGAGAAAAGAGGGGTGCAATGAAGAATGAGAGGACGCGATACATCTGTTGATATGCTAGAATAATGCCAATTAAGTTTTTGAGATTACTATAATGTCCGAATTATTGTCTGATGATAAATACATGGTAAACAGTCTGCGCAATGGTCTTTTACTGATGGAATTGTTTAATAAAGACGAAATCGTTGAGTTGTCATTATCAGAAATAGCCGCACAACTAAACATTAATAAGTCTAGCGCTTATAGATTGTTGTTTACTTTAGAGCACATGGGTTATATCAAAAAAGACAGCAATAAAAACTATATGCTAGACATAAAGGTGGTTGATCTATCACACTCTTACCTGACCGCTATTTCGTTCAAGCAAGAAGCTTATGAAGTAATGGAGCAGTTGCGAGACGACACAGGTACTGCCGTCCACCTCTTTACGTTGGATGGTACAGAGATTGTCAATTTACAAAATATTCAACCATTAGGCAGTTTTTCATCAAACATCCTACCTGGTTTAAGATGGCCAGCTTACGCCACTGTTATTGGACAAATGTTACTCAGTGATTTGACTGATGAAGAGATAAAAAGAAGATTTCAGAATTTTTCAGAGTGGAAGGTTTACTCTGATGCAACCCCTACCAATCTCGATGAGTTGGTGAAAGTGGTCGATAAAGCGCGAGGGAAAAGTCATCTGACAAGTTGGCAAAAGTTTAATAATGATATGATCGCTTGTGCAGCGCCCATCAAAGATTTATCTTCCAATAAAATTGTCCATGTATTGTCTGTGAGTTTTCCAGCACAGGCCTTTACTAAAGAGCATTTTGAGCAACATATCACCCCTGCCATTGTTGCGTCAGCTAAGATACTTAGCAAGATTTATAAAGCTGGTTCTAATTGGTAAGAATGTTTCGTTTTACCTTGAGCACACCTTTAATAAAAAATTAAACATTATATTTATCCCTAACAATCAATGCGTTGTTGGGAGTTTTTTATGGGTAAATACAGACTATGTGTCTGTGGTTAGGCCTGAGATTATCACGTAGATGAGCCTATTTATACAAACACTAGGCCATCTTCGGTCTGATGTGCTTTAATATCCGTACTATAAACGTCGCTTAATTGTTGACTGGTCATCACTTTATCGGGTGTGCCTTGAGCGACTATTTGACCCTTATTTAACAATACGACTTCGTCAGTATAACGATAAGCGTGGGTCAAATCATGCAAAACAATAAGAATACTTTCGCCTTGATGCTGCACTAAATTGTGTAGGTATTTCAATAAAAAACGCTGATGGCGAATATCTAAATGATTGGTCGGCTCATCAAACATCATAATTCTTGTCGCTTGCATTAACGCCCGTACGATAGCCAAACGCTGTTTTTCGCCACCAGATAATGTTTGTATTCGGGCATTGACAAGTTTTAGTAGCTCAAATTCTTGTAGTAGATTGTGTGCCTGTTTGACATGGTTTTCATTTGGACGTTGATACCACGCCAAGTTTGGCGAAACACCCAATAAGGCATAATCCAATACAGTCAATGGCAATTCAAACCGTTCATGTTGTCCGACCCAAGCAATGTGCCCGTGGTTCATTACATCATTAATGGGCTGACCTTGGATAGTAATTTGACCCTCAGTTTTGAGCGTTGTCCCACTATGTTGATCTAAAATGGTGTGCAGCAACGTACTTTTACCCGCTCCATTTGGACCAATAAAAGCGATCAGTTTATGGCTATCGAGTACTAACTCATCTATGTTTAGCAGCACCTTTTTGCCATGAGACACTCGAATATCTTGCATCGACAGTAGCGTATGATTACTCTTATCCAAGTAATTTTCGTCGTTGATTTGCAAGTGCTTTGATGTTGAGGTAAAAAACGAATGGAACATAATATTGCTCTATCTAAATGATACTAACTATCCTACGATCAACGGCGACTACTACGTACAAAAAGCCAAACAAAGAATGGCCCACCTAGCAGCGCTAAAACGATACCCACTGGTACGTCAACTGGATAAGCGACATGTCTTGCCATGGCATCAATGACGAGTAGCAGGATGGCACCAAGCCAGCCTGACCAAATCATCAAACGCATACGCCCACCACCAAACAAAATGGCCAACACATTTGGCACCATCATACCAATAAAACCAATCACTCCTGCTAAGGATACCGCCGCACCCGTTAGTAATGCTGAGGCGACGACTACCATACAGCGCACTCGCCCTACTTTAATGCCGAGTGACTTGGCAGCCGCTTCGCCCAGCATCAACCCATCAAGCTGACGACCCAAAGGCAATAAAACTATCAGACCAAGTACCATAGAACCAATCGAGTAGCGTAGCGGTACAAAACCAGCCTCTGCCATACTGCCAGATAGCCAGTTGGTCGCAGATCGAAGCACCATATCATCAGACATAAACAAAATCAGACTAACCACAGCGGCACAAAAGGCACTGATGACAAAACCCAATATCAGTAAACCCATCTGTCCGCCACCCAAAAAACGATGACAGGCAAGGATAAACAAACAAACCAGTACGCTACCCATAAAGGCAGCAAGCGGTATACCAATACCACCAAAACCTAATGCCAATACCAGCACTACTCCAAGCGCCGCACCCCCTGACGTCCCAATCAAGCTTGGATCAGCCAAAGGATTCTCAAATAAGGCTTGTAATGCCGCGCCACTCACGGACAATGCCATACCGACTAACAAAGCGGTTACCACGCGCGGGTAACGCAGTTGCCAGATGGTTTCATCAAGGTAAGTGGGATTTGACCACTCACCAAAGCCAATACCCAGCGCTAACCAAATCAGCATCAGCGATGCAATAGTGCCGACGATATAATAGAAACTGTTTTTGTATTTAATCGCTTGCGCAGGAACAGATGCCGTAATTATATTTGCCATGGGACGTATCGTTTTTATGAAATAAGAAAATGAGCCGATAACAGCCTAATACTCCTTACTTGTTGTAACAACGAAAGCAGCAAAGGCAGTTATATAAATAGATAAAGATAAGCAGTTTAAGCAATGCAAACAGTGACTGCAAAACCGTCTATTTTGCGACCATATTTAGCTTTTTTAAGACCTGCGGGGAGTTCAAACCATAACGCAAAAAGTCATCAGCAGGCCAAAAGTGTACACCACCGTTTCTACCAGCCGCGCTTGCCGCAATCTCTGGGCGCTTACTAAAGTCACTCACACCGCCAACAACCGCCTGATTGTGGTCAGCAATGATAATGACATCAGGTTTGGCGGCTAACCAGCCATCGCGTGACATTGGTTTTAACCCTGTTACGTTGGCCGCATTAATGCCACCTGCCCGCCGAATCAACTCATCGCCGACCGTACCTTCGCCCGCAACGATACGTCCATCGTAGCTCAGCAAGTAACGCTTGCCTGTTTTTGCCATTGGGCGCATGCCTTGATTCCAGTTATTGGCAAGCTTTGCCCCTTGAGACTTTTTATCTACATAACCACCAATGGTTTTAATACTACTTGTAAAAGCACTGACCTCTTCTTTGGATGCCACATTGACCGCTTTTACCTTCAAACCATTCAAGCGCTGGTAGATACTGGCAGGCTGTACCATGTAACTGCCAAGCACCAAGTCAGGTTTGACTGCCAATACTGACTCAGCGGTGACATTGCGATGCATACCCACGGCTGGCACGTTCTTCAACGCTGGATTGTTATTGGTCGCATCTTTGCCCACCAGTTTTTGAGTTGCACCCAAAGCCACAACGACATCTGCGACGTCTGGACTCAGCGCAACAATACGATCATAAGAATGAGCAGACAGTGACGGTACAGCAACGATGCTCATCACGACAGCCATAGGAATTAGACGATTTGCCAAAGAGCTCTTTATAGTTGCATTATTTTTAGTCATAACGGTTTTCTTGGATAAATGGGAGGACATAATCATTCCTGATTTGTACGTATTGAACACCACGTCGTCATATGGCAATTAAATGGCATTTGATCGCTCTATTTAGTAGATAGTAGTCACTATCAGTCGCCATCCTAGCTACTTAACGTCAAACTTAAGCCACGTCAGACTCGGTATTTAGCGGTTGTAATGAGACATTTTGTGATAAGGCAGGTGTATGCGCATGCTCGTCAACAACCTTGGCGACGATACCTCGCCACACTTCAAGCTCAGAGGCACCTTCGGCACGCTGACCAAAAATACTAAAGATACTGATGCCATAGCGATCAAAGCCTTCAATACAAGTCACAATACCGTCTTTCGTTGGGCGTTTGACACTCCACACTTGTGCCAAGGCGCTATCTTTTAGATGCAAGGTAAAGTCGTTGTGATCTTTATCCAATATGTTGAACCAATCTCCGATACGCTTAATGGTCTGCACCGTGCCGGTTTGGATTTGTACAATGCCGCTGTTTCCCACAAATATCATGATGGGGCAACTGGCATCACGTACTTGCTGGAAGGTTGCTTCGACAGCTTTGATGGTAAGCTGATGCGCCATTTGTTCAGGCGCTTGGCGATAACTACTGGCCCGATCAATGTCTATTTTTTCTAATAAACTATGAAATTGATGTACATCGGTCATATCTTGCCAGCCTTGTTGTAGCGCTTTACGATCAGTGCCACTGAGCGCTTTATAGCACCATTCATTGGGAGACCCCTGCACATTCAATGTCAGTGCATCGATGCTGACCGCGTGCTTTTGCTCTTGAATCATATTCTGCCAACGAGCAACATTGTCATCACTCAGTTCACGCAGGTATACCTTTTCAATGGCTGTACCCTGGACGTTATAAAATTGAATGCTATAAGAGGGTCGATTGTCGCGACTGGTATCAGTGACCGCTAGCATGTGTTGCCACTGCCACATAAAAAATCGCAGATCCAAGCCGCCCACATTAAGCGCCAACCCCATTTTCTCACCAAGCTTGAGGTTATGATAAGGTGCTGTTTTTTCGTGAACCGCCAGCTCATTTCTCACAATACTTTCGACTTGTCCAAAATGTTCAAACTGCTTCAGTACCGCTTTACACTGATCACCAATGTATTCGCTGTAAGGTGAGGCCAACATTAACTCAAATTCACTAACATTCAGTGCAGCAGCCCCTTCCGTTGGAAACAGCATAGGACTTTCTGATTTTAATGCTTGGTAATTCTGCCAAAGTGCGGTGTTTTTTTCGGTTACTGATAACGGTTGACTCATTGTGATCTCCATAAAATAGTCGGTAATAGCAAGTTCAGTGGTTCTAACACAAAATTTGACTCAATAAGCACATCGGTAAAAAGACAATAATAGCCCGTGTACATAACACTTGTATGAAGAAAATCTACTGTCGTTGCAGACCATTTCTATACTTATTTTGCCTTCCTACTTGCCTTTTTGGGTTTTATAAGGCCTCACTAAAAAACATTATGGCGATATTTTTTTAACTTGTAAACAATAATAATTATCATTTACTTATTGATAATCATTATCAATTGAAATATTATAGCCATACTTTGTTACTAACTATCATCGTTTGTGTAACAAATTTCCGGCTAGAGCTTGCAAAAAAAGCACACTTAGCACGCTGATTTACAAATCGACATTTTTACTCTTTTATTGACAACGGTTATTCTACTTATGCCAGCTTTAATGCCCCACTCCTCCTTGACTTGTACGAGAGTATCTACTCTAAAACCACTACCTCGTCGTTGTCCATTGGCAGTAAGTATTGGTCTAGCTTTATCGGTACTGGTACCACTATCAGCTCAAGCATCATCGCTTGCTACAGATATCACGTCTAATGATACTGATGTGACCGCCACGCCAACGATGGCAAAATCTGTGAAAAATGCTGATGCTGATAATGCGATGCCCAGCGTCCATTTAGACCCTATCGTAGTGACGGCCACACGCTCAGAGCGTGCCTTAAGTGATGCACCAGTGCCACTGCAAGTACTCAGCCGCCAAAAACTTGCTGACAATCATGCGCATACTTTAAAAGACGCCTTAGCGCTATTGCCCAATATCTACTTGCGTGAAGTTCATGGCAAAACTGGTTATGAGGTCAGCATGCAAGGCTTCACTAGTGATCAAGTGCTGGTGTTGATTGATGGCTTGCCCATTACGGCCAGTACTGGTTCAACGGTGAATCTCAATCAATATATGAATATGGATATTGAGCAAATTGAAGTAATTCAAGGAGCCGCATCTGCGCAGTTTGGTAGCGCAGCCATGGGCGGCGTTATCAATATCATCACCAAGCCGATTGGCGCAACCAAAGGGCATGTTACAACCGAGCTTGCGACAAATGGTCAGCAAAACCCGTCCGGCCAAGATATAGATGCCAACAAGCGTTATGTAGAGGCCAGTATTGAAGGGACTTTGGATAAGAACGAGCGTTTTCATGCGCGTCTATCGGGATCGTATCTCAATGACGATGGATTGAGCTTAGATCATGAAGCATGGCCAAGACTAAAAGATGCTAGTGAACAATCTCAGATCAACGCTCGGCTTAGCTATCGTCCTGACAACAATGCTTTGGTAGCCAATAATGACACACGCCTAGTAAGAAATGCTCAGTATTGGCTCGAAGCCAGTCGTTATAAAGAAGATGACGTCAGCCGCTTCAACTATTACGTCGCCCCTCGCTATTTGGCTCAGCAAAGAGATGAGCAAATAACCAAGCAGCGTTTTAGCGTTGGTGCTCGTGCTGATATCGCACCGCACAGCGCTGATCGCAATAGAACCTATAAGCTGTCAGCTCAAGCCTTGCATGAAAACTACCAAAGTAAATCCAACACCAACACTCAGCAAGTGACTACCAGCGCTCGTGACACAGACATGACCACTACCCTTGCCCAAGTTCAACTTGATCTGCCTGAGTTAGTAATATCGGATGACCATATTCATTTAGTCCAAATCGGCAGTCAAATCCAGCAAGACAAATTGAGCCAGACCAAAAATCAGATAAGCGAGCTTATCGCCGATGACGTGAGCCGTGATGTCGGCGAGCTGTATGTACAAGATGATTGGCTGATTGGTGACCATTGGGAAGTATTAAGCGGCGTCCGCTATCAGGAAGATGAGGACTTTGGCAGTCATACTGCGCCAAAAGTATCCGTGAAATACATCTATATGGATACAAGCGGACGCGATCATATTTTTCGCAGCAGTATCGGTAGCGGCTACCGAGTGCCCAACCTGAAAGAGCGCTACTACGTCTTTGACCACAGTAATCTTGGCTACAAAGTCTTAGGCAATCCTGACTTACAACCTGAAACATCGACCAGCTATCAGATTGGTTATCAAAGCCAGCTTAGCGATACCCTAAACTTAAGTATCAATGGCTTTTATAACGATATCGATGACCTCATTCAAACAGACGAAAACAATGCACGTTTTGAGGGCAACATCGCTATCTATGAGTATATGAACGTTGATAGTGCCAAAACCTATGGTGGTGACATTGGGGTGGATTGGCAACTTGATGATCGTGCCAACCTACAAGCCACCTATGCGTACCTTAACACCCATAACAATGTCACCAATACTGAGCTGACTTATAAGCCCAATCACAAAGCCATGCTGGCTCTCGATTACCGTATTAGTGAAAAATTACAGCTTATCCCTCGCCTCAATTACGAATCCAAGCAACTGATCAGTAGCAGCGAGCAAGCATATTCACCATCTTGGTGGACGTTAGACAGTAAGCTCAACTATGACGCCAATGATCATCTGACGTTATACGCTGCCATCAATAACATTTTTGATAGTCAACGTGATGTTAAAGACCCCGACGACTATCGTCCAATTGATAATCGCGAGTGGTTACTAGGAGCCAGTTATCGTTGGTAGTTAAGCGCGGTTAATAACCATTTATTTATGACCATTTTTTATGTAGCTGTTTTTTAAAATTTAAACAAACCCATCAACCTTTAGGAGTAAACGATGACTCAATGGACCTCTCAATCAAACACCAAACGCAAAACCCTGACTCTCTTTATGACAAGCAGTCTCTTAGCACTTGGTCTCGCTGGCTGTGGCGACGGTGGTAGTAGTGACGGAAATAATGGCAATGATAACAATGGTGGTACGCCACCGAGCAACAGTGTCACATTTAGCGAATCAGCAACTTGGACGGTCACTGACTTTACACCCGGAACCGTTAGTTGCTATGACATTGATACCCAGACAGCTGTTGATTGTAGTAATGACACGTGGGACATCAAGCTTGAAAATCAGGGACGTGGTACCCAGCTTTGGTCTAATAGTGGCGACTCTGGAACTGGCAAAGGCGGCGTCTTTGGATTAATTGATTGGTCAGATTTGAGCCGTTATACCAATGCCACGCAAGATCCTGACACAAATCGCGACATAACCATGCATTATAACGAAGATCATAGCGGTGGTATCTTTGACGCCGAGCCTTGGTTTGAATATAACTTGCAAGAAAACCATCAGTTGTATCCCAACAACCGTGTTTATCTTATTACCACCGATAACAGTAGCGATGTGACCGACAGCAGCGTACAACAGCCCGTTTATGCCGTTCAGATTATTAACTACTATAATGATGCTGGCATCTCTGGTTATCCGACCATTCGCTGGATTGATACGGCGTTACCCAATAATGTACAAACAAAAACACTTAATGCCTCAGACAATGATGACTGGGTTTACTTCAATTTAAAAACAGGTCAAAGCAGCACGGACAAAAACGCGGTATGGCAAGTTGGCTTTAAACGCAATCATGTTATTTTAAACGGTGGCGATTCGGGTCAAGGTAAGGTCGGTGGCTATCTTGCTGCCACGCCAGCAGGATATTACGACTCAAAAGGTGAACTCATTGCCAGCCAGTTCCTCACCGATGGAAGCGCTAACACCTTAACTGACCTGACTCAAACAGCAGCTTATACCAAACCAATGAGCGCCAGAAACTGGGTAATTGACAGTAAAGGCTCTGATCTCAATCCTGCTTATACAGGTAGCTTTCCAAATATAGATTATGGCTGGTATACCTATAATGGCATGAACCATCAGCTAAGTGCCAAGCCTATAGAAACTGCCAAAGGCGCTTTGATCAGATCAGCAGAAGGCAATAGCTATGCACGTGTGCGCTTGGATAAAATCACTTACCCCAGTCCCACAGCCACAGCAGCTAGCTCATGGGAGTTTAAGCTAGACATCCAGCCAGCACCTTAGTACTTTAAATGCTAGGCCGTCTTCTCTGTTATAAGAAGACAGAATGGGTGCAAATATAAGTAAAAACATCTCGTAAGCTTTGAAAGGTTGCGAGGTGTTGTTCTACAAGAGGCGTCACGTCAGTGAGCAAACGGAAGTTGGCGTTAAGTAGGCGGGTATGCTGGTGCGAGCTATCTCAATGCTAGCAACCCTACTGTATTAAAAGTATCAGCCACTTTTAACTTGTAAAACAGACAAATCAAACTCTACTATCAGGTCTTAGCAAAAGGGGCGTCTTATTAAAAGATGCCCCTTTTTTAATTACTATAACCTTCAACAGGAATCTCAATCATTTATTCAGATTAGTCATTTACTTCAATAGTTTCTGCAAAAACCCAACCCGAGATATCACTAGGAAATCCAACAACGCGATGACTGCAATGGCAATGATAGCGGTTGGAAATATAACGGCCACTATCAGCAAAGGAATGGCAAACGGCCACCATACTGACAATTTAAGACCACGCGCGGGTGGATTTAACCCTTTTATCTCATCAATGCCGCGCGGACGGCGCTGCCACCACATCACATAACCTGTCACACAAATGGCAATCACCGATAAGCAAAACAGCACGTTGGCCAGCACACTCCACCAACCAAGCGTTCCCATATGAATAGCGGTGCCTGCTGCCATAAATTTGCCAAACGCATTGTAATCATCAAAACGAATATCAGCCAACACATTGCCTGAATAGCGGTCGATATGTACGGTACGGTCGGCTGTTGGGCTGCGCATATCATAGCTCATCGAATCTTGGCTGAGCGTCCAAACCCCCGTATGACCTTGGGGCAGATTCAATTGATAACGCCCTGCAAAACCAATTTCACGGGCATAACGGTCTACAGTATCAATCATAATCGGTATATTGGGCGCAATACCCTTCTCGCCCATTGTGGTGCCTGATGCTGGCATCGGAGTCAGTTCAAGCACCCAAGGCACGTCTTTATTATTACCCGTGTTCAATACACTACCATGCGTTGGTGCAATCGCTGGTGTGGCTCCATGCACATGCGGCGCGGCATCGGCGTTATCCATGTCCATACCAGCATGATGTTGGCTGTGGTCAATAGAGATTGGCATCGGTGCAACGCCCCACTTGCCCGCTGGAAACTGACTCCAAGCCTGCACCATTCTCTCACCCCATATTCCCGCCCACGCCATACCGGAGATACAGAAGAACAGTAGCAGAACGGATATCCAGCTACCAAGGGTTGCGTGAACGGTACGAAAAACAGATCGTTTTTTCTGACGATTGGTGTTGTCATCGGGAATCAACATCGCTTTGAGCGATCTGCGTTTTTGCCACCACAAGTACCAACCGGTCAAAATCATTAACACGGTCAATGAAGCGGCGGTTTCTAACAGGTAATCGCCCACTTTGCCCAGCAACAAATCACCATGGATATTGTAAAAGGTATAATACAGATTGCTATTGGTAGGCATGCTTTCAACGACATCAGCCGTATAAGGATTCACCGCTACCGTATTGTCCTGATCCGCTGATTTGACTTGGAACAAAGCCACGGTATCATCATCA
Organism: Psychrobacter halotolerans; assembly: GCF_039680845.1. Lineage (NCBI taxonomy): Bacteria > Pseudomonadati > Pseudomonadota > Gammaproteobacteria > Moraxellales > Moraxellaceae > Psychrobacter > Psychrobacter halotolerans. Next base: position 15,949 of record NZ_JBDKWD010000003.1, on the reverse strand, counting down.
CGGGGCGCCGTATATTTGATCAGTACGCTATCGGGTAAGGTCTTGAGCGCGTTTTTGGCTTGAATCGAGACAGGCGCAGGCGTCGTTGTTTCTGGCACCGAGACAGCTAAGCGATCATGGTCACGCCCTGCTGTGCTGGACATGAATAACATGCCAAGGGCGGTACAAGCTAGAATGATTAAAAACGGCGCTATAAACATGCCAGCATAAAAATGCCAGCGCCATACCGTAAAATAGCGTTGGTTGCTGATTGATTGACGTGTACCTCTACTCATACGTATGACCTTTAACTCTTTGTCCAATTAATGACCAATCAATCCAAAATAAAAGTGCTACAGACGGTCGTAATGTTCTACTGGTAACCATTTTTCTCGTGGACTGTTTGCAAGCGCGCTAAATACGCCGCTAAATCCAGCCCAGTAGAAGCGTACTGTTTTTAACCGTACTCAGTTTAACCGTACTTTTTTAAAAGGAATCGACCATAAACGTATTACTATACGTTCGTCATCTCCTTTACATCTACGGCTGCATCATACGAGAAAACGCCTTCAAACACCATCATTTATAGCGATCCAATGTCATACAATGCTGCTTTTTTGGTCAGTTTAATGTTTTTAAAATCAACGCCACTCATATTTTTTAATGATAATAATAATCATTTATGGTATTATTTGTGTGATTAAAGGTATTCAAAGTAGCGTGTGACGCCATAGCTACTCCTAATAAAAAACGTATCCTTTAATAGTATGCTTTAAGTAATAGTACGCTTTAAGGCGTGCGTGTTGTTGAAAGGTAGAAGGGTATAAGACGATCTGATTTTTGCCTTTACACTCATTAAAACAATTGCTTTGCTATTATCATAAAATTACCGCAAAAATTTGCCTATTTATAAGTATCGAATTATAAGTACCAAATAAATTATTTTGCTTAGGCTAAAAATTAACAGACGACACCAAAAACGGTAAGTTTAAACAAAAAGTATGCCATACCAATTTTACGATTGAACCTTGATATTGCTTACCTTGATATTGCTTATCTTGGTACTGCTTAGTAATAAACGATTACCCTATCATTTTATCAACGTTATTCTTATCAGCTTATCCCCGTCTTGCTTTGTATTTTTATATCAACCTGACCATATAATGACAATGCGTTGCGGGCTATCGCGTTGAGTATCATCATTACCAAAGAAGGAAAACACCCATGGCAAAACCCAATCCGAGAGTCCTTGAAGTGACTCGTACCACCTACCTTACCCCGCACATGTGCCGCGTGACGCTAGGCGGTGAAGGTTTAACAGATTTTCCTGTCGATCAAGAAAGTGCCTATATCAAACTCATCTTTCCTCAGGACGAAGCAAGTAAGCCGCTGATGCGCACCTATACGGTCAGCGTACAACGTGACAATGAAATCGATGTGGATTTTGCTTTGCATGACGTTGAAGGCCCAGCTTCGACGTGGGCGCGCAACGCGCAAATAGGAGATCAGATATTGGTGGGCGGTCCGGGACCAAAAAAACTCATCAACAATGAGGCAGATTGGTTTTTGTTAATCGGTGATATGACTGCCCTACCTGCCATTACCGTCAATCTGGCGCAGCTACCCGATGATGCTCGTGGCTATGCTGTCATCGAGGTGACGACTGAAGCCGATCGCCAAACGCTCAAAAAACCCAAAAACGTTGATATTCATTGGGTCATTAACGCAGCGCCAAATGCTGAAAGCTGCCCCTTACTTGAGCACACCAAAACTTTGCCGTGGTTGACAGGCGAGCCTGCGGTTTGGGCGGCTTGTGAGTTTCACAGTATGCGCGCCCTGCGCCACTATTTCAAAGTAGAGCGTCCGATAGCCAAAACGCATCTGTACATTTCAAGCTACTGGAAAGTCGATAACACAGAAGATCAGCACAAAATTGAGAAGCGCAACGATGCAGAAAGCACTGCATAATATCTAGAGATTCTCTATAGTCTTGATCGTCTTTACGATATTGCCAGTCTAAACACTATCTAAAGTCTCAACAATCCCTTAAGTAATGTGATGGTTATGATATTGAATCTTTCATCGTATTGTTTGAGGGATTTTTTATGGACTATAGTCAATCCAAGATAAAAAATATTAGTCCTCAAAGTTGTATGAAAATTTTTGAGCATTACTTTTACTCAATTCAAAGAAAGGTATTTGTGTTTAGCATTTTGGCAGGTGGGTAGTATTTTAATAGATCTTAGCAATGACTTATATCGATAGCAACGCGCTGCATTATTTGATAATCTCAAGCTATGGAACGCGCTATAATAGAAAAGGAGCAAGGTCATCTGATGATACTATTTTATAAAAAATGGCTTCGTGAAAAATGGCTTCGTGAAAAATGGCTTTGGGCATTGTGCTTGGCAATATTGGTGCACGTGGGATTTTTCTTTGTTTTTTATCTCAATGTTCATAAAGAAAAGCCCGTACAAGTGACTAATAACGCTAGCAATAGTCCGAAATCTAGCGCGGCAACGCGCACCGATGACCATGACTCGCTCCTTACGATCACTGCCGATATGGGCACGCCCAATAGTGCTGACTCCATAGATGAAACCCGTCCTGACAGTCAAAACAACCTGTCAACCACCAAGCTTGCCGCTGATAAAGAGTCTATCGCTGACTCAAATACCAACCAAACACTTACGGCTCAAACCCTAACCGAACAAAGTGCATCAGTGGCTACAAAACCCACCCTGACGTCTAAGCAACGCGCTCAAACCATTGAGACCCTAACGCCGCAAACAGCGGATACTTCTGTTGCTAGGTTTTCAGGCGCTAGGTCCTCAGGTGCTACCTCATCAAGCGCTACGCCTTCAAAAAATACCGAAATGCTAGAAAATATCAAGGCTCAGGCAGGACTACTGTCTATCGACGTCCCAACCCAGCAGCCCGATGTCAACAACATCAAAACAGACACTGAGTATCTATCAGCAAAATCTGAGGTAGAAGACATCAATAGCCAATTGAGTGCGGCTATCAATGAAGTGAAAAATCGCAATCAGCAGAAAATCGATGAAATGCAGCAGCAAAGGCATCGGCCTAACCGCAAAGACAGTCAAGAGGTTACAGTAATGTCTGAGCCAGCCACTCAAAAGGACTGATGACAGCTCATGATAATTGATGACTGTCATCAGCGACTGCTATCATGTACAAAGTAGCGAAACGTTGACAACTGCCTTCTTAACGCTCGCCCATGCCTTCTGATAAGGTTTTGGTAATAGGCTTCGTTAAATAAGACAATACCGTACGCTCCATCGCTTTTATATCGACCGAAGCCGTCATACCCGGTTTGATGACAATCTTATCTTCTCGGCCCTCAAACTCAGCGCCTGTAATCACAATCAACACGCGATAATACGGCTCTTCACCTTTGGGCGTTTGCTCTATGAGCGTGTCTGGGCTGATGTAATTTACCGTGCCATTCATAGCGCCAAAAATTGAATAATCATAAGCATCAAGCTTGACGGTTGCATCCTGTCCTTCTTGTACGTAGGCGATATCAGCGGGACTGACTTTGGCATCGATGACCAGATCACTGCTGGTTGGCAAAATCTGCATAATGGTTTCACCGGGCTTTACCACGCCGCCAATGGTCGTCACGTTGATGTTATTGATCTTACCTTGTGTCGGTGACAATAATCGTTTTTCTTCCAATACCTGTAGACGATCGCGCAGCTGCTCAACCTCTGTATCCAGCTCCTCTTGAGCTTTGGTCATCTCCGCTTGCGCTTCTTCAAAATACTTGTTTCTTTTATTATTGATTTGAGCCTCAATGTCAGCGACTTGACGACTCAGTTTTATGACATCGGCTTGACTGACGTCACCATATTTTAATAATGGCTCATTCATATTTAGCTCTTGTCTTGCCAGCACTAGCATTTTTTCTAGGGACGAGACATCTTCATTAATGGCTTGGCGGCGACGATTATAAAGGGCGGTTTGGTTCTGTACATATTCTGGATAATTTTTGACGTCTTTTGGGAATACCAGCGGCGTCTCAAAAATCTCAGCATTGAGGCGTGCCAACTTAGCTCTTAACGCAGCTGTCTTAGATGCAGAATTGTCAACGGCGGCTTTGGCACGCTCCTCCTCTAACACCACCAGAAGCTCTCCAGCTTCAACCTCTTGACCTTCAACCACCGCCAGCTCTGTCAAAATACCACCTTCTGACGCTTGAATCTCTTGCGTTCGGGCGCTGGCAATCACGGTCGCTTTGGCGCGGGTGACTTGATCAATTTTGGCAAAAGAAGCCCATACCAGCAGCGTTATGATACCGACTAAAGCGATCCAAATATTCAATCTCGAACGACCGACTTTGAGTTTGGTGGGCGTGTATTGATAGTCTGCCATATCTACTTACCTTGCACGGGTATTGAGGTTTTGGTGGTGATAGGCTTGTCTGTGTTATTCGGTTTTTCTGCTTGGCTCATCTGAGGCCTTGTTTGCTCTTTTTTTCTCAAGTTATCAAGGACCGCTTGTTTTGGGCCATCCATAATAATACGTTGATTGTCCATAATAATCAGTCTGTCAACCAACTCTAATAGTGCCGTTTTATGGGTCGATACAATAAAAGTTTGACCCTCTACCAGTGCTTGCTTAAGCACTTGCAAACAGCGCTGCTCTTGCCGGTTATCCATCGACGCCGTGGGTTCATCAAGCAAAAACACATTGGGTTTGGTCAACAGCAAACGCGTGAAAGCCACCAGTTGTTTTTGACCACCAGACAGCCCGCGCCCGCCCTCACTGATTGGCAAATCAAGACCACTTGAATGACTGGCGACCAAGTTGATCAGCCCCGTTTTTATAAGGGCGTCTTGCAGCACGTCATCATCAGGTGCGGCCATACCGATCAATAAGTTCTCTCGTAATGTCCCTTGGAACAAGCGATGGTCTTGCTGCAAATACCCCAGACACTCACTCAATGTTTCGCGACTGATCTGATGGATATCCAAACCGTCTAACAATACCTGTCCTTTGGTCGGTGCATACAATCCAGCGAGTACTTTTAGTAAGGTAGATTTGCCTGATCCTATCGGGCCTAGGATAGCGATACGCTCCCCCGGTCGAATAGTCAGGTTGTTCACCTTAACCGCTGGTCTGTCATTGTCTTTGTAGTTGAAAACCAGATTATCACATTGATAAAAACCCTTGATACGGCTGGGTGACAAAGGATAAGCGACGCCATGATTGTCTTGCTCTAGCTCAAACAAAGCTTCAATATTGAGCTTGGCGGCTTTTGCGTGCGAATACTGAACCAATAAACTGGGCAGCGTCATCACTGGCGCTAGTACGCGACCGCCCAATATCGAGCAGGCAATCAGTCCGCCCATGGTCATATCGCCTTGTATCACGACAAATGAGCCAATAATCACGATACCGACATAGCTGACTTGTTGCAGCATTTGGGTAAAGTAGGTGAGATTGTCATTGGTGTGCTTCATGTCTAAATCGTTCTTAATCGTCACATTCATGACATCAAGCCAGCGCGACAAAAATTTCCAATTGCCCGCCCCTGCTTTTATTGTCTCAACCCCTTCTACCGCCTCTACCAACAGACCTGTTTTATAATAAGACGCCGTCGCCCCTTCAGCGGCAATGGCATCAATACGTTTGCGCGCGGACAATCCCATCACGATAGCAATCACAGCAGCAATCACGGGCACAACGGCCACCAGAGGCGACCCAATAAACGCGATTAAACTGACAAAAATAATGGTCATGGGCAAATCGACCAACCCGAATAAGGTACTGGCGGTAAAAAAACTGCGCACTTGCTCATAACCGCGTAACTGCGCGGCCATAGAGCCCACTGAGCCTGGCATCTGATCGATACGTACTCTGAGCAGCCTTTGAAACACTTCACGGGACAAATATTGATCCAGACCCACGACCACCTTATCCATAATTCTTGACCGTGAGAATTTCATAAAGGCTTCAAAAATGATAATAAGAAACACGCCACTGGCTAAGATAATGAGCGTATATTCACTGCGCGTTGGTATCACTCGGTCATACACTTGCATGGAAAATAGCGACACGGCCAACGCCAACACATTGATCAAAAAGGTAGCAATAACCGCTTCGATTAAGATGCCTTTGTAATTGCCCAAATCCGACTTGAGGAGATCAGAGAAAGACACTTTGCGCTGTTTGATGGGATCGTCTTTTAAGCGAATTTTGAGTATCAATGACAGCTCATCAGCACGGGTAGAAACGTGGTTTTTTTCTTGGCGAAAATTCCAGTTTTTTTGCGGCGTTTGACTGTCGACAATCCCCCAGCCTATATCAGAACGGTAGGCCAATAGCGGTAAAAAAGCGGCGTCCGGCTGCTCTAATATCTCCGGCATATCCTTGATACCGATGCCTTGTAAAACCGCAATAACGCCGCCGATTTCACGAATGCTTGGGCGGTTATTGTTAGGGTGATTTTTTTTCGCGCTTTCCTCATGCTGCCTGACGATATCATTTAGACGGATATTATCGACTGGATAGCCTTGCTGATTAAGCAGGTGTCTGATCGCATCCACAAGGCTTGCCGTCAGCTCACTTTGATCAAGTGTACTGGCCTGATTGCCAAGATGGGCAGAAGTCGGTTGTGAGTTTAAACTCATATTCATCACTTATTTAATATTTTGGACAGCCACAAGAGGCGTCGTCCTAATTATTTTTAGTCTTGTTTTATCTATTTGGTCGCTCTGACTTCATTATTAGCATCGACGATAGGTGTGATGCTGTAGTCTTCGTTTAACATGATACGCTCGCCTTTGTTTAGGCTCTCTTCTACCGCAGCGGGCAACCTGATTTCTATATAGTCATCGCTCGATTCTGGCCGCTCTGTTTTATAACCCAAATCGCGGCTGACGCTTTTTTTGTCTTGCTTATTTATCCATTCTTTCACAGGATCGGTCGGTCTAAATAAGGTCACAGGCTGACGGTTTTGCCCAAATTGTTGCCACGGCATCAGCCCAAAATCCACTTGTAAGCGATGAAACGCTCCTAACATGTCAGCGCGTGTTTGCACCAGCTGTACTTGATAATCGTTGTATTCGCGCACCGCATTTAGCACCTCAAGCCATGACTTACGGCCAGCAATGAACTGCCGACGATAAGAGTTGACCACAATCTGCGCGCCTGCGACCGCTGCAATGAGTGAGGTCTCTCGGTCTTTGGCGCTCACAAATTGCTGATACTGCACCTGAATATCTTCAATCACTTGACGGCGCGCCGCTTCTTGACTTTGCACCAAACTGTCAACCTGTGCTTGTGACGCACGAGCTAAGGCAAGATTGGAAAATCCTGCACCAGGAGCGTAACTCAATCCTAGCGAGAACTGACCGTCGTTATCACTATCGTCATGGTAATAGGCGTGTTCATATTGAGCATAAACGGTGGGAAAACGCGACGCCTGCTGCGACTCAACCCCTTGCTTGGCCGATTCAATCTGAAACTGTTCTTTCACGATCGTTGGGTTATAAAAACTGGCTTGATCGAATGCCAGTTTTTCAAAATTGCCAGATTGCTGCTTGGCTTGATTGACAAGAACTTTGATATTAGGAAGGCTGCTGGCACTTACTTGCGACAAGGGCTGGCCGATAATTTGCTGAAGTCTGGCTGCTGCGATACGTTGCTGCTCGCCTGCCGCTTGATAGGCTGTTTGCTCTTGCAAAATACGGTTTGTAACTAGATCAAGCTCAATACGGGCGGAGACGCCTTGATTGACGCGGCGCTGCATCATGGCTTCAAAGTCACTAAGCACGTTTAAGGCTTCAGAATGAATCTCCTGTCTGGCAATGGCTTGAATATAACTTTGCCAAGCGTCAATCGTCGTTTTTGCCACTAGGTTTTGTTGTTCATAGATATATTCGGTCGCCGCTTTGTCATCAAATATGGCTTGGTTGACATCGGCGGTCAGTTTGCCGCCCGTCCATAAAGGCTGGCGAATGGTCACTTGTGAGACAAAATCATTGTCTCTATCGTATCCTGAGCTCACACTTGGTGTCGGTAGCAGGTTCAATTTTGCCGCGTTAATGCCTTCTATGGTGGCTTGTTGATTGGCTCTGGCAGAGCCCACCAAAGGATGAGTCTGAATGGCCTGCGTGATTAAATTATCCACTCGTAAATCTTGCACTGCGGCTTGCGCCGTTGTTTGTACGATCACGGTAAAACACAGGCTAGCCGCCAATAACATCCTATAACGGTAAAATAAAAAACAAAGACGTAATGGTTTTTGATTTAACAATTTTGTCATATTAGGTTTCAGCAGCCAGCCCTATAAAAATACTTTTAATAACGTGTTTAGTTTTTATCGGTTAAATCTTACGAAAACGTACCTTGCCCTAATCATATACTGCCTAAAAGAATGTTTAAAGCACTAAATAAATTGAGATGACACTTAGTGTCAGATAAAAATAGGAATACGCTAATAACGAAAACTTAATATAGAATAAATCCATGAATCTATATAATTTTATACAGTATTTTTCTATTTTTGGCTAGAGAATGTATAGTCCATCTTTATCTTTTATGTATTGATACCATCAGATAGAGTCAATCCAATATAAAAAAAGGCACAGCGAGAATGGGACTCATTTTTTGATACCCTTGCCGCCTCTGCCAGCAACGACGCCGCCAGCAAGCAAAATTGGTTCCAGTCTCGCGCTATCATTTCTTGTATCCATTTTATTTAGGATCAACTATATATCGTTATCAATCCAATAATTAAGTTAGAACCCATACCAATCAAATGACCCGTCTTTAATCTTTTAATATTTGGATAAGCCTGTATCATCTAAAAACAATTTATTAATCCCAATTCCATGAGACGCCTTGATAAAAACATGGTCATTTTCTTTAATAAAATTAGATAAATTTTTGGTCAGCAATGGCGTGTCTTGAAAGTAATAAGATGTTATATCGGAGAGTTTAAGCTGGTCTGCCAACACTTTCATATGCTCACCGACCAAAAGTAACGCTCGCACATTCATCGCTTCGATAATAGGCGTTAGTGCTAAATGATACTTGCTACTGTCGTTACCAAGCTCGAGCATATCACCCAAAATCAGTATTTTTTGATGTGCGGGTACGGCGAGCTGCTGAAAGGTTTTCAGCGCCGCTTGCATAGATAGAGGATTGGCATTATAAGCGTCATCATAAAGGGTGATTGGTATGCCTTGATAACTGGTGTCAATTACTTGTCCGCGTCCGGCAACCGCTTTGAAAGATTCCAATTTAGTGATCGCGGTATCAATCGATAAATGATAATGCTTCGCCACTGCCAAAATAGCCATCGCATTTAGAACCATATGCTGACCACGAGCTGACAGATTCAGCGTGTAAGTCTGATGATCTATCACTATCTGTGCTTGCGCGTTTTTTCCCTCATTCTCTGGTGTATAGCTCAGCAGCTTAATCATCGATTCATCATGCTTACCATAGCTGATAACCTGAAGACCCCAAATGCGTGCGAGACGTTCAATCAACTCATATTGCTCAATATCTCGGCACACCACGGCTAAAGAACCGGGTGCCATACCTTCAAAAATACGCGATTTTTTGAGGGCGATATTGTCGACATTATGATGATATTCAAGGTGAGCGGGTGCAATGTTGGTAATCAACGCCACATCAGGGCGCACCAAATCAGTATTGGCAGACATAGATCCAATCGCCATCTCTAGTACCCAATAGTCGACAGATGACGGCATACAAGCCAAGTTCCATGCGATACCGACGGGTAGATTTGCACTAGACTGCGTGTAATCGGCCTTACCAAAACCATGTAAAGTATGCGCCAACATATGGACGGTCGTGGTCTTCCCTGCACTACCCGTGATACCAATCACTTGCCCACCAAAGGCCTGCCGCGCATAACGCCCAATATCAATCGTTGCTTGACGTACATTAGACACGTACAAAACAGGAACACCCATGTTTTTGTACGCTTCTATATCGTCGGTGACAATCGCCGCAGCGCCTTTTTTTACTAAGGATTCGATTGCCTTTTTTGGGAGATAACCCACCTCCATTGTTCGACCTCGAGCCACTACGATATGACCTGATTGAAAACTGGGTGGCCAAATACACAGACCTGTCGCCGACCAATCATCCGCTGGTGCGACCAGCCACATACCTTTGGTGGCGGCTATCAGCGCACGAGGCGTCAATACGGATTGCGCTAAGTGTGGACTGTCTGCTTGGACTTGCTGCGAGGTTATGGCATTACTTTTGCAGATTGTGCTCTTGGTTCGTTGATATTGTTTGGTTTGTTGATATTGTTTGGTCGCTAGTTTCGGATATTGCGCGGTTTTTAAAAAATGTTGATACGCAATCAATCCTGACAGATAGTGTTCCACATCATCAATGCGCACTCTGAATGAATGATGACGAATAAAAAATCCATGCAAAATAGTCTGCGGCGCTTTATAAAACATCGCCATTTCTGGAAAGAAAAAACCATTCATCAAATAATTGGCACGCGCATGTAGTGCCTGATAGAAGCCTTGAATATCAAAACCGTCTAACACGTCATGAAACTCTGGATGCTCATCGAGTTTCAATAGCATCTTGTGAAATGCCATGGACAGCTCAAGCAGCGTCGGAAACGTGGTGATACGATTTTTGATAAAATCGGTATAGCCTGCGATATTATTGACCGCAAACTGAAAATACTTCTTTTCAGGTTTGTAGATGACCAGCTCATTTGAGCAGTAAGACAGCCAGTGGTCATGAGCGCGGTGGTGCTTGGCTTCGATAAAATAATCAAAAGCCCGAGTCACACAATTTAGCCAACGCTCATCTTTGATCAATCCATACAGACGCATGAGTGCAAACGCGGCCTCGCCATCATAATAAATGATACGATGTTTCGCTTTTAGGCTTAAATCTTTACTATGTAATACGTGTACGAAGCTGCCATCGTCTTGCTGCATAGCCGCGATGCCCAATGCTAACTTGGTAACCAAATTACGATATTCATTGGCCAATGGCGTCTCTACAAATACCTGTAAATATTTAACCAACGCCAATATTGCTACCGCATTTGCGCCCAGTTTGATCTCGCTACCCGTATCTATCACATACGCTTTATCATCGTAAGTTTGAATCAATTGTTGCTTCAGATAGCTCATTGCTGCATCAATATTATTTTGCATCTTAGGCAGACTTAGCTTAGCAGGAGCGTCTACATCTAATCGAACGCAACCGTCAACACTGCTATTATTCTTAAAATCACGACAAGCTTCGTAACCTTCTATCAATGCATACGTACTACTGGCATGCCGCAAGCTGTTGTAAGTGTTTATCGTGCGATCAAAACAAGGAAAATATCCATAGATGTATTGACCCGAAGGCTGAACTTGTCTGGATAAATATTGGGTCGACTGCTCAATAATAGGTTGAGTCGTGGCGGCTGATAATGGCAATAGCTTACGATGCCCTTTGAAGCGTGGCTGTATATCAAGATTATGACAATCACCGGTCTCACCATCAATAAATATCCCCGCCGTGTTAAAGCTGATAACGGGTAAATCATCACGAAAATCGGGTATTTGGCTGCTGCCGTGACGCGCTTTAAAATAGACATTCAGATTATTGTTATTGACCTCCGCATGAGCCACCGTATTTCCTGCATAAAGACAAGCATTGGCATTTAGCTCCATTTCTGTCAGCAGTAACCAAGGCTCACGTATGCCTTCAAATGCAATACCTGAACGATAATAGTTTCTTTTAAAGCGTTTCAGAGTTTGCTGTAGACCTGCCCAAGTGGTGAATGTTGCCTGATGCAGCCACTCAAGCCTTAACCAGACAATTGGTGCGTCAAACTTTGCAGACAGTTTGTCTATTTTTGCGTGAATGATAGGCAATATTTTTTTAAAGTCTGCGAAATCAATGTCACTAAACCCATTCGCATCGCTCACCGTTTTTAAATCATCAAGGATAAAAGTGACGGTTTTGGCTTTTTTGTATCCGTCAGAGGCAGACAGCGCAAAGGTGCGATATAAGCTGTCTGCCGAGAGATCGTTTATATTAATCTTATCTATTTGAGTAATATGGGTTTGTCGCCAGCTCTCATAGATGGCTGGCAAATGGTCTGTTAAATGCTGTAGCAAACCACTTAAGTTGGTAGGTTCATCCATGCCGTTAGCGCTCTCCATGATTTTCAATGTCATCGTATCTTCTATATTACATAGAATAAAGGTCAAGCAAACGTCCAAAATTTTAGGCGAACAACAGACATCATATGCTTGTAACCGTTAACCGTTAACCGTTTTGCTCGAGTACCTCATCTCTGGTTTTTTATTCTGCGCTCTACCGTTAGCCATTGATTAACGCGAATGATGCAGTCAAAAAAAGCGCCTCCATTATGGAAGCACTTTTTTAGAGTAAACGATAGACAAAACAGACATTAAACGATGTAGGATGTATTTGCTATTTGAGCCAAGTTCTCCCACTCATTATTGACACTCAGGTTGATATTATCTACAGACATAACTGTTATTTGATCGGTAAGATTGGTATCTGCCTGTGTCTCTAAATGAGCGCTTACTGGCTCATTACTGGCGGCATTAACGGTAACTGCCGTTTCGACAACCTCTTGTCCCGTAAAGGCCAATGTCGTATTGCCCTCTTCATCAGTAGCGATGTCAATGTACTGCTCTTCGTCCATTTGGATAAAATCACTAAGCATGAAGTCACCAGACACAAAACCACTTGTCATAAGGTCATTTGTCATAAGGTCATTTGTCATAAAGTCATTTGTCATAAAGTCAGTGTCACTAACGTCTGCTACTTCATCGTCAATAATGATACCGGCATTTGCTGACACATCAAGATTCAAGATATCTGCTTCTTGTTCGCTATCCTGCGTGATTCCCAAAATATCAGAATCATCTGAGAGCAGATCAGAGTAAACCATACTATCGTCAATGCTCATAAGGGCAACCCGAGCTCCACTATTAGGCAGCGTATAATCAAGCGTAATGTCTAAATTTGCCGTAGAGATTTCGCCATTTGGTGCGGTGATGGTATAAGCAAAACTATCAACATCACCAAACGTGCCCGTGAAATTGGTATTGGCTGCGTAGGTATAGCTGCCATTTTGGTTGATGGTCAGTACGCCATAGTCTCCAATGATCTGTGTTCCGGTGGTTACTGCGATACCGTCAACTGCTGATACGACCGTTCCCGCTGTAATAACATCTGTACCATCAGCACCTATGTCGGTAATGACATTTCCACCTCTTGAAGCATTTATTACTGTAGGTGGGCTATAGCTGGTGATGACATCAGACGTAGTAAGAAGCGTAAGTCTGCTCAGTAATGAGATGTCTAAAAGTCCACCATTATTACCGAGAGTGACATAATACGTCCCGCCATCTTCAAACCTTGATAATGGTAGATCATTTGCGTTCCATATAGTAGGTAGGTTACCCGAACCGACCAGCCAGTTGGGTATCTCTTGTACCAGCGTAGCCTGAGAGCTGCCTGCTTCTACTCTATAGACTAGAAGATCAAAATCACGGTCTCCAACCACGCCTAAGCTTACCAAAGCTCTACCACTACCATCTACCGTTACCTGCCGAGTGGTATTTTCAGCCACGTTGAAAGAAAGTGCATTACGACTCAATAGACTTACGTCCACTGTATTTGAAAGCACACTAAGATCAAGAAGCCCTCCGACAAGAGTACTTTTTAGAGGTACAGAAGTAGATGACGTCTGAAAACCTATATTCAATGCAACTTCATTGTCAAACGCCACTGGTACAGTCGTGTCAACGCTTATAGTGGCAGTCGCAGCGATACTTACGTTACCCGCATAGTCAGTTGCCGTAGCATTTAACTGCTCAGCACCCTCACCCATTGCATTAACTTCTGCTTGATCAACGTTGATGCTCCAGTTGCCAGTCGCATCAACAATAGCCGTACCTAGGATGTTATTCGAACCATCGGTCAATGTGATCGTATCTCCTGACACACCTGTTCCTGTTACTGCAAAACTTGCCGCAGCCTCAGTACCATTGACGATGTTGTCACCAGCAATAGGCACATCGATCGTTGGCGCGTCTGGCGGCGTGGTATCAACGACCGTATCGAGATTGATCACCAACTCTGCTGTATCACTAACAACCCCATCAGAGATAGTATAAGTAAATGTCTCTGACTGACCGGATGACGCAAAATCACCGTTCGCTGTATAGGTATAATTACCATCTTCATCAATAACTAAAACACCATATTGACCCTGTATGGTAAATCCCCTAACACCGCCCACTATTTCGGATGTTGGCTCTGACCCAGTGCTACTATCTATATCAGTAATTACAGTATCGGTAGTCACCGTATCTTCACCCGGCTCACCTAGGATCGATGCATCAGGATCAATGACATTACCGTTGATTACCGTATTGTCCGCATAACTAAATTCCGTCACTATCGCTGTAATATCCGTGGTTTCGAGTAGCGTTAATGTATTACTGAGCAAGGGCGCAACTAAATTATCAAGTATCTGATCAATCTGTGTAGTCGTTAAACCCAAACCTAAACCTAAATTTAGGCCTCCAAGAGTCTCCGCTAATTCCTCAAATTCTAGACCCTCAGGTGCAGATAGTAATGGTGTAAGAACAGGTCTAAGAAGTCCGACAACTGTAGGACCAAGAACAGGACCTAGTGCCTCTTGTACTGCATTGAAGATAATACCTTGGTTATCAGGTCCTAACACGACACCTGCCTCACCTAGCTCTGCCAAGGTAAGATCGTTGACCAAATCACTTAAAACACTACGATCGTTACGTACAACGATCGTATAGTCACCCGGCTCCAAACCTGAGACCGTTGCGGTTAACGTATCATTACCAGTTAAACCTAATAACTCTAGACCTATTACGTCACCCACCAGTGGATCATTGCCCGTAGTACCGACATAAACGCGTTCACCAGCAGCGTTGTAAATTTCTATATTGACGGCATCCGCTACTGCTACTAAAGCCGTCTGCTGGACTGAGATGCTTACCGTACCGCTCGCGCCTTCACTCACGGTAAAGCCAAGATTACTCTCTGTACCACCAGTTCCTTCAAGTGCACCAAGTATAAGCAAATCAGAGTCACTAACTGGAGGATAATAGGTCACTTGCAACTGACCCAAATCAAGGGTATCTGAATCATCGCGAGCAGCAAAAGTTGTATTTAGATCAAAACCAACAGGAGCACTTGGAACGCCGATATTGTTATCTGCATCTGTCACCGTCGCCACCACAGTGTAAGCACCATTATCACTGATGCCGCCTGCACCATTTGGAATCGTAATTTCAGCAATACCATTTCCACCATTGACATCAAGATCAGCTGCCGTCACTTCATATTGGATGGTAATGGGAGTACCACCATCAGGCGTCACTGTTAAGGTGACAATATCACCGACTGAAGTGTCGTCTGGTAACGTCACTTGGGTTTGAATGCCATCTGCAAACTCTTCCGCATTGACACCATCAAGCGCTTCAGGAATTAATACTGCAGGCGCCATGATATTACCAACCGTAGCGCTGTCTGTACCTATCGGACCAATGTTACCAGCCTGATCGGTCACACTTGCAGTGACTGTCAATACCGTCCCTTGTGCTGGCGCTGGAACCGTAAAGTTATACCCATTGTCGAGCATGTCTTGAGTAATCACAGTCCCCATACCATCGACTGTGACGGTATCACCAACCTCAGCATCAGCTGGTAAAATCACTGTGACTTCAACAAACCCCTCGTCATTTAAATCAAAGCCGTTAACTAAGTCATCACCATTGCCAATAATTACCACTGGCGCGCTAGGCGGTGTAGTGTCAGGAAGAATCACTGGCACCGTACCGGTGGTTGGCGCGCTATCAAGCGTGCCATCGGTGGCGTTGACCACAGGCGCCGGTAGTGTGCCGCCCGCGTT